>NZ_CP022262.1:712500-740232 GCF_003119195.2 Azospirillum baldaniorum | reverse complement strand
GAAGGGAATGAGGTTCACTTCGGTCCTCGAAGACCTCCGCCCGATGACGCCGGCCCGTGCCTTGCGGGAAAACGTTGCCCGTGGTGGCATCCGGCAGATTCAGGCCAGAGGTGTCCTGACTGGCGGTGTCCCGCCGGCCGGTGCCTGTGCGTGGCACCGTTCGGCTTGATCCGGCTGACGCCGTGGGCAAGCCGCCAAGGCTGCGTTCGCGTGCGCCGCGCGTCCCGTACGTTCCTGCAACAGGCCCGCCATGCGCCCCTCCTGCATACCCGAGTGTATCTTAGTAGCGGTTGTGCACGCGCTCAAGGACATATCGCGTATTTGTATTGAATCTGTCGATCACAGTTTCTCACGGTGGAATACATATGCGTTCATTTCCGCATTGGTGATGGCTGATTCTTGTGAAACATCTCACTTGATAGGATCGTTTCCGTTGCTATCCGCGGAAGAGTTGGTATCTTCTGCGTGAGGTTGCAAATCCATGTCATTTTCATGGGGTTCCGGATGCAGGAACGGCGAGCACATCCTTTTTCTTCACCGTGGCTCAACGGACTGCTCGCAGAGGCTTTGCGGCGTCCGGTTCTCGACGGAGCCGAGGACGCTCTGATCCTTGCGGACCTTTTCGCCGCGGTTGCGCCGCCGCTCCCCGCGGATGCGATCACCGAGGTCTCACGGACCAGCGGCTGGTTGCATCAAGCGGTGGCGACGGCGCAGGAACAGCCTCCGCATCGGGTGGGCCGGGACCTGAGGAGCTTCGCCGACTACATGGTCGAGGCGGTGCGGTTGATGCAGCGGCACGGCCATTTCCAGGACCGCAACGACCGTCAGCGGGTGAAGGCCCTCCTGAAGAAAGCGGGGGGGCGTGGGGCGGTGCCGGACCGCGCCGCCGCCGCGGAGCGTCTGCTGGCCGCCGCCGAAAGCCCGGACGCAGGGCGGTCGGATGCGATCGCCGAGGCCCTGGGCAGCGGGGCGATCGGGCCGCCGGGCGGCCTCGATTCCGCGACGACGGTGCTGCTCGGGCTGGCGGCCCTGCCGGTCGACAAGCGCCGGACGCGGCTGCACGGCATGGGCATGGCTCTGCGGGCGCCATCGCCGCCGGGAGGCTGGAATGGCTGAGGCATCGCGCAGGGGTGCGGGTTGCGGCCCCCTCAAAGACTCAGGGCAGCATGATCGCCGACTGCCATTGCTGCAGGAAGCGTTCCCGCTTCAGCCGGTCGAGGAACACCAGCAGGGCCGGACTGAGAGATATGGGGTGCAGTGGTGCCGCCGTGCTGGAGCGCAGGCCCGACGCCGACGCCTCCCGCTTGATGCCGGAGGAGATGGCGTAGAGGGCGGAGCGGTCGGCCACCACCTCCTGCCCGCGCGGCGACAGAAGATAGTCGATGAACGCCCCGGCGAGCTGCGGCCGGGGGGCCGTCCGGGGGATCACCGCGACGCGGGAGATGACCAGCGTGTAGTCCTCCGGCACCACGATGCCGATGGGCGCCCCCGCCGCCGCCCGCGCCCGCGCGTAGGAGCCGAGGACGTTGTAGGCGATCAGCACCTCGCCCCGCTCCACCATGTCGAGGATCTCGCCGGAGCAGCAGGCCAGCCGCGCCTGGGCGTTGCCCATCATCGCGACGAGCTGCCAGTACTGGCCGAACAGCAGGGCGTCGTGCGAGGCCAGCAAATAGCCGATGCCGCTGGTGGCCGTGTCGTAGGTGGCGACGCGCCGGCTGAAGCGCGCCGGGTCGTCGCGCAGCAGCCGGATCAGCGCCGGGCGCGTGCGCGGCACCTGGGCGTCCGGCAGCAGGTCGCGGTGGTAGGCGATCACCGCCGGCTCGAAAGTGAAGCCGAACGCCTCGTCCCGCCAGTTCGCCCAGTCCGGCAGAGCGTCGGTCAAAGCGGAGCGGTGGGGTTGGGTGTAACCGTCGTTGACCAGCTTCACCTGGAGGTCGGAGGCCGAACTGATGAGCAGGTCGGGAGTCTCCGCTGCGGCTCCCTTCGCCGGCACGGCCACCGCCTCGGCGTAGAGGTCGGCGGTGTCCATGTCCTTGTATTCGATGGTGACGTCGGGATGGAGCTGCTGGAAATCGAGGACCAGCGGCTCGATGGCCTGCCGGTCGGTGGCGGAATGGATGCGCAGCCTCTCCCGCTCGCCGCCGGGGGCGGGGTAGGTGAGCAGTTGCGCCGCCTGCGCGGCCTGCATCCAAGGCGCCCAGAGCAGAGCGACGAGGACCAGAAGGGGCAGCAGGGCCCGCGCGGCCCCTCCCCCCGCCGTGGTGGTGCCGCCCGCCTCCGGGAAATCGATGCGCGCGATCAGCCCGCCGCCGGGGCGGTCGAGCAGGGACAAATCCGCTCCATGCGCCTCCACCACCGAGGTGACGATGGCGAGGCCCAGCCCGCTGCCCGCCACCCCGGCGGCGGAGCTGCCGCGCCCGAACCGCTCCAGCACGCGGCGCTTCTCGGCGTCCGGCACGCCGGGGCCGCGGTCGGCGATCTCCACGCGCAGGCCGCGCCCGTTTGGCAAAGGTGTCAAAGACAGGTCGATGGGGCCGGATGGGCCGGCGTATTTCACCGCGTTGTCGAGCAGGTTGGTCAGCGCCTCGCGCAGGCTGATCGCGTCGCCGGGGACGGTGGCCGGCTCCGCCGCGCGGTCGATGTCCAGGCGGATCGCCGTGTCGCCGGCCACCGCGCGGGCGCGCTGGAACACTTGCTCCAGCAGGGCGCCGAGATCGACGTCCTCCGGCTTCAAGGCTTCGCTGCGGTGGATCACCATGGCGTGGTTGAGGAGCTGGCTGGTCAGCTGGCTGGCCTCCACCGCGTTGCGGTGCACGCGCTGGGCGATGCGGTGCAGGGCTTCGGGATCGTCCTCGTCGATGGCGAGTTCGGCCTGCAGGCGCAGGCTGGCCAGCGGCGTGCGGATCTGGTGGGCGGCGTCGGCCAGGAAGGTCTGCATGGTGTCGAGGTTGGATTTGAGCCGGGCCATGAGCTGGTTGATCGCCTGGACGAGCTGCGAGACCTCCTGCGGCGGCGGCATGGCGATGGGAGAGAAGTCGTGGGGCTGCCGCTCGCGGATCATCCGCTCCAGCGAGCCCAGCGGGGCCAGCGCCTGCCGCACCCCGAACCAGATCAGCCCGCCCGCCGCGACCACGGTGAAGGCGATGGGCAGGAAGGCGTTCGCCAGGATGTCGCGGGCCAGCGCCCCGCGCTCCTCCCGCGTCTGGGCGACGGCGATGGTGATCCAGCCGCCAAGCTCCGGCTGCGCCGCGAAGCGCTTCAGGACGGCGATCCGCACCGGCATGCCGCGGAAGGTGGCGTTCTCGAACCGGGTGGCGGAATCGCCGCCGGCTGCTCCGGCGACCCCGGCCTTGGCGGGCGCCATCGGCAGGTCGTGGTAGCCGGTGACCAGTTCGCCGTCCGGGGCGGTGATCCGGTAGAACACGCGGTCGCGCCGCGCCTGGGCCAGGATGCCCAGCGAGGAGTAGGGCAGGTCGACGGAGAAGCGCCCGTCCTCCACCCGCACCGTGTCGGAGATCGACAGCGCCGACGCCATCAGCAACCGGTCGAAGGCGGCGTCGGCGGCGCGCTGGGCGTAGGCGCTGACGAACAGGAACAGCCCGGCGGTCAGGACGGCCAGCACGCCGAGCAGCCGGATGAACAGCCGCCGCCGCAGCGAGAATCCTTCAGCCTTCGGCACACACTTCCGCCACATACCCCAGCCCCCGAACCGTCCGGATCTCCACCGACGCGCCCTCCAGCTTGCGCCGGAGGCGGGAGACATACAACTCGATGGCGTTCAGCGCGGTGGGCTGGTCGAGGCTGAACAGCCGGTCCATCAGGTCCTCCTTGGACAGGACGGTGTTCAGGTTGCTGAGGAACAGCTCCAGGAGGCGGAACTCGCGGCCGCCCAGATCGACGGGGCGGCCGTCGACCAGCACCTTCTTGGCCGCCGCGTCGAAGACCAGATTGCCGAACTGCGTGCGCGAGGAGGCGAGCCCGTGCGAGCGGCGCAGCAGGGCGCGGCAGCGGGCCTCCAGCTCCCGCAGGTCGAAGGGCTTTACGATGAAGTCGTCGGCGCCGAGGTCGAGCAGGTCGACCCGGACATTCACCTGGGAACGGGCGGTCATCACCAGGACCGGCGTGGCGTCGCGGCGCTGGCGCAGGCGGTTCAGCAGCGTCTGCCCGTCCACCCCCGGCAGCATGATGTCGAGCAGGACGAGCTGGTACGCCTCCTGGCGCAGCAATTCCTCCGCCTCGTCCCCGGTCGGCGCCCAATCGACGGCGTAGCCCAGCTTGCGCAGCCTGTGGACGATGGCGTCGGCCAGATCCTCGGTGTCCTCGACGACGAGTATGCGCATGGTCCGTCTCCCGGTGCCGGGGCACCGTAATGCACAAATCAGTGCGCCATGAAGATGGGAATGGCGGGCGGCTCGCGCAGCACGTCCAGCGTCACGCCGCCCCACACCCGTTCGCGGACCCGGCTGTGGCCGTAGGCACCCATCACCAGCAGGTCGCAGCCGGCCTCCGCCGCCGTCTCCTGCAAGGCCCGGCCGACCGCGCGGCCCGACGCCGCGACCCGGCGGATCGACGCCGCCACGCCGTGCAGGGCGAGGTAGGCCGACAGGCGGTCAGGGTCGGCGGTGCGTCCGGGGTCGGCGACGTCGGCCGACAGGATGACCGCCTTGCCGGCGCGTTGCAGCAGGGGCAATGCCGCCGCGACCGCCCGCGAGGCCGCGGCCCCGCCGTCCCAGGCCACCGCCGCCGCGGCCCCGACCGACGCCGGTTCGGCCGCCGGGGCCAGCAGCAGGGGGCGGCCGGAGCCGAACAGGGTCGCCTCGATGGCCGGACCCATGGCGTTGGTGCCGTCGGAGGTCTGGGCGATCACCACCAGATCGGCGAGCCGCGCCTCCTCCGCCAGGGTCTCGGCCAGCGGGCCGGTGGCCTGCTGCCAGGATGCGGACAGTCCGTCCGCGTCCTCGCCGCCGCCGGTCAGGCTGTCCGCCTCCGCGGCGCCGAAGCGGCTGCGGAACTCCTCGAACAGGCTGTGGGCGGAATCGACCACCCGCGCCTGATCCTCCTGCCCGATGCGGATGAGCTGCTCGACCAGCGCCTTGGGGATGGCGGCGCTTTCCACGGAGGTGCGGATTTCGACCTGCGGCATGACGCTCAACCCCTCCACATGGGCGCGGAAGCGGTCGGCGAGCAGAAAGGCCGTGGCGATGGCGCGGCGGTCCAGCGGCCGCCCGGTCAGGGGAACGAGAACCTTCTTGATCATCGGATTCGCTCCGTCACGATAGCCAGGAGGTGTGCATGAGGACTTCGTTGCTGCCGCGCCAGATCATGTCGAGCGCCACATAGGTGATGATGGCGAGACCGACCCAGCCGATCCAACGGTGCCTGTGCAGGACATGCGCGATCATGTTGGCGGCCGCCCCCATCAGCACGACGGACAGCAGCAGACCGATCACCAGGATGGTGGGGTGGTCCTTGGCCGCACCGGCCACGGCCAGCACGTTGTCGAGCGACATCGACACGTCCGCCACCACGATCTGCCAGATGGCGGCCCCCACCGTGACGCCGCCGACCGCGGCACCGGCGGTGTTCCCGGACACGCCGACCGGCGTGTCCGGGGCGTCCATCGCCTCGTCGGGCGCCACCTCGTCCGTGCCGTGGGAGCGCAGCTCGCGGAACATCTTCCAGCAGACCCAGAGCAGCAGAACGCCGCCGGCCAGCGTCAACCCGATGATGGCGAGGAGCTGGGTGGTGATCAGGGCGAAGAAGATGCGCAGGATGATGGCCGCCCCGATGCCCCAGAAGATCACCCTGCGGCGCTGCGCCAGCGGCACCGCGGCGGCGGCCATGCCGACCACGATGGCGTTGTCGCCGGCCAGCACGAGGTCGATGGCGACCACCTGCCCAAGGGCGGCGAGCTGCGACCAGAGATCGACGCTTTCCATGAAAAAGTCCTTCGAAGAATGGCCGAAGAATGGCGGTCTTACGTCGCGGGATGGCTGCCGGACGGGGAGGCGTTGTCGTTCTTGCCTGTGCCCTTGGCCGCCCCATTGCTCCGGTAGCGCAGGACCATCGGGCCGATCACCAGCAGGGCCGCGATGATCAGCAGGGCCGCCGAGATCGGGTGGGTCAGGAAGACCGACGGGTCGCCCTGGCTGATCGCCAGCGCGCGGCGGAACTGCTGTTCGGCCAGCGGCCCCAGGATCAGCCCGACCACGCAGGGCGCCACCGGCACGTTCAGCACGCGCATGCCAAAGCCGAGCAGCCCGATCACCCACAGGATGACCAGATCGATGACGTTGTTGTTCAGCGTGTAGGCGCCGAGCGACGAGAAGACCAGGATGCCGGCGTACAGCCAGGGCCGCGGGATCAGCAGCAGCTTCACCCAGAAGCCGACCAGCGGCAGGTTCAGCACCAGCAGCAGCACGTTGCCGATGTAGAGGCTGGCGATCATGCCCCAGACCAGCTCGGGGTTGTTGTCGAACAGCGTCGGGCCGGGCTGCAGGCCGTATTGCTGGAAGGCGGCCAGCATGATGGCGGCGGTCGCCGAGGTCGGCAGGCCGAGCGAGAGCAGCGGCGCCAGCACGCCGGCGGCCGACGCGTTGTTGGCGGCCTCCGGACCGGCGACGGCCTCGATGGCGCCCTTGCCGAACTCCTCGGGCTTCTTCGCCAGACGCTTCTCGACCAGATAGGACAGGAAGGTCGGGATCTCGCTGCCGCCGGCCGGCAGGGTGCCGATGGGGAAACCCAGCAGCGTGCCGCGCAGCCATGGCTTCCAGGAGCGCGCCCAGTCCTCGCGGCTCATCCATTTGGAGCCCTTGAGCGCGTAGATCTCCTCCGTTTCGAAGCGGTGCCGGGAGGCGACGTAGAGCGTCTCGCCGACCGCGAACAGGCCGACCGCGACCACCACCGTGTCGATGCCGTCGAGCAGCTCCGGAACGCCGAAGGCCAGCCGCGCCTGACCGGTCTGCATGTCGATGCCGACCAGACCCAGCGCCAGACCGAGGAACAGGCTGGCCAGACCGCGGGCCAGCGAGCTGCCCAGCACGGCGGTCACGGTGGTCAGCGCCAGCACCATCAGCGCGAAATACTCGGCCGGGCCGAACAGCAGCGCCATCTTGACCATCAGCGGGGCGACGAAGGTCAGCGCCGCGGTGGCGATGGTGCCGGCGATGAAGGAGCCGATGGCGGCGGTCGCCAGCGCCTGGGCGCCGCGGCCCTGGCGGGCCATGGCGTGGCCGTCGATGGCGGTGACGATGCTGCCGGACTCGCCCGGCGCGTTCAGCAGGATCGAGGTGGTCGAGCCGCCGTACATCGCGCCGTAATAGATGCCGGCGAACATGATGAAGGCGGAGGTCGGCTCCAGCCCGTAGGTGACCGGCAGCAGCAGCGCCACGGTCAGCGCCGGGCCGATGCCGGGCAGCACGCCGACCGCGGTTCCCACGGTCACGCCGATCGCCGACCACAGAAGGTTGTAGGGGGTCAACGCCACGAGGAAGCCGTGGCCGAGGGCGGCAAGGGTGTCCATTGTGCAGTTTCCTTCCCGAAACGGGGCTTACTCGGCGTCGGCTGACGTGAGCCGTTCGACGATGCTGCCCTCGGGCAGGTTCAGGCCGAGCCCGTAATTGAAGGCCACGAAGGTGAAGGCGGCGAGCGCCAGCCCGATGGCCAGATTGACCATCAGCCGCCGGCCGCCGAAGGCGCGGGAGACCGCGGCGAACAGGATGGTGGTGGAGGGGATCCAGCCCAGCGTGTCGAGCAGCAGGAACTGGACGGCCAGCCCCGCCGCGACCAGCGCCACCGCCCAGAGGTCCAGCTCCAGCCCTTCGGCGTGGGCGACGGCCCCGGCGAAGGCCTCGCGCAACAGGGACAGGCCGACCAGGACGAGGCCGCCCGAGATCAGGTAGGGGAACAAGGCGGGGCCGACCACCGCCCGGCCGACGCTTGGGGTCAGCATGGTCTCGACCGCGATCAAGCCCCCAAGGGCGATCAGCCCGCCGCCCAGCACCGCCTCTCCGGCGCGCATGCTCCGACCGGTGGTCATCGCTTCATCCTCCCAGACTGTTTTTTGCGGACCGGTGGGCGCGGCGACCGCGCCCACCCCTTGCGGTCCTTACTTCACGAGGCCGATGTCCTTCAGCGTGCCTTCGATCTGCGCACGCTCCTGCTTCAGGAAGGAGGCGAACTCGGCGGAGGGCTGGTAGAGGTCGATCCAGCCGCGCTGCTTCACCGCCTGCTTCCACTCGTCGCTGGCGACGGCCTTGGCGACGGCCTCCTGGAGTTCCTTCAGCTCGGCCGGCTTGGCGGAGGACTGGGCGAAGACGCCGCGCCAGTTCACGAACTCCAGGTCGACGCCCTGCTCCTTGAGGGTCGGCGTGTCGGAGCCCGGCAGGCGCTGCGGGGCGGAGACGGCGATGGCGCGCAGCTTGCCCGCCTGGAACTGCGGGGCGAACTCGCTGTAGCCGCCCATGCCGAGCGTCACATGGCCGCCGAGCGCCGAGGCCAGCAGCTCGCCGCCGCCCGCGGTGGCGACGTAGTTGACCTTGTTGGGATCGACGCCGACCGCCTTGGCGATCAGCCCGGCCAGGATCTGGTCGCTGCCGCCCGCCGAGCCGCCGCCCCAGGAGACCGAACCGGGGTCCGCCTTGAACTTCTTGATCAGGTCGTCGAAGGTCTTGATGGGAGATTCCGGCGGGACGACGATGGCGGTGTATTCGCCGGTCAGGCGGGCCAGCGGGGTCACCTGATCGAGCGTCACCGCCGACTTGTTGGTGACGATGGCGCCCAGCATGATCTGGCCGCCGACCAGGATCGTCGGCGAGCGCTTCTTGGCGGTGACGAACTGGGCGAGGCCGACCGTGCCGCCGGCGCCGGGGATGTTCACGACCTGGATGCCCGACGCCAGCTTCTGGTCCTGGAGAACCTGCTGGAGGGTGCGGGCGTGCTGGTCCCAGCCGCCGCCGGGGCTGGCCGGGGCGATGATCTCCAGCCCCTTGATCTCGGCCAGCGACGGGGTGGCGGCGAGGGCGGCCGTGGCGAGGACGGCGGCGGTCAGGACGCCCTTCACGGCGCCCGGCATGCGGATGGTCATGACGCTTCGCTCCATGGGTATGTTTTGTTTTGAAAACCGGCGGACCACCGCCGGCCGCTGGTCACTTGACGAGGCCGAGTTCCATCAGAACGCCTTCGATCCGCGTCCGCTCGTCCTTCACGAAGGCGGCGAACCGGTCGGGCGGCAGGTAGAGGTCGATCCAGCCGCGCTCCTCGGCGATGCGCTTCCACTCGTCGGTGCGGACCATGGCGCCGACCGCGTCGTCCAGGACCTGCTTCTCCGACGCCTTCAGGTTGCCCGGCGCCATCACGGCGCGCCAGTTCACCAGCTCGACATCCACGCCCTGCTCCTTGAAGGTTGGGACGTCGATGCCGGGAAGGCGCTGCGGGGCGGAGATCGCCAGGGCGCGCAGCTTTCCGGCCTGGAGCTGCGAGGCCATCTCGTTGTAGCCGCCGGTCGCCACGGTGATGTGGCCGCCGAGCACCGAGGCCATCATCTCGCCGCCGGCACCAGCGGCGATGTAGTTCATCTTGGACACGTCACCGCCGATCGCCTTGACCAGCAGCCCGTAGAGGATGTGGTCGGGGCTGCCGACGGCGAAGCCGCCCCACGAGACCGAACCGGGATCGGCCTTGAACTTCTTCACGAGGTCGTCGAGCGTCTTCAGCGGCGAGTCAGCGGCGACGACGATGGGCTGGTACTCGCCGGTCAGGCGGGCCAGCGGGGTCACCTGATCGAGTGACACCGGCGACTTGTTGATCAGGATCGCCCCGATCATGCCGAGGCCGGAGATCATCAGGCCGGGGTTGCGCTTCTTGGCGGTGACGAACTGGCTGAGGCCGATGGTGCCGCCGGCCCCCGGGATGTTGACCACCTGGACGCTGGAGGCCAGCTTGTGCTCCTGAAGCACCTGCTGCATGGCGCGCGCGTGCTGGTCATAGCCGCCGCCGGCGTTGGCGGGGGCGATGATCTCCAGATTCTTGATCTCCGCGGACGCGGGAGCGGCGAACAGGGCGGCAGCGGCCAGCACAGCCGCCGCCAGCATCCCCTTGGCGGGGTTGCCGAGGCTCATGGTGTTTCCTCCGAGTGGACTTTTTTGCTTTTTTGGACGGCGCTTGCTGCGCCTTACGGTGCCTTGGCGGTGGAACTCTGCGGGCGCGCCTCGTAGAGGAGGACGGAGCCGCCGGCCCCCGCGCCGCAGGCGGCGCCATAAAAGAGCGGGGTGCGCTGGTCAGCCGATGCGGTCTTCGCCGTGGATTTCGCCGACGTCCTGGCTGCGGATTCGGTCGCCATGGTGGAGGTTCCGGGAACGGTGGTTGGTTGTTCCAACTGTTTAACAGGCGAACCTGTCATGAACCTGTCAGCCACCACCCAGGCACGCAAAATTTCGGCCCTCCACCCGGAAGAGGTGGAGACCGGTTCGTGGCGGTTTTCCCCCGCCGGGGTGATGGGGAGGAGGCAGCCTTGCCCCCTCCCTAACCCTCCCCCGCTTCGCAGGGGAGGGGATTTAAGCTCCCTCCCCTGCGTCAGCGGGGGAGGGCCGGGGTGGGGGCAACACCCCCCCGAACTTACCGCACCACCAGCAGGAACAGCCCCTGGCCGAGATAGACGGTGCCGGTCAGGGCGACCAGACGCTGGCTCCAGCTGCGGAATTGGGCGTCGCTCATGGCGTCGAGCACGCGGCGCGACAGGTTCGTTCCCAGGACGGCCATGCCGATGCACAGGGCCGTCACCGTGATGTCCAGCGTCTCCGCCTCCGACGCCGCGACGAGGGAGCCGAAATAGACCGTCTTGAACAGGTGGCCGAAAACCTGCATCGTCGCCTTGGTCGCGACGACGCTCTGCCGTGACAGGCTGGATTTCACGAAGAACACGTCGAGCAACGGCCCCGAGATGCCGGCGATCAGCTGCACGCCCATGCACAGCAGGCCGGCCAGCGTGCTGTGGCCGCGCCGCGACACGTTCGGCGACCAGTGAGACGGGACGGCCATCGCCATGAAGGGCGACAGGCCCAGCAGGATCAGCGATTCCGCCTTGCCGGGCACGTAGCGGATCAGGGTGAAGACGCCGACCGCCACCGCCCCGCCCAACAGGAACCGGGCCACGATCCCCCATTGCACGTGCCGCCGCCACAGCCACGCCCGCCAGCCGTTGGCGGTCATCTGCGTGATCCCGTGCAGCAGCATGGCCGAGGACACCGGCAGCAGCACCAGCAGCAACCCCATCAGCACCATGCCGCCGGCCATGCCGAACAGCCCCGACAGGAACGAGGTCACCAGCGCCGCAAGGCCGAGTCCGAGTGTCAGGGGAACCGTCAGCATCCCGCTCATCCGAAAGTTTTCTTTGGCTGTGGACGGCATCATGCCCCTGGCGCGCTTGCGCCGCAAACGGGATTGTCTGATGCTGACCCCCAGGAAATGTTGGGGTGCATGAAGAGGGGATCGGATGCGGCGCCTGCCATCGCTGAACGCCTTGCGGGCGTTCGAGGCCGCGGCCCGGCACGGCAGCTTCACCGGGGCGGCGGGCGAGCTGAACGTTTCGCAGGCCGCGGTCAGCCGCATGGTGCGCCTGCTGGAGGAGCGGATGGGCTTCCCGCTGTTCGAGCGGCGGGCCAACGCGCTGGAGCTGACCGACCGCGGGCGGGCGCTGCAACCCGGCCTGACCGGCGCCTTCGACGCGATCGCCGACAGTGTGGAACGGGTTGCCGCCATGCGCGACGGCCCGGTGCTGACCCTGGGGGTGGGGGCCACCTTCGCGGTGCGCTGGCTGATCCCGCGCCTGTCGGCCTTCCACGAGAGCCACCCCGACGTGGAGGTGCGCATCGCCACCGGCGGCGCCGGCGCGCCCATCCGCGAGGATTGGACCTGCGCCCTGCTGCTGGGCGACGGGCACTGGCCGGGCTACGAGGTGGAGGAACTGTTCACCGCCGACATGCTGCCGGTCTGCGCGCCGGCCCTGGCGCGGAGCCTGCGCCGTCCGGAGGATCTGCTGTCGGCGACGCTGCTCTCGGTGTCTCACTGGGCGGACGACTGGCCGCACTGGTTCGCCTCGGCGGGGCTGGCGCCGCCGGCCATGAAGGGGTTGTCCTTCGGCAGCTACGCCATGACCCTGCAGGCAGCGGCGGACGGGGTGGGGGTGGCTCTGGGGGCGCGGCTCTACATCGCCGACGATCTGGCGGCGGGCCGGCTGGTCACGCCCTTCGCGCTGGCCGTGCCGATGGGGCGGGCGTGGTATCTGGTCTCGCGCCCGGCGCGGCACCGGGAGCCGGGCTTCACCGTCTTCCGGGACTGGTTGCGCGCCGCCGCCGGGTCGCCGGACCCCGAAAAGAAAAGACCGCCGGAGCGTGCCCCGGCGGTCTGAAGTCGCACTTTGGAGAAACGTCACTCGGCGGAACCACGCGCATGGCGCGGCCTGCCGACTGGGTTTCAAAGGATAACCGAACAAAAACACTTATACTAGTATATCACTGAGCGCGCAAGCCCTTTCGCTCACATGACGGCGCCCATCTGCCAAGGCGTGAACTCGTCGGAGCCGAAGCCCAGCTCCTCGCTCTTGGTCTTCTTGCCCGACGCGGTGTCGAGGATGAGCTGGAAGATCGTCCGCCCGACCTCCTCGATGGTGGCGTCGCCGGTGGCGATGGGACCGCAATCGATGTCCATATCGTCGGGCATCTTACGGAACAGCGCCGTGTTGGTGGCGAGCTTCAGCGAGGGCGTCGGCTTGCAGCCGAAGACGGAGCCTCGCCCGGTGGTGAAGCACAGCACGTTGGCACCGCCCGCCACCTGCCCGGTGGCCGACACCGGGTCGTAGCCCGGCGTGTCCATGAAGACGAGGCCCGGCCCGGTGATCGGCTCGGCGTAGCGCACCACCTCGACGAGGTTGGTCGTGCCGGCCTTGGCGACGGCGCCCAGCGACTTCTCCAGGATGGTGGTCAGGCCGCCCTTCTTGTTGCCGGGCGACGGATTGTTGTTCATCTCGCCGCCGGTGCGGCTGGTGTAGTCCTCCCACCAGCGGATGCGCTCGACCAGCGTCTCGCCGACCGCCGGGTTGACGGAGCGGCGGGTCAGCAGATGCTCGGCGCCATAGACCTCCGGCGTCTCGCTCAGCACCGCGGTGCCGCCGTTGCGGATCAGCAGATCGACGGCGTGGCCCAGCGCCGGGTTGGCGGTGATCCCCGAATAGCCGTCCGACCCGCCGCATTGCAGCGCCAGGATCAGGTGGCTGGCCGGCACGGTCTCGCGCTTCACGTCGTTGACGCGGGGCAGCAGCGCGCGGATGCGCTCCACGCTCGCCCGCACGGTGGCGGCGGTGCCGCCGCTCTCCTGGATCGCCAGCGTCTGCAGGGTGTCGCCGATGGTCAGCCCCTCGACTTCGACCAGCTTGTCGATCTGGTTCACCTCGCAGCCGAGGCCGAGCACGAGCACGGCGGCGAAGTTCGGGTGGCGGGCGTAGCCGGCGATGGTCCGGCGCAGCGCGTCGATGGCGTCGCCCTGCGAGCCCATGCCGCAGCCGTAGGAATGGGTCAGCGCGACCACCCCGTCGATGTTGGGGTAGGCAGCCAGCGCGTCGCCGCGGAACTGGTCGGCGATCATCCGCGCCGCGGTGGCCGAGCAGTTCACCGTGGTCAGGATGCCGATGTAGTTGCGGGTCGCCACGCGCCCGTCCGGGCGGACGATGCCCTGGAAGGTGGCGCGCTCCGCCTCCGGCACGAGGTCGGTGGGGTGGACGTCGGCGCTGAAGGCGTAATCGCGCTCGAAGCTGTCGCCCACGCCGATGTTGTGGACGTGGACATGGTCGCCCGGCGCGATGGGGGCGGTCGCGAAGCCGATGACTTGGTTGTACTTGCGCACCGGCTCGCCGACCGCGATGGCCTGCACCGCGACCTTGTGGCCGGAGGGGATCGTGGTCCGGGCGACGACGCCGGTGTCGGGCAGGGTGGTGCCCTCCGGCAGGTCGGCGCCGGCAACGACGACGTTGTCCGCGGGATGCAGGCGGATGGTCAGCGATGCCATGATGGTGGTCCTCTCATGGAGATTCCCTCTCCCCCTGGGGAGAGGGTTAGGGTGAGGGGGATGCGCGTGGCGGTGCGTCCGGCAAAAGCGCAACCCCCTCACCCGGCGCCGTCGGCGCCACCCTCTCCCCAGAGGGGAGAGGGGTTTCACGTCAGAGCTTGTAGGCCTTCTTGGCCAGCGTGTAGGCGAGATCCACCGCCACCTCCGCGGCCTCGTCCTCCTCCAGCCGGTGCTCGGCGACGAGGCGGGCCAGGAAGGCGCAGTCGACGCGGCGGGCCACGTCGTGGCGGGCCGGGATGGAGCAGAAGGCCCGCGTGTCGTCGTTGAAGCCGACCGTGTTGTAGAAGCCGGCCGTCTCCGTGATCATCTCGCGGTAACGGCGCATGCCCTCGGGGCTGTCGTGGAACCACCAGGCCGGGCCGACGCGCAGCGCCGGGTAGTGGCCGGCCAGCGGCGCCAGCTCGCGGGCGTAGCTGGTCTCGTCGAGCGTGAACAGGATGATGGTCAGGTCGCGCTCGTTGCCGACGCGGTCGAGCAGCGGCTTCAGCGCCCGCACATACTCGGTGCCGGTCGGGATGTCGGCGCCCTTGTCGCGGCCGAAGCGCTCGAAGACGCCCGGGTTGTGGTTGCGGAAGCTGCCCGGGTGGATCTGCATGACCAGCCCGTCGTCCAGGCTCATCTTGGCCATCTCCGTCAGCATCTGGCCGCGGAAGATCTCCGCCTCGGCCGCCGTGATGGTGCCGCGCAGCGCCTTCTCGAACAGCCGCTCGGCGTCGGCGTCCGACAGGTCGGCGGTGGTCGCCGTGGCGTGGCCGTGGTCGGTCGAGGTGGCGCCGCCGACCTCCTTGAAATACTGGCGGCGGTTGCGCAGGGCGGCGAGGTAGCCGGCCCAGGTCCCGGTGTTCTCACCGGACAGCGCGCCAAGCCGCTCCACATTGGCCTGGAAGCCCTCGAACTCCGGATCGACGACCGGGTCCGGGCGGAAAGCGGTGATGACGCGCCCCTTCCAGCCGCTCTCGCGGATGGCGCGGTGATGCTCCAGCGTGTCGAGCGGGGACTCGGTGGTCGCCAGCAGCTCGATGTTGAAGCGCTCGAACAGGGCGCGCGGCAGGAATTCCGGCTTCTGCAGGCAGGCGTCGATCTGGTCGAAGATGCGGTCGGCGCTGGCCCCGCTCAGCCGCTCCGTCACGCCGAACACCGTCTCGAAGGCGTGGTCGAGCCACATGCGCGTCGGGGTGCCGCGGAACAGGTGCCAGTTCTGGGCCAACTGGCGCCAGATCTTGCGCGGGTCGCTCTCCACCGCCCCGCCGTCCGTGCGCGGCACGCCCAGGCTTTCCAACGCCACGCCCTGGCTGTAGAGCATGCGGAAGGCGTAATGGTCGGGCACCACGAACAGCGCCGCCGGGTTCGGGAACGCCTCGTTCTTGGCGAACCAGGACGGGTCCGTGTGGCCGTGCGGGCTGATGATCGGCAGGTGGCCCACCTCCGCGTACAGCCGGCGCGCGATGTCGCGCTGCGTGGGATCGCTGGGGAAGAGGCGGTCGGGGTGGAGCATCGTTCATCTCCGGAAAAAGGGATGCCGGACGAAGGTCCGGTGCCCATTTGAATGGGTGGTTCGGGTGTGGCGCGCGGCGTGGCGCCGGTCATGCCCCGCACATCGGAATATATTAATATATCAGTTCCGAATGCAAGGACTTTGTGCGTCCCGCCCACAATTCTGTCGGCGCGACGCGCAATTCAAGAGGGCCGGTTTGACGGGGCCGGTCAGAGGCGGCGCGAATCGTGAGCGGCGAAGTCGACGGCCCGCGGGCGGTAGCCGCTGGTGAAGAGGGGGGAGGAGATCACCATGTCGGCGGTCGCCTCGTTGCAGGCCATCGGGATGTTGTAGAGCGTGGCGAGGCGGGTCAGCGCCTTCACGTCCACGTCGTGGGGCTGGGCGGTCATCGGGTCGACGAAGAAGACGAGCAGGTCGATCCGGCCCTCCGCGATCATCGCGCCGATCTGCTGGTCGCCGCCCAGCGGACCGCTCTTCAGCGAGGTGATGTCCAGCTGGGGATGGGCCTCCCGGACCAATCGGCCGGTGGTGCCGGTGGACCAGAAGACGTTGCCCTCCAGCGCGTGGATGTTGGCGCCGAGCCAGCCGATCAGGTCGGGCTTGCGGGCGTCGTGGGCGACGAGGGCGATGCGTTTGCGGTCCACGGTGACGGTCCTTGCGGCTGTGCGCTCCGCGGTGGAGCTTTCTTCAATATACTAGTATACTGATGAGTGGCGCAACGCGCTTCCCGGTGGGACAAACTGGCGCGGAACCGGGGCGCCGCGCGGGGTGAAGGCGTTTGACCCACCCCGCCGGGTATTAGTATATTGCGATGAAGGGCGGACCGTCTGCGGCGTGAACCAGCGGGTTCGGCGCCGGCATCCCGGAGCACCGGCGCCCTTGAATCTTCCTGGCAGGAGCGGGTGTTGAAAAAGGCGGCGCAGACATCGATGGCGGATTCATCGACGGCGGATTCCGAACAGGCCGAGGGCGTCAAGACGCGGACCCGGCGCCGCACGGCGGCGGCGGTCGCCCGCCCGGCCCAGCGCGGCACCACCGTGGCCGCGACGATCTACCGTGACCTGCGCAACGAGATCGTCTCGCTCCGCCGCAAGCCGGGCGAGCCGGTCGCCGAGAAGGTGATCGCCCAGGACTACGGCGTCAGCCGCACCCCGGTGCGCGAGGCCGTGCTGCGTCTGGCGGACGAAGGGCTGATCGAGATCTTCCCGCAATCGGGCACCTTCGTCTCCCGCATCCCGCTGGGCGCGCTGCCGGAAGCCATCGCCATCCGCAAGGCGCTGGAGGAGGCGACCGTCCGCTACGCCGCCAAACGCGCCACCCGCAGCCAGATCGCCAAGCTGCGCGCCAACCTGGAACTCCAGCGCGAGATGGAGGCCGCTCAGAATTTCGAAGGCTTCCACCAGGCCGACGAGACCTTCCACGCGCTGCTGGCGGAAACCGCCGGCTATCCGGGATTCTGGAACCTGACGCAGCAGGTGAAGGTGCAGGTGGACCGCTACCGCCTGCTGACCCTGCCGGTGCTCGGCCGGGTGCCGGACGTGATCGCCGAGCACTCGGTCATCATCGAGGCCATCGCCAACAACGACCCGGAGGCGGCGGCGAAGGCCATCGACCTGCATCTGGACTATCTCCAGGTCACCATCGCCGACGCGCAGAAGGCCAACCCGCTCTACTTCACCGCCCCCTCGGAGGACGAGGCCGAGCCGGTCTGACGCCGTTGTGCGCTCTTGGCTTTGGATTGCGGCTGATTTCTAATATATCAGTCACGTTCCTCCCAACACCGCGCAAGACAGCCAGGAGACCGCGATGCAATCGCACTACCGCGCCGATCCGGCCCGCTACACGGGCATGACCTACCGCCGCAGCGGGCGGAGCGGGCTCGACCTGCCGGCCATTTCGCTGGGGCTGTGGCAGAATTTCGGCGGCACCGACGTGTTCGAGACCGGGCGCGCCGTGCTGCGCCGGGCCTTCGACCGCGGCGTCACCCATTTCGACCTCGCCAACAACTACGGCCCGCCGCCGGGCTCGGCGGAGGAGAATTTCGGGCGCGTCCTGGCGACCGACTTCAAGGCCCACCGTGACGAGCTGATCGTCTCCACCAAGGCCGGCTATGACATGTGGCCCGGCCCCTATGGAAGCTGGGGCTCGCGCAAGTACCTGACGGCCAGCCTGGATCAGAGCCTCACGCGCATGGGGCTCGACTATGTGGACATCTTCTACTCGCACCGCGTTGATCCGCGCACCCCGCTGGAGGAGACGATGGGGGCGCTCGACCACGCCGTGCGGCAGGGCAAGGCGCTCTATGTCGGCATCTCCTCCTACTCGCCGGAGATGACGCGGCGGGCGGCGGCGATCCTCAAGGACCTCGGCACGCCCTGCCTGATCCACCAGCCGTCCTACTCGATGCTGAACCGTTGGATCGAGGGCGGTCTGCTCGACGCGCTGGAGGAGACCGGGATCGGCTGCATCGCCTTCTCGCCGCTGGCCCAGGGCATGCTGACCACCAAGTATCTGAACGGCCAGCCCACCGACGCCCGTGCCGCCAAGGGCGGCACGCTGAAGGCGCACTTCCTGTCGCCGGAGAATCTGGAGCGCGTGCGCGCCCTGGACGCCATCGCCACGCGGCGCGGCCAGACGCTGGCCCAGATGGCCATCGCCTGGGTGCTGCGCGACCCGCGCGTGACCTCCGCCCTGGTCGGTGCCCGCAACGTGGAGCAGCTCGACAACTCGCTCGATGCGCTGAAGAACACCGCCTTCACGCCGGAGGAGCTGGCCGAGATCGACCGCCACGCCGTCGATGGCGGGCTGAACCTCTGGCAGAACTCGTCGAACGCCGAAGCCGGCTGATCCGTCGGAAGCCGACATGAAAAGGGCCGCGCCGGGGATGCCGGCGCGGCCCTTTTTCATAACCCTGTGTGCCTCAGCGCATGAGGAGGTGGGGGAGCCAGAGTGAGAAGGCTGGAACGTAAGTGACGAGGAGGAGGGTGACGAAGAGGGCGCCGTAGAAGGGGAGGATGGAGCGCATGACCTGCCCGACGGAGATCTCGCCGATGGCGCAGCCGATGAACTGGGTGGTGCCGACCGGCGGCGTGTTGAGGCCGAGCGCGCAGTTGATCAGCATGACGATGCCGAACTGCACCGGGTCCATGCCGTACTGCATGGCGATGGGCAGGAAGATCGGCGTGCAGATCAGGATCGTGCTCGCCATGTCCATGAAGGTGCCGAGCAGGAACAGGATGATGTTGATCAGCAGGAAGATGACCAGCGGGTTGGTCGAGATGCCGGCCATCAGCTCGCCGGTGATCTCGGCCACCTGATACAGCCCCATGATGTACTGGAACATCGTCGAGACGCCGATCAGCAGCAGGACCACGCCGGTCGTCTTGACCGTCTTGGCGGCGGCGGCCAGGAAGTGGTCCCAGGTCAGCGTGCGGTAGACGAAGGTGGTGAGCAGCAGCGCGTAGATCACCGCGATGGAGGCGGACTCGGTGGCGGTGAAGACGCCCGACGTGATGCCGGCCAGGATGATCACGACGATGAGCAGGCCCGGCGCGGCGGCGGCGAAGGAGCGGCCCAGGATGGACCAGCCGGGGAAGGTGCCGGGGGGATAGCCGCGCTTGACCGCGACGTAGTAGGCCGCACCCAGGTTGCAGACCATCAGCAGCAGGGCGGGGACGATGCCCGCGGCGATCAGCGCGCCGATGGAGGCTTTGCCGCCGGCGGCCAGCGCGTAGATGATCATGTTGTGGCTGGTCGGCATCAGCGCGCCGACGAGGGCGGCGTGGGTGGTGACGTTGACGGCGTAGTCGGCGTGGTAGCCCTCGCGCTTCATCATCGGGATCATCACGGCGCCCATGGCCGAGACGTCGGCGACGGGGGAGCCGGCGACGCCGCCGAAGAGCGTGCAGGCGACGACGTTGGACATGCCCAGGCCGCCGCGGATGTGGCCGACCATGTTCTTGGCGGTGGCGACGATCTTGTCGGCCACACCGCCGTGGAGCATCAGCTCGCCGGAGAAGACGAAGAAGGGGATGGCGAGGAAGGAGAAGACGTTCATGCCGGACATCATCTGCTGGAAGATGACGGCGACGGGGAGGCCCTCGTAGAGGATGGTGCAGAGCGCCGACAGGCCGATGGCGAAGGCGACCGGGATGCCCAGGACGAGGAAGCCGAAGAAGGTGACGGCGAGAATGGTCAGTTCCATGACGGCGCGACCTCCTCGCCGCGGATGATGGCGACGACGTGTTCGATGGCGAAAAGCACGATCAGGACGCCGGAGAGCACGAGCGGGATGTAGCGGACGGCTTCGGAGACGTGCAGGTTGGGGATGTAGTAGGCGGCGACGGAATTGCCGAGGAGCCAGCCGTTGTAGGCCATGCAGGCGCCGAAGACGCCGACGAGGGCGTAGATGACGATCTCGACCTTGCGGCGGATGGCGTCGGGCAGCATGACGAGGAAGGATTCCAGGCCGATGTGGCCGGCGTCGCGCACCCCGACGGCGGCGCCGATGAGGGTGACGTAGAGGACCAGCACGATGGCCAGGCTCTCCGCCCAGGTCGGCGAGTCGTTCAGCACGTAGCGGCCGAAGACCTGATAGAACACCACACAGACGATGGCCATCAGGCCGACCATCGCCACGCACATCCCCGACCACGCCAGACGCGCGTTCACCCGCGTCAGCAGGCCCGCGCTCCGCGGGGGGCTGTGGTCCATTGCTTGCAGCTCGATTTCCATGCCGCCGGCTCCCCTCGAATGACGCGGCGCCGCCCTTCGGTCTGCCGAAGGGAAGCGCCGCGTTCGACTGTGCTTACTTCGTGTCCTGGATGCGCTTCACGAGGCCGTCCAGCTTCGGCGTGCTCGCGAACTGCTTGTAGACGGGAGCCATCGCGTCGATGAACTCCTGCTTGTTCGTAACCTCGACGATCTGGGCGCCGGCCTTCACGACCACGTCCTTGGACTTCTGCTCACGCTCGTCCCACAGCTTGCGCATGTAGGGGACGGAGTCCTTGGCGGCCTTGCGGATGGCGGCCTGGTCGTCCTTCGACAGGCGGTCCCACGAGACCTTGGAGAAGACCAGCACTTCCGGCGCCATCGCGTGCTCGGTCAGGGTGAAGTACTTGGCGGCTTCGAAGTGGCGCGAGGATTCGTAGGACGGGTAGTTGTTCTCCGCTGCGTCGACGATGCCGGTCTTCAGCGCGGTGTAGACCTCGCCGAAGGGCATCGGCGTGGCGTTGGCGCCCAGCGCCTGGATCATGGCGACGAACAGGTCGGACTGCTGGACGCGGATCTTGGCGCCCTTCATGTCGGCCAGCGTCTTGTAGGGCTTGGCGGCCGAATACATGCTGCGCGAGCCGCTGTCGTAGAAGGCGAGGCCGATCATGCCCTGGCTTTCCATGGCCGCCAGGATCTCGTCGCCGATCGGACCGTCCAGCACGGCGCGCATGTGCTCGGTGGAGCGGAAGATGAAGGGCAGGGCGGTGACCATCGTCTCCGGGACGACGTTGTTCAGCGGCGCCACGTTGATGCGCATCATGTCGAGCCCGCCGATCTTCAACTGCTCGATGGTGTCCTTCTCGGTGCCCAGCGCGCCGTTCGGGTAGACCTTCACGCCGAGCTTGCCGCCGGTCCGCTCCTTCAGGAGCTTGTCGACGTACTTCACCGCCTCGACGGTCGGGTAGTCGGCCGGGTGGATGTCCGCGGAGCGGAAGTCGCGGGCCACGACCGGGGTGGCGAGCAGGGTGCAGGCCGCGCAGGCGGCGAGCAGGGCGGCGCGGATACCGCGGGTCGAAAGATGCATAGCGTGTCCTCCTGGCGATTCTTAAGCAGCGGTTTTTAGGCTGGTTCTTTGGTTTGGACGGTTGGGTCCGGGAGTCGCCCGGCGCGTGTTCCCGCGCGCCGGGCAACGGGTGATGTCAAACGGGTGATCTCGTCAGGCGAGGAAGTCCTCGCGCGGGGGCGTGAAGATGTCGAGCAGGACGCCCGGCTCCAGCGCCACGACGCCGTGCAGGGCGTTGGACGGCACCATGTAGCCGTCGCCGGTGCCCAGCCGCCGGGTGACGCCCTCGATGGTGACGTCGAAGGCGCCCTTCTCGACCACGGCGCACTGGACGTGCGGGTGGCGGTGCTGCGGCCCGATGGCGCCGGTCTCGAACTCCACGCGCACCATCATCATGGCGTCGTTGTGGCCCAGGATCTTGCGGCGCACCCCGGCGCCCAGATCCTGCCAGTCCACCGCCTCGTCGATCACGAAAACGTCCGTGCTCATTCTCATCTTCCCCTTACTTTCGCAGGCGGCCCCTGATCGCTGATCTGCTCAGCGGGCGAGCCAGCCGCCGTCCACCGGCAGGATCGTGCCGTGGACGTAATCGGACGCATCGGAGGCCAGGAACACCGCGGGACCGCCCATGTCGGCGGGCTCGCTCCAGCGTCCGGCGGGGATGCGGGCCAGAATTTCGGCGTTGCGGCGCTCGTCGGCGCGCAGCGCGGTGGTGACGCTGGTCGCGACGTAGCCCGGCGCGATGGCGTTCACGTTGATGCCCTTGCCCGCCCATTCGTTGGCGAGCAGCCGGGTGATCCCGGCGATGCCGCTCTTCGACGCCGCGTAGGAGGGCACGCGGATGCCGCCCTGGAAGGACAGCATGGAGGCGATGTTGATGATCTTGCCCTTTCGCCCGTTGCCCAGCGCGTAGCGCCCGAAGGCTTGGCAGAGGAAGAAGACCGACTTCAGGTTCACGTCCAGCACGGCGTCCCAGTCGGCCTCGGTGAAGTCCAGCGGGTCGTCGCGGCGGATCAGCCCGGCGTTGTTGACCAGGATGTCCAGCCCGCCGAGCGTGCCGACCGTCTCCTCCATCAGTGCGGGGATCGGGGCGATGCTCGACAGGTCGGCGGGGATGGCGGCGAAGCGGCGGCCCAGCCCCTCGACCAGGGCTCGCGTCTCGTCCGGCGGGGTGCGCCCGGCCACGGCGATGTCGGCGCCGGCCCGCGCCAGGGCGACCGCGATGGCCTGCCCGATGCCGCCGTTGCCGCCGGTGACCAGGGCGGTCTTGCCGGTGAGGTCGAAGGGGTTGGTCATGACGGAGTGCTTTCTTTCTTCGTCTTCGACGGGCTGTCCGGCTGGGCGCCGGAGAAGAAGAAGGGGTTGGCCCCCTGGGTGTTCGGGACGGACTCCAGCAGGGCGCCGAGATGGATGACCATCAGCCGCTCCGCCTCGGCCGGGTCGCGCGCGGCGATGGCGTCGACGATGCCGCCGTGTTCGGCCAGCACATGCGGGATGCGGCCCGGCTCCGGCAGGGTCAGGCGGCGGTAGCGGTCCACCTGCATCTTCACCTGCTGGGCCATGGTCCACAGGCCGGGGAAGCCGGCGATGTCGGAAATCAGGCGGTGGAATTCCTCGTCGGCCTCGTGGAAGCCGTCGAGGTCGCCCGCCGCCGCCGTCTCCTGCTGGAGCAGGACGTTGGCCCGCAGCGCTGCGATCTGACTGCGCGCGGCGCGGACGGCGGCGTAGCGGACCGCGGTGCATTCCAGCGAGGTGCGGATCACCACAGCTTCGGGAAGGGCGTTGACCGGGATGCGCGCGACGAAGGTGCCGGACTGCGGGAAGATTTCGACCAGCCCGTCGTCGGCCAGCCGCAGCAGAGCCTCACGCACCGGGGTGCGGCTGACGCCGAAGGACTCCGCGACGTGCTTCTCCACAATGGGCTCCCCCGGCTTGCGCCGCATGGCCACGATGTCCCCGCGCAACGACCGGTAAATCTCCGCGGTGGCCGTGGCGCGGGCGGACAGGCGCGGTTCCTTCGCGGTTCCCAAAACGGTTTTGGGCGCCTTGCCGGGCACGGTCCCCGGAGCGGTTCCGGGCGGTTGAGCATCCAGGGCGCGCCTGGAGGTCGAAGCCATTGAAGTCCTCCCCATGTGCCGGCCCGTGCCCCATGCGGGGCCGGTCCGTGCCGTTCCTTGAAGAAGAGCATATTAATATATCAGCGTGGCGCGCAAGCCTGATTTTGAGGAAGGGGCGAACATTTTTGCGGGGGGTGGGGCGCCCTCACGGCGCCGGTTCGATCAGTCAGTATGTTGAATTCGTTGCGATGAGAAAACGTCCATTAGAAAATATTTATGATTCTTGAACTCACTGTTTGGAAAAGTGATGTAAGATTTAGTCTCTCTTTTATCTGCAATTCTGTTATGTGTGCAAAGGAGATTTTCATGACGCCTTATGAGTGCGTTCGAGCGATTGTGGCGGGGCATCGATATCGACAATCTTTGCCCAACCCTTACCGAGATGATCTGGATGGGTTATGGATGCCGGGAATAATTAATGGCCCGTCTGGTCACGATGTAATATTGGACTCAAAGCTCATCGAATATATCAATGATCTTTCTTATTTGCTTAGGAGTGACGGCCGGTCTGTTGATGGTGATGAGTGGCTTGATTGGGTGCGCGATTCCGTGGCGCGCGCTCTGGATGCTAGCGACCCCAAATTCGATTTGGATGTGACTTCCGAAATCATTCTTAATTCTGTTGAGTCGTCATTGTCTGTAAGGTTGTCGGAAATAGGTGGCTATGAATTTGCCTTCGGCTGCACATTGTTTGAAGGGGGCGCCCCGCCGCCCTTCAGCATCGGTCCGGTCCGCTTCGAAACGCGCCTGGACTGGCTTGAACGCAAGCTTGCTGAAGGGGTGATCTCAGGCTTGACGCACCGCCGCGTCTTGTGCGCTTGGGACGGGCGTATGCTACGTAGGCGAAAAATCTCTTCTGATAGTAGACAAGAGAAAGCAATATTAAGTTTTAGCGACGACGCTCCGTTTATTTGTAGTGTTGCCACAAAAGGCATGGCGCGTGAATTTGGGCGGAGACGGGCTCGAACCACCGCAAGGCTGGCGCTGACCGCTATAGCGCTATTATGGCAGGAGACATCCCGCGCGTTAAGCAAGATGAATTTGGTGGATGACCGCGTTGTTCGTATCCTTCATGAACTTACGTTCCAAAATGGAAAAATTGATTCTTTTGGCAGCCGTAAATTTCATGCCCCAGGAGGCCAAAGGCTGGATGCGGATGAATGGAAAATCCTTAGAAGCGAATTTACGGATCATTTCACCGTAGTTGGTGACATTTTGAACTCCATCGTCGATATCGCCACTCCGCCCAGGCGCCCGAAGACGACACATACGCTGACACATGCCCTGATGTGGTTTCACCAAGGTTGTCGGGAGGACGAGCAGGTAATTGCGGTCGTCAATTTTGCGGCAACGTTGGATTGCTTGGCTGCGGGTAAAGGTGGAAAAGGTATCGTGAAGTTGATCAAAGCTCAGATAGGCATAGATGCCGATAAAGAGCTTTGGGTCAGAGGGGGCCAAACCGCTGAGCAGGCGGTTGAGGAAATTTATGATCACGCCCGCAACGCAACGATGCACGGACGTAAGGACGATAATAACAAACAAAGGCCTGACAGTATGCCGTTTCATGATTGGGGGCCTGGGCGCGAGCGTGCAGAAGCTCTAGCCAGACACTGTCTATTAGCTTGTATTAACTGGACCGCGCAGCACTTCGGCAGTGATGATCCGAAGTCCTGGATGGCATTGCAGCCGGATTGACAGATGATCTGGTGATGGTGGAGGCGAATTGGCATTCAGGGCGCCACGTCCCACCACCCCCCTTGCCAGCCTCCGTCCGCAATGGCATACTAGTATGCAAGTTGACGCGATGGACGCCATGACCGACTCGCCGACCTCATCCGCCCCCACCGATATCCGCGGCCCCCGCCTGCACGGGGTCTACGACGCCCTGCGCGCCGCCGTGCTGTCGGGGGAGATCCGCCCCGGCGAGGGGATTTCGGAAACCCGCGTGGCCGCCCGCTACGGCGTCAGCCGCACCCCGGTGCGCGAGGCCTTCCGCCGGCTGGCCGACGAGGGGTTCCTGCGCATCGTGCCGCAGGTCGGCACCTTCGTGGCGCCGATCCAACTCTCCGCGGTGTCCGACAGCCAATTCATCCGCGAGACCCTGGAATGCCGGACCGTCCGTCTGGCCGCCGAGCGGGCGGAGGCGGCGGACGTCGCCTCGCTCACCCGGCTTCTCGACTCGCACCGCGCGGTGATGTCCCCCGACCGTCATTCCGAGTTCTTCGCCCTGGACGAGGCCACCCACGCCGAGCTGGCGCGCATCGCCGGGCGTCCGGCGGTGTGGGACCTGCTGGTCGCCGTCAAGGCGCAGCTCGACCGCGTGCGCTTCCTGTCGCTGCACAGCGAAGGCTGGGCGGCCAAGATCGTCGGCGAGCACCAGAGCATCGTGGACCGCGTCGCTGCCCGTGATCCCGACGGGGCGGAGGAGGCCATGCGTGCCCATCTGCGCACCGTCTTCGCGGCGGTGGACGAGATCGCCCGAACCAACAGCCACTTCTTCGAGACGTAAAGCCCTTATGCGGAGTGTTCCATGCGCCTGAGCCCCGACACGCTGCCCTCGCTGCGCCATGGCGCGCAGCGTCCCGGCTATGACCGTGCCGCGCTGACCACCGGAATCGTCCATCTGGGCATCGGCGCCTTCCACCGCGCCCATCAGGCCGTCTACACCGACGACGCCCTGGCCCGGTCCTTCGGTCCCTGGGGCATCGCCGGGGTCAGCCTGCGCAGCCCCGACACGCGCGACGCGCTGGAGCCGCAGGGCGGCCTTTATACTGTTGCCGTGCGCGACGCCGCCGGCGAGCGGCTGCGGGTGATCGGCTCGGTCACCCAGCTGCTGGTCGCTCCGGAGGACCCCGCCGCGGTGCTGGACCTCCTGACGCGCCCCTCCGTCCGCATCGTCACGCTGACCGTCACGGAGAAGGGCTACTGCCACGACCCGGCGACCGGCGCGCTGAACGAGGCTCATCCGGACATCGTCCATGACCTCGCCAACCCGGAAAGCCCGCGCAGCGTGCCAGGCTTCCTGGTGGAGGCTCTGATCCGCCGCCGCGCCGCCGGGGTGGAGCCCTTCACGGTGCTGAGCTGCGACAACCTTCCGAGCAACGGCGACACCGCCGCGGGCCTGCTGCGTCGCTACGCCGAGCTGCGCGACCCCGCTCTGGGGACGTGGTTCGCCGGGAACGTCGCCTGCCCGAACAGCATGGTGGACCGCATCGTGCCGGCCACCACCGACGCCGACCGCGACCGCGTGTCGGACGGGCTGGGCCTGCGCGACTCCTGGCCGGTGGTGACCGAGCCGTTCAGCCAGTGGGTGATCGAGGACCGCTTCCCCACCGGGCGCCCGGCCTGGGAGCTGGAGGGCGCGGAGCTGGTCCCCGACGTCCATCCCTATGAGACGATGAAGCTGCGCCTGCTGAACGGCAGCCACTCCACGCTGGCCTATCTCGGCTATCTCGCCGGCTACGAGACGGTGTCGGACACCATGGCCGATCCGGCCTTCGCCCGGCTGATCCGCGGTCTGATGGACGAGGAGGCCGGTCCGACCCTGCACATGCCGCCGGGCGCCGACCTCGGCCATTACAAGGACGCGCTGATCGAGCGCTTCCGCAACCCGGCCCTGCGCCACCGCACCTGGCAGATCGCCATGGACGGCACGCAGAAGCTGCCGCAGCGTCTGCTCGGCACCATCCGCGACCGGCTGGCCGCCGGGGCGCCGATCGACCGGCTGGCGCTGGGGGTGGCGGCCTGGATGCGTTACGTCTCCGGCACCGACGAGGCCGGCCGTCCCATCGACGTGCGCGACCCCATGGCCGCCAGGCTCGCCGAGCTGGCGGCGGAGGCCGGACCGGACGCCGACCGTTTGGCGACCGCCCTGTTCGGGCTGACCGCCGTCTTCGGCGACGACCTGCCGCGCGACCCGCGCTTCACCGCCGCGGTGACCGACGCGCTGCGCCGGCTCTACGCCGAGGGCGCCCGCGCCGTCGTGCAATCGGTCGCGCCAGCGGCGGGCTGACACGCCTCGTCCCACGAATCCCATCGAGACATGCCGCACTCGGCACAGCACTCTTCTTCAAGGAGCACACCATGGAACAGACTTGGCGTTGGTTCGGCCCGGACGATGTGATCCGGCTCAACCACATCCGTCAGACCGGCGCCACCGGCATCGTCACCGCCCTGCACCAGATCCCCTACGGCGTGGTCTGGTCGGTCGAGGAGATCGAGGAGCG
>NZ_CP022262.1:505000-707500 GCF_003119195.2 Azospirillum baldaniorum | reverse complement strand
GCACTGGAGGACCGAACTCACGCCTGTTGAAAAAGTCGGAGATGACCTGTGGCTAGGGGTGAAAGGCCAATCAAACCGGGAAATAGCTGGTTCTCCGCGAAAGCTATTTAGGTAGCGCGTCGGGCGATTGCCCACGGGGGTAGAGCACTGGATGGGCTAGGGGGCCTCGCGGCTTACCAAACCTAACCAAACTCCGAATACCGTGGAGCACAGCCCGGCAGACAGACGGTGGGTGCTAAGGTCCATCGTCGAGAGGGAAACAGCCCAGACCGCCAGCTAAGGTCCCCAAATCACGGCTAAGTGGGAAAGGATGTGGGAAGGCCATGACAACCAGGAGGTTGGCTTAGAAGCAGCCATCCTTTAAAGAAAGCGTAATAGCTCACTGGTCTAGTTAAGCCGGCCTGCGCCGAAAATGTATCGGGGCTCAAGCCGTGTACCGAAGCTGCGGATGTGATCTTTAGATCACGTGGTAGCGGAGCGTTCCGTAAGCCTGCGAAGGGTCCCCGCGAGGGTGCCTGGAGGTATCGGAAGTGAGAATGCTGACATGAGTAGCGACAAACAGTGTGAGAAACACTGTCGCCGAAAGTCCAAGGGTTCCTGCGCAAGGTTAATCCACGCAGGGTGAGCCGGCCCCTAAGGCGAGGCCGAAAGGCGTAGTCGATGGGAACCACGTTAATATTCGTGGGCCAGCGGGTGTGTGACGAATGGGAAAGCGTGTCGGGCCTTATCGGATTGGCCCGGCTGGGGACCCGTTCCAGGAAACAGCCCCCGCATCAGACCGTACCCCAAACCGACACAGGTGGACTGGTAGAGTATACCCAGGCGCTTGAGAGAATGGTGTTGAAGGAACTCGGCAAATTGCCCTCGTAACTTCGGAAGAAGAGGGCCCCGTTGTGGCGCAAGCCATGGCGGGGGGCACAGACCAGGGGGTGGCGACTGTTTACTAAAAACACAGGGCTCTGCGAAGCCGTACAAGGCGACGTATAGGGTCTGACGCCTGCCCGGTGCCGGAAGGTTAAGAGGAGGGGTTCACGCTCCGAATTGAAGCCCCGGTAAACGGCGGCCGTAACTATAACGGTCCTAAGGTAGCGAAATTCCTTGTCGGGTAAGTTCCGACCTGCACGAATGGCGTAACGACTTCCCCGCTGTCTCCAACACCAACTCAGCGAAATTGAACTCTCCGTGAAGATGCGGAGTACCCGCGGTCAGACGGAAAGACCCCGTGCACCTTTACTACAGCTTTGCAGTGGTGCTAGGGATCTCATGTGTAGGATAGGTGGGAGGCTAGGAAGCCCGGGCGCCAGCTCGGGTGGAGCCATCCTTGAAATACCACCCTTGAGGTCTCTGGCATCTAACCGCGCTCCGTTCATCCGGAGCCGGGACCCTGCATGGCGGGTAGTTTGACTGGGGCGGTCGCCTCCCAAAGTGTAACGGAGGCGCGCGATGGTGGGCTCAGAGCGGTCGGAAATCGCTCGACGAGTGCAATGGCATAAGCCCGCCTGACTGCAAGACAGACAAGTCGAGCAGAGACGAAAGTCGGCCATAGTGATCCGGTGGTTCCATGTGGACGGGCCATCGCTCAACGGATAAAAGGTACGCCGGGGATAACAGGCTGATGACTCCCAAGAGTCCATATCGACGGAGTCGTTTGGCACCTCGATGTCGGCTCATCACATCCTGGGGCTGGAGCAGGTCCCAAGGGTTCGGCTGTTCGCCGATTAAAGTGGTACGTGAGCTGGGTTTAGAACGTCGTGAGACAGTTCGGTCCCTATCTGCCGTGGGTGTCGGAGTTTTGCGAGGATCTGTCCCTAGTACGAGAGGACCGGGATGGACATACCTCTGGTGCACCGGTTGTCACGCCAGTGGCATGGCCGGGTAGCTAAGTATGGACGGGATAACCGCTGAAAGCATCTAAGCGGGAAACCCACCTCTAAACCAGAACTCCCTTGAGAGCCGTGACAGACCATCACGTCGATAGGAGGCATGTGGACGGGCGGCAACGCCTGAAGCTGAGCCTTACTAATCGCTCGATCGGCTTGATCCTTCCCAGCAGGCGGCCCGCGCGCAGCGGCAAGCCCTGGGCGCACGAGCCAACACCGCAAGTACAAGAACGCATATGTCCTCGATCATTGACCCCTCTGCCGTCCCTGTCCGGATGGTTCGCGTGTGCCTTGGTGACCTGGTGGTCATGGCGAGGCTCCCAACACCCGATCCCATTCCGAACTCGGCCGTGAAACGCCTCAGCGCCGATGGTACTGCGTCTTAAGACGTGGGAGAGTAGGTCGCCGCCAGGTCACCACGGCACACGCCAAACCACCACGGACGTGGACGCAGAAGGTTCCACACACACTTGACAATCGGCTTCATGAACGGCAAAGCCGGCGCTTTCCCAACGGGAGGCGCCGGCTTTTCGTCGTGTCCGCGGTCGCCGCTGCTGGCCCCCTCCCTAACCCTCCCCCGCCGCAGGCGGGGGAGGGGATCAAAGAGGGAAACTAGGGGCCGGGCGTCTTGTTCGTGGCCGTGGCGCCCCCACCTACCCATCGACAGCGACGATGCGGGAGGACGAGGAATGCGCATGGGCCGAACCGCCGCCCTGATGACCGCCACCACCCTTGCGGCTTGCCTGAGCGTCACCGACGCGAGCGCCGTGGACAAGGTGTTCAAAACCGAGAAGGCCATGGTGTCGGTGAAGACCGTCGCCAGCGGCCTCAGCCATCCCTGGGGACTGGCCTTCCTGCCCGACGGGCGGATGCTGGTGACCGAGAAGGACGGCCGGTTGCGCATCGTGGCGCCGGACGGTACGGTCTCCGCCCCGGTGAAGGGCGTGCCGAAGGTCGACGACCGCGGGCAGGGTGGCCTGCTCGATGTGGCGCTGGACCCGGAGTTCGCGCAGAACCGCTTCGTCTATCTCAGCTTCTCCGAGCCCGGGACGGAGGACGGCACCAACTCCACCGCCGTGGCGCGCGGCGTGCTGAACGCCGACGAGACCGCCCTGACCGACGTCCGGGTGATCTTCTCGCAGAAGCCCAAGGTGGAAAGCCGGATGCATTACGGGTCCCGGCTGGTCTTCGACCGTCAGGGCCACCTGTACGTGACCCTGGGCGAACGCTCGCTGGAGCAGTTCCGGACGCAGGCGCAGGACCTCGACTCGCATCTGGGCAAGGTGGTGCGGATCAACCGCGACGGTTCGGTGCCCGCCGACAACCCCTTCGTGAACCAGTCCGGCGCGCTGCCGGAAATCTGGTCCTACGGTCACCGCAACATCCAGGGCGCCGCCTTGAATCCGCAGACCGGCGCGCTGTGGATCAACGAGCACGGCCCGCGCGGCGGCGACGAGGTCAATGTCCCCGAACCGGGAAAGAATTACGGCTGGCCGGTGGTGTCCTACGGCGTGAACTACAACGGGACGCCGATCGGGACGGGCAAGTCGAGCGCGCCCGGCATGGAAGAGCCGGTGTACCAGTGGACTCCGGTCATCGGCTCCTCCGGCATGACCTTCTACACGGCGGACACGCTGCCCGGCTGGAAGGGCAGCCTGTTCAACGGCGGGCTGGCGACCAAGGAGGTCGTGCGGCTCGAACTCGACGGCAACAAGGTGAAGCACGAGGAGCGCATGTTCCGCGATCTCGGCAAGCGCATCCGACAGGTCAGCCAGGGGCCGGATGGCGCGCTCTATCTGCTGACCGACGAGAATCGGGGCGAGATCCTGCGGGTGACTCCGGCGGGCAAACCGTAAGCGGCGGTTCAGCGGCCATCGCGGCGGCGGTGCGGTTTCTTCAGGCGCTCCGCGGCCATCAGGTCGCTGCGGCTGACGCCGATGTCCCTCAGCAGGCGGTCGTCAAGGCGGTCGGGAGTGGCGGCCCGTTGCTTCCGGCGCTCCTTCAAGCTGCGGCAGGCGCCCAGCAGGGCGGCGGTGAGTGACTTCGGCAAGGTTGCGCCGAAGGCGCGGACGGCGGACAGGGTGGGCATGGGCGGTTCCTCCGTTCGGGCGGGGACTGCCGCCCCGCGTTGCCGGTCCTGTCTAGCGGGCTTTGGCCGGTGGGGAAGTGGCCCCCTTCACACCGTCCCCGCGCTTTCCGGACTTCCGATGGGACGGCAGGGGCGCTACACAGGCGCCCATGCCAGCCATCATTCCCCCCTCCATCATCCCCATCGACGACCCGGACGATCCGCGGATCGCCGCTTACCGCGACGTGAAGGAGCGCGACCTCGTGGGGCGGGAAGGGCGCTTCATCGCCGAGGGGGCGGTGGTGCTGCGGACGTTGCTGACCGCCTCGCGCCATGAAACCCTGTCGCTGCTGATCGCCGACAAGCGAATCGCCGGGCTGGCGCCGATGTTGGAGGCGTTGCCCCCTGCGGTGCCGGTCTACAGCGCCCGGCAGGAGGTGCTGGACGCCATCGCCGGCTTCCCCCTGCACCGCGGCATCCTGGGCTTGGGGCGGGCGGCGGCGATGCCGGAGCCGGACGCGCTGCTGGGCGCGCTGGGACCGCGGGCGACCGTGCTGGTGCTGTGCGGGATCGGCAACCATGACAATGTGGGGGGCATCTTCCGCAACGCGGCGGCCTTCGGGGTGGACGTGGTGCTGCTTGATTCCGGCTGCTGCGACCCGCTCTACCGCAAGGCGATCCGCGTGTCGGTCGGGGCGGCGCTGCGGGTGCCCTTCTTGCGGATTCCGGCGGGAACCGACCCGGTCGCGCTGCTGGAGCGGCACGGCTTTGCCGTCCTCTCGCTGAGCCCGGCGGGAGCGGTGACCCTGGCGGGGCTGCGCCGTCCGGAGCGCGCGGCGCTGCTTCTGGGGTCGGAAGGGCCGGGCCTGCCGGCGTCCGTCCTGGCGCGGACGCGGACTGTGCGCATTCCCATGGCGCCGGATTTCGATTCCCTGAACGTCGCCACGACCAGCGGGATCGTCCTGCACCATCTCGCCTTCATGGCGGAGCCGGATTCAGGCCTCGGCTGAGTCTTCGATCCGGCGCAGGCCGGGCGGGGTAGCGTCGCGCAGGCTCTGGGCGAGCGCGCGGAAGCCGGTGGCGCGCGGGTCGCTGGCCCGCCAGACCAGCCCGATGACGCGGCCGGGTGGATCGCCCTGGAAGGCGCGGTAGGCGACCAAGCCACCCACCGTCGCCGCCTCCCCGTCGCCGGTGGCAAGACGCGGCATCAGCGTGTAGCCGGTGCCGCTGGCGACCATGTGGCGCAGCGTTTCCAGCCCCGTGGCGTGGCGCATGCCGCGGGTGATGGCGCCGCAGGCGGCCAGCGCCTGATCGCGCAGGCAATGCCCCTCCTCCAGCAGCACCAGCTCGCCAGGGTCGAGGTCGGCCAGGGCGATGGAGGGCAAGCTTTCCAGCCGGTGGCCGGCGGGGTGGGCGAGCACGAAGGGTTCGAAGAACAGGGCGTCGCAGGTCAGCCCCTCCGCCTCGACGGGCAGGGCGAGCAGAACGGCGTCCAGCCGCCCCTCCCGCAACTCCTCCAGCAAGCCGTCGGTGCGGCCTTCGGACAGCACGAGCTTGACGTCGGGCAGGTGCCGACGCATCGCGGGCAGGACATGGGGGAACAGGTACGGCCCCAGCGTCTGGATCGCCGCGATGGAAAGCGGGCCGTGCAGGGCCCCCGCCGTCCCGCGGGCCAGCGCCAGCAGGCGGCGCGCTTCCTCCAGGACGACGCGGGCCTGGCGGATCACCACCTCGCCCTGCGGGGTGGGCAGCACGCGGCGGCTCGTCCGCTCGAACAGGGGGATGCCGAGCAGGTCTTCGAGCTTGCGGATCTGCGCGCTCAGCGACGGCTGGCTGACCGAGCAGCGCTCCGCCGCCTTGCCGAAATGACGCTGCTCGGCCACCGCCACCACATATTCCAGATCGCGAAGGGACAGACCGGCGAGATTCATAGGATCAAGCTATCGAAGCATTTGAAACGATGTCTTGGATATATCAACGACACGGCGGGATAACCAGGGGGCAAAGCGGACGCGACAACTGATAAGAAACGTAAGGAGTTGAGTCATGAGCACCCTGACCACCGCTGCCGGCATCCCCGTCGCCGACAACCAGAATTCTCTGACCGCCGGCCCGCGTGGTCCGGTGCTGATGCAGGACTTCCACCTGATCGAGAAGCTGGCCCACTTCAACCGTGAGCGCATTCCGGAGCGGGTGGTGCACGCCAAGGGGGCCGGCGCCTACGGCGTCTTCCGGGTGACCCGGGACGTGACGCCCTACACCGCGGCCAAGTTCCTGTCGGACGTCGGCAAGGAGACCGAGGTGTTCCTGCGCTTCTCCACTGTCGGCGGCGAGAAGGGCTCCGCCGACGCCGAGCGCGATCCGCGCGGCTTCGCCGTCAAGTTCTACACGGAGGACGGCAATTACGATCTGGTCGGCAACAACACGCCGGTCTTCTTCGTCCGCGACCCGCTGAAATTCCCGGATTTCATCCACACGCAGAAGCGCAACCCGGCGACCAACCTGAAGGACCCGACCGCGGTGTGGGACTTCTTCTCGCTGTCGCCGGAGACGATGCACCAGTTGACCATCCTCTTCAGCGACCGCGGCACGCCGCGCGGCTACCGCCACATGGACGGCTTCTCCAGCCACACCTTCTCGTGGATCAACGCGGCCGGCGAGCGCTTCTGGGTCAAGGTCCATTTCAAGACGCGCCAGGGCATCCAGAACTTCACGGCGGAGCAGGCCGTGCGCATGGCCGGCGTCGATCCCGACCACGCCACCCGCGACCTGTTCGCCGCCATCCGCGACGGGGATTTCCCAACCTGGACCGTCTCGGTGCAGATCATGCCGGAGGTGGAGGCTGACTCCTACCGCATCAACCCGTTCGACGTGACCAAGGTGTGGCCGCACGCCGATTACCCGCTGGTCGAAATCGGCGAGTTGGTGCTGAACCGCAACCCGGAGAATTTCTTCGCGGAGGTCGAGCAGGCCGCCTTCAGCCCGGCCAACGTGGTGCCCGGCATTTCCTTCAGCCCTGACAAGATGCTGCAAGGACGCCTGTTCGCCTACGCCGACGCGCACCGCTACCGACTGGGCGCCAACCATCAGGCGTTGCCGGTCAACCGCCCGCACGCCGCGGAGGTCCGCAACCACCAGCGCGACGGCGCCATGCGCTTCGACGGCAATGGCGGCGGCAGCCCGAACTACGAACCGAACAGCTTCGGCGGGCCGGTGCAGAACCGCGCGGTGGCCGAACCGCCGCTGCGCATCTCCGGCGACGCCGCCCGCTACGACCACCGCGAGGGCAACGATGACTACGCCCAGGCCGGCGCCCTCTTCCGCCTGATCGGGGCGGAGGCGCAGGGGCGGCTGATGGACAACATCGCCAACTCGCTGGGGGAGGCGCCGGGCTTCATCCAGCGGCGGCAGTTGGCACACTTCTTTGCGGCGGACCCCGCCTATGGCTCGGGCATCGCGAAGAGGCTGGGGCTGACGGCGGCCACGGCGACCGAAGAGGTGGCCGTGGTCGGCTGAGCCCAAGGTCTGAACACACGGCACCGCCGGACGCATCCCCTCGCGTCCGGCGGTTTTTTGTGTGACGGGTCAGTCCGCGGCGGCGTCCTGCCGGTTCGCCCAGCCCTCGGCAATCCGCGGCAGGTTGAATTCGATCCAGTCGGCGAGGAGGCGCACCTTCTCGGCGGCCTCCCGCCCCAACGGCGTCAGGCTGTAGTCGACATGGGGCGGCACCACGTCGTGGGCGGTGCGTTTGACCAGCCCGTCGCCCTCCAGCCATTGCAGCGTCTGGGCCAGCATCCGCTCGCTGACACCGCCGATGGTGCGGCGGAGTTCGCTGAAGCGCAGCGTTCCGCTTTCCAGGGCGATCAGGACCAGGACGCCCCAACGGCTCGTGACGTGCTTCAGCACCTCCCGCGATGGACAGGCCGCGGCCATCAGGTCGCCGCGCTGCATCCGCTCCGACAGCGGCAGCGGAGTGTAGTCATCGTCCGGTTCCGGCATGGCCGCTCCCTTTCCAAAAAATCTTCACACTTACATTTATGTACGTACTTACGAAAAGTAAGCAAGTGGCTTAGGTAGGTGGTCACCACCCAACCGCAAACGGGACACCCGACCATGACCATCGCCGTTACCGGTGCCACCGGCCAGCTTGGCCGCCTCGTCATCGCCCGCCTGAAGGAGACGCTTCCGGCCTCCGGCATCGTCGCCCTGGTGCGCTCCCCCGCCAAGGCCGCCGACCTGGGGGTGGAGGCCCGCGAGGCCGATTACGGTAACCCCGAGACGCTCGCCCGCGCGCTGGCCGGCGTCGACACGCTGCTGCTGATCTCGTCGAACGAGATCGGGCAGCGGGCGGCGCAGCACCGCAACGTCGTCAACGCCGCGAAGGCGGCGGGCGTCGGCCGGATCGTCTACACCAGCCTGCTCCACGCCGACCGCTCGCCGCTGAGCCTCGCCGAGGAGCATCGGGCGACCGAGGCGGACATCAAGGCGTCGGGCATCCCCTTCACGATCCTGCGCAACGGCTGGTACACGGAAAACCACACCGGTTCGGTCGGCGCGGCGCTGGCCGGGGGTGCCTTCATCGGCAGCGCTGGCGACGGGCGGATTTCCTCGGCCACGCGCGCCGACTACGCCGACGCGGCGGTGGCGGTGCTGACCGGCACCGGCCATGAGGGCAAGACCTACGAGCTGGCCGGCGACGAGGCCGTGACGCTGGCCGACCTTGCCGCGGAAATCTCCCGCCAGTCCGGCAAGGACATCCCCTACCGGAACCTGCCGGAGGCGGACTACGCCGCCATTCTCGCCGGCTTCGGCCTTCCCGAGGCCTTCGCGAAGGGCATCGCCTCCTGGGACGTCGACGCGTCGAGGGGCGCGCTGTTCGACGACGGGCGCCAGCTGTCGGCGCTGATCGGGCGCCCGACCACGCCGCTGTCCGCCGCGGTCGCCGCGGCTTTGCCCCGATAAGGGCGGGCAAAGAAAAAGACCCTCTCGCCCGTGCAAGGCGAGGGGGTCTTTTTTTTGGACAGGCTACGGTCTGACGACGCTTACCGCGAGGCCGCCGCGATCTCCCGCGCGCGGCGGGAGACCGACGCCGCGTAGTGGTCCTTCGCCAGCACGGTGTAGACCGCCGGCAGGACGAACAGCGTGAACAGCGTGCCGATCAGCATGCCCGACACGATCACCAGACCGATGGAGAAGCGGCTGGCCGCACCGGCGCCGGCGGCGGTCAGAAGGGGCAGAAGACCCACCACCATCGCCGCCGTGGTCATCAGGATCGGGCGCAGGCGGACGCGGGCCGCGTGCTCGATGGCGGTGCGGCGGTCAACCCGCTCGTTGATCTGCATCTCGCGGGCGAACTCCACCATCAGGATGCCGTGCTTGCTGATCAGGCCGATCAGCGTCACCAGACCCACCTGGGTGTAGATGTTCATGGTGGACAGGCCGAAGAACAGCGGCAGCAGCGCGCCGCAGATCGACATCGGCACCGAGATCAGGATCACCAGCGGGTCACGCAGCGATTCGAACTGCGCGGCCAGCACCAGATAGATGACCACCAGCGCGAAGACGAAGGTGACCATGAGCTGGCTGCCCTCGGTCACGTACTGGCGCGACTCCGACAGGTAGGAGTGGCCGAAGCCGGCGGGCAGGACCTCGCGGGCCTGCCGCTCCAGGAACTCCACGGCCTGGCCCATCGTCACGCCCGGCATCGGCACCGCGGAGAAGGTCGCGGAGGGAAGCTGGTTGTACTTGGTCAGGGCGTTCGGCTCCGTCGCCATCTCGATCGAGACGACGGTGGACAGCGGGATCTGCGCGCCGTTGCCCGCGGTGACGTAGTAGCGGGTCAGCGTCTCCGGCGTCAGGCGCTTGTCGCGCGGCACCTGCGGGATGACCTCGTAGGAGCGGCCGTTCAGGTTGAAGCGGTTGACATAGTTGCCGCCGACCAGCACCGCCAGCGTGTCGCCGATCGACTGCATCGACAGGCCGAGGTCCGCCGCCTTCGACCGGTCGACGTGCAGCCGGACGACCGGGCTGTTGAACTGCAGGTCGCTGTCGGTGACGATGAACATGCCGCTTTCCATGGCGGCGGTCTTGATGCGCTCCATGGCGTTGAAGATGGTCTGGTAGTCGCCGGGGCTGTTGATGACCATCTGCACCGGCAGGCCGCCGGTGGAGCCGGGCAGGGCCGGCGGCGACACCAGGAACACCTGCGTGCCGGACACCTTGCCGAGATCGGCCTGGACCAGCGGCTGAAGCTCCTTGGCGCTGCGGGTGCGCTCGTCCCACGGCTTCAGGATCATGCCGGCGAAGCCCTGGGTCAGGGTCGGCAGGCCGTTCAGCACGAAGCGGGTGTCGGTCTCCGGATAGTGGGTGAACACCTCGTCCATCTCGCGCCCGTAGGCGTCCATGTAGTCGAGGTTGGCGTACTGCGGCCCCTTGGTGATGCCGAACAGGATGCCCTGGTCCTCCTCCGGCGCCAGCTCCGACATGGTGTTGGCGAAGAGGAAGCCGACGCTCAGCAGAACGCCGAAGCCGAACAGCAGGGTCGCCGCCCGGTAGTCCAGCGCGCCGCCCAGACGCCGCCCGTACCAGCCGGACAGCTTCTCGAAGGTGCGGTCGACGAAGCGGGCGAAGCGGCCCTCGTTCATGTCGCGGGTCAGCAGGAGCGAGCACATCATCGGCGACAGCGTCAGCGCCACCACGCCGGAAATGATGACCGACCCCGCCAGCGTGAAGGCGAACTCACGGAACAGCGCGCCGGTCAGCCCGCCGAGGAAACCGATGGGGGCGTACACGGCGGCCAGCGTGATGGTCATCGAGATGATCGGCCCGATGATCTCCCGTGCGCCGATCAGCGCGGATTCGACGGGCGACTTTCCCTCCTCCAGATGGCGGTGGACGTTCTCCACCACCACGATGGCGTCGTCCACCACGAGGCCGATGGCCAGCACCATGGCGAGCAGCGTCAGCAGGTTCAGGCTGAAGCCCATCGCCAACATGATCGTCGCCGCACCCACGATGGACAGCGGGATGGTCACGATCGGGATCAGCACCGAGCGGAAGGAGCCCAGGAACAGGAAGATTACCACGATGACGATGCCGACCGCCTCCAGCAGCGTCTTCTGCACCTCGTCAATGGAGGCCTGGATGAAGCGGGTGGAGTCGTAGACGATCTCCATCTTCAGCGACGGCGGCAGGTTGCGCTCAAGCTCCGGCACCAGCTTGCGGATGTCCTCCACGATGGTCAGCGGGTTGCCGGTCGGCGTGGAGTTGATGCCGATGAAGATCGCCTGCTGGCCGTTCATCGACACGCTGGCGTTGGAGCTTTGCGCGCCCAGCTCGATCTCGGCGATGTCCTTCATGCGGACCAGCGCGCCGTCCTTGGACTTCACGACCATCTGCCGGAACTGCTCGACGTCGGTCAGGCCGGTGTTGGTGGTGATGTTGGAGACGACGAAGACACCCTTCGCCTGTCCGGGGGCGGACTGGTAGTTGTTGGCCTGGATCGCCGCCCGCACGTCGGCGGCGGCGATGTTGCGCGCGGCCATCCGGTCGGGGTCGAGCCAGACGCGCATGGCGAAGGTCTGGCCGCCCAGGATCTGCGCCTCGGCGACGCCGGACACGGTGGACAGCAGCGGCTGCACCACGCGCGTCAGATAGTCGGAGATGGCCGCCCCGGACAGCTCCGGGCTGGCGAAGCCCATGTAGAGGATGGAGGTCGTCTCGCCCGTGGACTTCAGGATCACGGGGTCGTTGGCCTCGCGCGGAAGCTGGTATTTGACCTGCTGCACCTTCGACATCACGTCGGTCATCGCGACGTTGGGGTTGAAGTTCAGCCGGATGTAGGCGGTGACGAGGCTCACCCCCTGGGTGGAGGAGGAGGTGATGTAGTCGATGCCTTCCGCCGTCGCCACCGCCTGCTCGATGGGCGTCGTGATGAAGCCCTGCATCAGGTCGGGAGAGGCGCCGGCGTAGGAGGTGGTGATGGTGATGACGGTGTTCTGCAGCTCCGGATACTGCCGGATCGGCAGATCCGTCAGCGAGCGGACGCCGACCAGCAGGATCAGCAGGCTGACCACCAGCGCCAGGACCGGCCGTCGGATGAAGATGTCGGTGAATGACATGGCCGGGTCCTCAATTGCGCGGAACGGTCTGCGGCGGCACCAGCGCGCTCGCTTCCGTCGGCACCACGGCGGCGCCGTTGTTCAGCTTGAGCTGGCCGGAGGACACCACCCGGTCGCCGGGCTTCACCCCGTCGAGGATTTCCACCTTGCCGTCGAAGCGGTCGCCGGTCTTCACCGGGACGCGGTTGGCGACATGGCCGTCCTTGCCCTCGCCGTCCTTCTGGGCCGCGACGACGAAGACGCTGTCGCCGTAGACCGTGTAGTCCACCGCGGTTTCCGGAATGACGATGCGGTTCGCGGCCGGCGGCTGGACGACGCGGATGTTGGCGAACATGCCGGGCAGCAGCTTGCGCTCCGGATTCTGCAGCGTCGCGCGCACCTTGATGGCGCGGGTGTCCGGGCTGACCTGCGGCTCGATGGTCGAGATCACCGCGTCGAAGGTGGCGCCGGGGGCGGCGTCGGCGGAGATCAGCACCGGCTGGCGGATGCGGATCTGGCTCAGCGCCTGCTCGGGCAGGGTGAAGTCGACGAACAGGTTGGACAGGTCGGTCAGCGTGACGACGGGGCCGCCGGCGCTGACATACTCGCCGACATTCACCTGCCGGATGCCCAGCTCGCCGTCGAAGGGCGCGCGGATCAGCTTCTGGGCGATCAGTGCCTCGGTCTTCTTGATGTTGGCGTTGGCCTCGTCGAGCTGGGCCTGGTTCTGGTCCACGGTGACCTGCGGGCCGGCCTGGTTGCGCAGCAGGTTGCGGGCGCGCTGCAGGTTGTTCTCAGCCAGCTTCGCCTGGGCGCGGAAGGCCAGCAGGTCGGCCTGCTCGGTGGCGTCGTTGAGCTGCACCAGCGGCTCGCCGGCCTTCACGCGGGCGCCCGATTCGAAGAAGATCTGGGTCACGCGCCCGACCACCTCCGGCGCCACGGTGACCTGCCGGCTGGCGGTCAGGGTGCCGATGGCGGTGGTGTATTTGGGAACGGACTGCGCCGTCGCCTCGGCGACCGAGACGGGGGTCGGCGGCGGCTTGTTGCCGGCGAAGAAGTCGGCAATGGCCTTGTTCCGGAAATTGTTGAAGGCGTACAGGCCGCCGAACAGCACGCCCAGTATGACGGCCATGATGATGATGCGGAACGCCAGCCGCCCGCGGGTGACCGGACGGCGTGCGGTGGTCCGCTCTGGCGCGTGAGCGGAATGGTGGATGTCACTCGTCACGATCAGCCTCTCTCGAACAGGTCGGTTCTGGTTCTGTTGATTGGGTGCAATGCAATAAAGGCGTGTAAAGGGCGACCGCCTCCTCCCGCAGGCCGAGACCGCGCAGGATGAAGGCGACCGCGTCGCGGATGGTGCTCCGCGGCTCGGCCAGGGACGGGACGAGCGGCGTCGGCGGCAGGTGAATGGTCGCCAGGGTGGAGCCCAGCATCTCGGCCAGCCAGAAGGCGTTTTCCGTCACCGGGGCAGAGGGGATGAGGTCGCCCGAGTCGCGTGCGGCCTGCAGCGAGGCCACGAAGGGCGGCGCGATGTGCTCCGACATCCAGCGGCGCACCATGTGGGCGAATTCCCCGTCCTCCAGCAGGCTCATGAAGTAGAGCCGGTAGCGGGGGAGCATGGTGTCGCGGTCGCTCGGCAGTTCGCTGACGTAGCAGCTCACCATCGCCTGGACGTAGGCGGCGAGCGTCTCCGTGCTCGGCGGCATCGCCAGCAGCTTCGCCAGATCCTCGTCTCCGTCCACGCAGGAGCGGAAGATCGCCTCGTATAAGGCGGCCTTGCTGGGGAAATGCTTGAAGATCAAGGCCTCCGACACACCGGCGGCCTGCGCGATCTCCTTCGTCGTGGTGGCGGCGAACCCCTTGCGCGCAAACAGCGGAAGGGCCGCGTCGATGATCGCCGCGCGCCGGGCCGAGTTGTCCAGCCGTCCCATGATTAACCTTATAGCATAAGTGAGTACTAACTCACCTTGTTCGGGCTGGAGATACCACGGTGCGTTCAGGCTGTCCAGGGTGGTGATCGGGGCGCGAATTAGCGCTTGACCTTCCCGCCGCTGGAAGGTGGAGACTGTGCGGTGTGATGCCGATGCAGGAACGGGAAACGGCGATGGCGCGGGGTGGATGCCCCCTTGGCGGGACGCCGCCGATCGGGCGGCTGGTGGCGGGGCTGCTGCTGCTGGCCGCGCTGGCGCTGTTCGCGCCGTCCGTCGCGCAGGCGCATGTCCATGCCGGCGCCAATGCTGGCCCCCATGCTAGCCCCCATGCTCAAGGCCATGCCGCATCCTCGGCTCCAACGCCGGCCGGGAGCGTCTGGGTGGGGGATGCCGACCACGCGCCGCCGGCGGACGACGCCTGCGCGGGCAGGAACGGGCTGTCCTGCGGCGGCACCTGTCCGATGATGCTGTCGGGCATCGCCACCACGGCGGCCTTTCCGACGCCGCCGCTCCGCGCGTCCGCGTCCTTCCGGCCCGCCGGCCTGTTGCCGGAGGGTATCGGCCCGCCGCCGGCCCTCAGGCCACCGCGCTTGGCCGTTTGACCGGACTCCATGCCCGAGGTGCGCCTTTTCCGCGCGCTCCGGGCCGGCATTTCGCAAAAACGGACCACCGCATCATGACGATTCTTCAGACCCGCCGCCGTTTCCTGGCGTCCGCGGCTTCGGCCGCCGCGCTGGGCGGCCTGTCCACCCTTCTTCCCGCCCTGATTCCTGGGGCCGTGCGCCCCGCATGGGCCGCGGCCCCCCTCCGCCTCGCCGTCGAGCGGCGCGTGCTGGAGGTGATGGGCAAACCCGCCTCCGTCTTCGGCATCCGCCAACCGGACGGCACCTCCGGCCTGTTCCTCGATCCGGGGCAGCGCTTCCTGGTCGATCTGGCGAACCGGGCCGGGGAGGACGCCGTCATCCACTGGCACGGCATGACCCCGCCCTACGCCCAGGACGGCGTGGCCGACGCGAACCGGCCGCTGATCCGCGACGGCGCCAGCCAGGGCTACGATTTCGAGCCGCGGCCCGGCACGCACTGGATGCACTCGCACCATGGCCTCCAGGAACAGCGGCTGATGGCGGCCCCCCTGATCGTCCGCACCGTCGAAGACCGGCGCGAGGACGCGCAGGAGGTCACCGTGCTGCTGCACGATTTCACCTTCAAGGACCCTGCCGAGGTGCTCGCCGGGCTGACCGGCGGCACCATGGATCATGGCGATATGAATCACGGCGGCGGTCATGGCGGCGGTCATGGTGGGGCCATGCCGATGATGAACCATTCCATGGACATGAAGGGGATGGGGGACATGAAGGGCATGGGCGGCATGACCATGGCCGCCATGGACCTGAACGACGTGGAGTACGACGCCTACCTCGCCAACGACCGCACGTTCGACGACCCGGAGGTGGTGCGGGTGGAGCGCGGCGGACGGGTCCGGTTGCGGCTGATCAACGGGGCGACCTCGACGGCCTTCCACATCGAACTCGGTGCCCTCGACGGGACGGTGGTCGCGGCGGATGGCAACCCGGTGCAGCCGGTGACCGGGCGGCGCTTCGGCATGGTCATGGGCCAGCGGCTGGACATCCTCGTCCGGCTTCCCGACGAAGGCGGCGCCTTCCCCGTCCTGGCGCAGCGGGAGGGGGAGCGTCAGCGCACCGGCATCATCCTCGCCACCCCTGGCGCCACGGTGAACAAGGTCGCCGGCCTCGCGGACGGCGCCGCCGGTCCGGTGGACCTGTCGCTGGAGCGGCGGCTGACGGCGCTCGCCCCTCTGGCGCCGCGCCCCACGGATGCGGCCTTCACCATCCGGCTGACCGGCGGCATGGCTCCCTATGTCTGGACCATCGACGACCGTCCCTTCGGCGAGCATCGGCCGCTGACCGTCCTCAAGGGGCAGCGGGTGACCGTCACCATGGTCAACGAAAGCCCGATGGCCCACCCGATGCATCTGCACGGCCAGCATTTCCAGGTGGCGGCGCTCAACGGGACGGCGCTGGCCGGGGCGGTGCGCGACACGGTGCTGGTGCCGACGAACGGTTCCGCCACCATCGCCTTCGACGCCGACAATCCCGGGCGCTGGCCGTTGCACTGTCACAACCTTCTGCACATGGCGACCGGCATGATGACCGAATTGGTGTGCGAACAAACCATATGAACACGAAGATTCCGGCGCGGCCCGACCGCGCCGGAACGGTTACCGCAAAAGCCCCGCGCCGGTTCGGACGGATGAAACCGGCAAATCCAGACGCATTCCTTTGGGAGCGAACTTTCACGCATCACTCCCATTCACATTGGACCGGGACGTGTCACTTCTCTTCCATCTCCGGGGGCGGCAACCAATGTTCCGGGACCAATCTTCTGCGGGGGCGGCCATTGGCCATGGATACGTGGTGTTATGACGGCGGTGCCGGGGGGCGCTCAGCCGCAGGGTCTGGTGACGGGTCTGCCGGCGGTGCCGCCGGTGCGGCGGACCTGTGGCTGGACCCGGATCTTGCGGCCCTGGAGGCGCTGTCGCTGCGGGTGCGGGACTCGGTTCTGCCGCATCTGGGCAGCGGACCGGCCGTCTATGCGGACATCCCGGTCCATCTGAACGTCGGGGACCTGCTGATCAACCAGGCGGCGGAAACCCTGTTCACCGATGGCGGTGTGGACATTCGGGAGCGGGTGACGCTGGGCAACGCCCGGCGCCTGCTGCGCCGCCAGCGCGACGGGCAGGCGGCGATCCTGCTGCACGGCGGCGGCAATTTCGGCGACCTCTACCCCCATCACGAGACGTTCCGGCAGAAGGTGCTGGAGAGCTTTCCATCCAGCCGCATCGTGCTGCTGCCGCAGACCGTCTACTACCGCGACCGGGACCGGCTGCGCCATGACATGAAGCGCTGGGCGGCCCACCGCAATCTGGTCTTCATGGCGCGCGACGCGCCGTCGCTCGATCTGGTGCGGCCCTTTCTGGGGGAGCGGGCGATCCAGGTGCCGGACCTCGCCCATTACCTGACGCGCTATCCGACGCGGCTGACGCCGGTGCGTTCGGCCCATGACACGACGTTGCTCGTCATGGCCCGGCGCGACCAGGAATGCGCGGGGCGCCATTGGCTGCGCCAGGACTCGCCGGTCTTCGACTGGGAGGACCTGTGCGGGCCGGAGGATTTCGCCGGCTTCGCGCTGGCCGCCCGGCTGATCCGGCTGGACGACGCGGTGCCGCTGCCCGCCGATCCGCTGCGCGGCTGGTATCCCATCCGCGACCGGCTGGTCCGCAAGGCCGTCGCCCATTTCGGCGCGGCCAACGCCGTGGTCACCAACCGCCTGCACGGGATGCTGCTGGCCCTGATGATGGGGTTGCCGGTGCAGGTGCGCGACAACTCCTACGGCAAGCTGACCAACTACATCGACAGCTGGCTCGCCGATTGGAAACGCTGAGGGCTCCGGGAACGTTTGCGCCCCGCATCCGTCTGTCATCCCGGAACATGGGCTGAAGAGGGTGTCGGCGGGTATGGCGGGCAAGGGGCTGCACATCGGATTCGAGGAGACGGCGAGCGGCGGTCTGGTCCGCCGCACCGTCCTGCTGTCCGAGGACGGCACCCGCCGCCGGCACCGCGTCGTCTACGAGTTCGAGGACCCGGCCGGGACCGCGGCGGACCGGCCGATGGACGGGTCGGTCATGGCCGTCCTGTTCCACGCCATGGAGCGGGGCCTTCCCGTCCATGTCCACGGGCCGCTGACCCGCACGGCGCTGCACAACATCGACGCGCTCCAGGGCGTGTGGCGGCGCTGGCGTCCCGACCGCTACCGGCCGGTGGAGATCATCCCGGAGACGGTGGTCGACCGCAACGCGCCCAAGCCGGGGCGGCGGGCCATCGCCGCCTATTCCAGCGGGCTGGACAGCACCTTCACCATCCTGCGCCACCGGCTGCTCCTGCCGCCGGAGCGGCGCCACACCGTCGGCGCGCTGCTGATGGTGCATGGCTTCGATGTGGAGCTGGACCGGCCCGAGGATTTCGAGCGGCTGGTCGAGCGCACCCGGCCCTTCCGCGAGTTGGTCGGGCTGGACCTGCGGGTGGTGCGCACCAACAGCAAGGAGCTGCATCTCCAGAACTGGCAGGACTCCCACGCGGCGGAGCTGGCGGCCTGCCTGCATCTCTATGAGGCGGAGTTCGAGTTCGGGCTGATCGGCAGCACCAAGCCCTACGACGCGCTGGTCATCCCCTACGGCACCACGCCGATCGCCGACCATCTGCTGTCCGGCGACGGCTTCTCCATTGTCCATGACGGGGCCGCCTATTCGCGGACGGAGAAGGCCGCGGCGGTCGCCGCCTATCCGGAGGCGGTGCGCTCCCTGCGCGTCTGCTGGGAGGGTGCGCAGCAGTTCCGGAACTGCGGTGTCTGCGAGAAATGCGTGCGAACCCGGATGAACTTCGCCGCCGCCGGGGTGGCCGCCCCGGACTGCTTCGACGGGCCGCTCGACCCCGCGCGCATCGCCGGCATCCCCGTGCGCAACGAGCCGCAGGCGGCGGAACTCCGCTCCATCCTCGACTACGCCCGCCTGCACGCGGTGGAAGGGGAATGGCTGGAGCGGCTGAAGGAGCGGGTGCATGCCATCCAGCCGGACTTCGGGCAATCCGACTCCGGCCGTCTCGAGCCCCGTCCTGTCCGGGCGATGAAGGGCGCCGCCGCGTCGCTGCGGCAGGCGGCGGTGGGATTGCTCGACGCCATGGAACTGAAGCAGCCGCTCAAGCGGGTCCGCAACCGGCTGCGGACCCGCGGCTGAACCGTTCGCTCCGTCGCGCACCGAGCAGCCGCATCGCCACCAGCATCAGCAGAGCCGCTGCCAGAAGCAGGAGGGCGCAGGCCACGGCGATGCCGGTCTCCCCGGTCGCGATGTTGAGGAAGACGGCCATGGGCAGCGTCTCGGTCTTCAGGCGGGTGGCCCCGGCGACCATCAGCGTGGCGCCGAACTCGCCCAGCGCCCGCGCCCAGGCCAGCACGGCGCCCGCCGCGATGCCCTTGGCGGCCAGCGGCAGCTCCACCCGCCAGAACACCGCCCAGGGGGCGGCGCCCAGCGACTGCGCCGCGACGGCGTAGCCACGGTCGACGGATCGGAAGGCGGCCGTGGCGGTGCGCACCACCACCGCGGTGGACACGAAGGCCAACGCCACCACCACGCCCGCGGGGGAGAACAGCAGCTCCATCCCTAGGGCCGGGAACGGCCCGTTGCGCCCGAGCAGGAACAGCAGCCCCAGCCCGGCGACCAGCGGCGGCATGACCAGCGGCACGTCGAGCAGCGTGTCGAGCAGGACCTTCCCCGGAAAGCGCCGCCGCGCCATCAGGTAGGCCGCCGGCAGGCCGAGGGCCAGCGCGATCCCCAGCGCCGCGACGGAGGTCAGCGCCGACAGCCGCAGCGCGAACAGCGTTTCCGCCGCGCTCAGGGCGGCCCAAAGGTCGCCCAGGGGCAGGCGGGCCAGCAGGGCGCCCAGCACGCCCGCGATCGTCAGCGCGACGACGGCGAGCGGCAGGGCCAGCAGGGCGGTGAAGCCCATCCGTCACATCTTCGGGGCGGGCGGGAAGCCGAAGCGCTGGAAGGTGGCGAGGCCGGCGTCCGAGGCCAGGAAGTCGGCGAAGCGCTTGGCGGCGTCCGGCGTGGCGCTGGTCTTCAGGACGGCGACGGGGGCGTATTCGGCCTCGTACCAGTCCGGCGGGATGGCGATGACGGACAGCTTGCCGGGGTTCTGCGCGGCTTCCGACGCGCCGATGATGGCGGCGTCCACATTGCCGTCCAGCACATAGAGGGCGAGTTGCTTCACGGTCGCGGCGCGGACGGTGACGTTGCGACGGATCGCCTCGCCCTGGCCGGACTTGTCCAGGATGTCCTCCGCCGTGCGGCCCAGCGCCATGGCCTGCGGGTCGCCGAGCCCGACGCGGACGCCCGGCTTGGCGAGGTCGGCGAAACTGCGGATCGCCTCGGCCTTGCCCGGTGCCACGGCCAGCACGGGGCCGTGCACCACCAGCACCGTCAGGTCGGCGACGGCGTCCAGCTCCTTCAGTTTGTCGGTGTAGAAGGTCGTGCCGGGGATGAACAGGTCGCCGGTCCTCGTCTCGGCGAAGCGGGCGAGAAGCTGGCCCGACCCGCCATACTCGGCCGTCACGGTGATCCCGGTTTCCTTGCGGAAGTCCTCAATCAGCGCGTCCACCGGCGGGCGGAGACCGGCGCCGACATAGGCGTGGAGGTCCTGGGCCGCTGCCGCGGTGGTCTGGGCGGCGGTCTGGAGGGCCAGCAGCCCGAAGGCGAGGGCGAGGGCTTTCAAACGCATGGACACGGTTTCCTTCGGTTCGTTGCGGAATGACGACTCGCCCGACGCTGTATTGATTCGGATACTGCGCTGGTGGAATGCTGTCAACAGGCCGTTGTACGCGAAGGTATATAGCGGTTGTGGGTGTGGGGTGCTCCCCTCTCCCCTCCGGGGAGAGGGGGGTGCGCTTGTGCCAAACGTTAGTGCCATGCGCAACCCCCTCACCGGCCCTGCGGGCCACCCTCTCCCCAGAGGGGAGAGGGTTATGAAGAGCCGTGTGGCTTAAGGGACTCAGCTCACCAGTGCTTCCAAAGCGCCGCGCATGCCCCGCTCCTCGATCACCGCCAGATGGACGGCGGTGCGGTGGGCCAGACCGGGGATGCGGGTCAGGTCCTCGCCCCACAGCGCGGCGTTGGACAGCACGGCGTCCACCAGCGCCGCCGGGTCGCCGCCATGCGCGGCCCAGGCGCCGGACAGCGCCGTCAGCACCGCCGCGTCGTCTCGGATCGGATAGGGACCGGCGTCGCGGGTGCCGGTGCAGGCGCCGTCCGCCGCCAGCGTGCCCTTGTAGAAGCGCAGTAGGGCGGCCAGCGAGAAGGACAGGCCGTCCGGCGCCTCGCCATGGGCGGCGGCGTAGTCCTTCAAGCTGGGCAGGACGCGGACCTGCCACTTCGACACCGAGTTCAGCGCGATGGCGATCAGCTCGTGCCGGATGTAGGGATTGCCGAAGCGCTCCATGATGGTGCGGGCGTAGTCCTGGCGCTCGGCGTCCGGCAGGGGCACGAAGGGCACGATCTCCCCGAACATCACCGTGTTCAGGTAGGCGGACAGGGTTGCGTCGTCCATCATGCCCTTCACCGTGTCCACTCCCGCCACGAAGGCGGCGAGCGCGCTGGCGGTGTGGGCGCCGTTCAGGATGCGCACCTTGCGGGTGCGGTAGGGCTTCAGGTCGTCGGTCCAGACCACGTTCAGCCCGGCCTTGTGCAGCGGGAACTCCTCGGCCAGGGCCGCCGGGCCTTCGATGACCCAGACGTGGAACGGTTCGCCGGTCACGGCCAGCGGGTCTTCATAGCCCCACGTTGCGGCGAGTGCCTCAGCCTCGTCGCGCGGGTAGCCGGGGACGATGCGGTCGACCAGCGTGTTCAGGAAATGGTTGTGCGCCTCGACCCAGGCGGCGAAGCCGGATTCCAGGCCCCAGCGCTTGGCGTGGGCCAGGACGATCCGCTTCAGCTTGGCGCCGTTGGCCTCAATCAGCTCGCAGGGCAGCAGGACGAGGCCGCTGTCCGGCGTGCCGCCCAGCGCGGTGAAGCGGGCGTGCAGCAGCGCCGCGACCTTGGCCGGGAAGCTCTGCTGGCAGGCGCCGGGGGTGTAGGGCTCCGCCACGTCGGCGATGCCAGCCTCCGTCGTGTTGGACACCAGGAAGCGCAGCGCCGGGGACGTGGCGAGGGCCAGCATGCGGTCCCACTCCGCGTAAGGGTTCAGCGCGTCGGACACGCAGCTCACCACCCGGCGGGATTCGACCTCCTTGCCCTGCTCGATGCCGCGCAGCAGGACGGTGTAGAGCCCCTCCTGCGCGTTCAGCAGGCCGGCGACGCCCTGGTCCAGCGGCTGGGCGATGGCGACCCCGGCGCTCATCAGCCCGGCGCCGTTGGCGACGTCCACCATCCAATCGACGAAGCCGCGCAGGAAGTTGCCGTCGCCGATCTGAAGGATGGTGACGGGCAGCCGCGGGGCGCCCGCCGTGTGCGCCACATCGAAGGCGCCGGCGGCGAGCGATTCACGGGAGAGAAGAGGCATGACGGAGGGTCCTTTGGGAATCGGAAGGCGCTGGCAGGGGGTCAGGCGACGCCGAAGCGGTAGACGATGCGGCCCGCATACCATTGGCCGGGGGCCAGCGCGGTGGAGGGGAAGGACGGTATGTTGACGGCGTTGGGGAAGTGCGACGGCTCCAGGCAGAAGGCGCTGTGCCGGGTGTAGAGCGTGCCGCCCTTGCCCAGGTCGCGCGGCGTCTGGCCGTCCAGGAAATTGCCGGTGTAGACCTGCACACCAGGTTCGGTGGAGAGGACCTCCAGCACCCGCCCGCTGCCCGGATGGACGACGCGGGCGTGCAGCCCCAGCGCGCCCTCCGGCTTGTCCACCGCGTAATGCAAGTCGTAACCCTTGCCGAGCGCCAGCATCGGGTGGTCGGCGGCGATCCGCGCGCCGAAGGCGGCGGGGCTGCGGAAGTCGAGGGGGGTGCCGGTCACCTCCACCAGCTCCCCCGTGGGGACGGCGGTGGCGTCCAGCGCCAGATAGCGGCTGCCGTTGACCGTCGCCACATGGTCGAGGATTGAGGAGCCGGCGTCGCCCGACAGGTTGAAGAAGGTGTGGTCGGTGAAGTTCGCCACGGTCGCCTTGTCCGCCGCCACGGCGGTCCAGGCGATGGTCAGGGCGTTGTCCTCGTCCAGCGCGTAGACCAGCCGGACGGGCAGGGTGCCGGGGAAGCCCTCCTCCCCGTCCTCGAAGACGTAGGTCAGTTCCAGGCTCGCCTCGTCCAGTTGCCGCGCGGCGAAGGTGCGGAAGCGCGAACCGCGCTGGCCGCCGTGCAGCGTGTTGGGCGGCGCGTTGACGGCGGTGCGGTGCTCCACCCCGTCCAGCGTGAAGCGTCCACCGCCGATGCGCCCGCAATAGCGTCCGATGAAGGAGCCCATGGAGGGCTGGCCGGCCATGGTCCGCTCCAGCGTCTCGTAGCCCTGCACCACGTCGCCGAGGGTGCCGTCGCGGTCGGGCGCCAGGATCTGGACGATCTTGCAGCCGTAATTGGTGATGCGGACGGCCATGCCCCGGCGGTTGCGCAGGGTGAACAGGTCGGTCGGCGTGCCGTCGATGGTGGCGCGGAAATCCTCGCGCCGGAGGTCGGCATAAGGCGTCATGGCGTGTGTGCCCCTTGGACCGGAGGATGCCGGAAGGATATTGGATATATTAATATATCAGTTGTTGGTGCGAAAGGAGAAAGGCGCCCGACGCCGGAGTGGGCGCTTTTGCCGCACACAACAAGATGGAGAAGGTCGGCGGAGCAACGTCACGTCCGTTCGGGCGTCTCACCTTCTGCGTGGTGGTGTGATGATGACGGCGACGCGACACTCGAGGGTTGCCGGGGCGCCGCGAACCGGCCGGCGGGACTGGGGAGGACAGCCATGACCACCCTCTTTCACGACGCTCTGCACGAGGATTTCGGCACCTGGCCCATCGCCTACATCCCCTATGGCGGGGCGGAGTTCGGCGAGATCAAGGCGGTCGCCGAGGCCATCGGCGACGGTGACGACGGCGCCTATTACGCCGCTTGGACCGCGGCGGGCGACCGGCTGGCGCACGAGGCCGATATCGCTTTGTCCAAGGGCCACAAGGCGACCGCCCGCGCCCTCTATCTGCGGGCGAGCGCCTTCCACAACGCTTCCTTCCACCCGCTCTACGGCGCGCCCGTCGATCCGCGCCTGATTGCCGCCTTTCGCAAGGGGACGGCGGCGCTCGACAAGGGGCTCTCGCTCGGACCGCGCCCGGCCATCCCGCTGGCCATTCCCTTCGGCGGGATGGCGATGCCCGGCCGCTTCATTCCAGCGGAGGGCTTCGAGACCCGGGTTCGCCCGCTGATCGTCTTCACCAACGGCTACGACGGCACCATCACCGACATGTATTTCGCGTCGGCGGTGGCGGCCTCGCGGCGGGGCTATCACAGTCTGCTGTTCGACGGCCCCGGCCAGGGGGCCATGCTCTACGAGCACGGCGTCCCGCTGCGCCCGGACTGGGAAACGGTGATCGCGGCGGTGGTCGATTTCGCCGAAACCCTGCCGCTCGTCGATGCGGCGCGCATCGCGCTCAGCGGCTGGAGTCTGGGCGGGCATCTCGCCCCGCGCGCCGCGTCGGGCGAGCCGCGCATCGCGGCGCTGATCGCCGATCCCGGCACCTGGAGCATCGCCGACGGCTTCCGCGATGTGGTGGTGCACAAGCTCGGCGTCGCGCCGGAGGCGGCGGCCGATCTCGGCGCCCTGGACCAAGGCGTGATCGACCGCATGGACGCCTTCATCCGCAGCCACCGCCAGCTCAACTGGAAGGTCGTGCAGCGCGGCTTCTGGGTGCATGGCGTCGCGGACCTGCGCTCCTACCTCGCCTCCGCGGAGCAATTCACCATGCGGGGGCGGGCGCAGCTCATCGCCTGTCCCACCCTGATCACCCAGGCGGAGGGCGACGCCCTGTCGGCTGGCGCGGGCGCCTTCTTCGACGCGCTCGTCGGACCGAAGACGCTGATGCGCTTCACCGCCGCCGAGGGCGCCGACGGGCATTGCGAGATGGGCAACCGCTCCCTCCTGAACCTCCGCGTCCTCGATTGGCTGGATGACCGATTCAAGGTTGGGGGCTGACGCCCCCGCCTCCTGGGTCAGTGATTGTCGCGCGGGATGCCCATGGTCTGGGCGACGCGCTGGTACTTGACGGCGGGCTTCAGCACCATGCCCTCGTCGAGCTGGTCGACGATGCCGCGCTGGATCTCCTGCCAGGGGGTCTGCGACGGCGGGATGGGGTAGCCGCCCGCGGCCTCCAGAGCGGCACGGCGGTCGGCCAGTTCGCCCTCTGGGATCAGGATGTCGGCGCTGCCGCGGCGCAGGTCGATGCGCACCCGGTCGCCGCTGCGCAGCAGGGCCAGCCCGCCGCCCGCCGCCGCCTCCGGGGACGCGTTGAGGATGGAGGGCGACCCCGAGGTGCCGGACTGGCGGCCGTCGCCGATGCAGGGAAGGGAATGGACCCCCTGTTTGATCAGCGTGGCGGGGGGCCGCATGTTGACCACCTCCGCCGCCCCCGGATAGCCGATGGGGCCGGTGCCGCGGATGACCAGGATGGTGTAGGCGTCGATGCCCAGGCTGGGGTCGTCGATGCGGTGATGGTAGTCCTCCGGCCCGTCGAAGACGACGACCTTGCCCTCGAACGCCTCCGGGTCCTGTGGGTTGGACAGATAGCGTTCGCGGAACTCGTCGGAGATGACGCTGGTCTTCATGATGGCGGCGCCGAACAGGTTGCCGCGCAGCACCACGAAGCCGGCGTTGGGCATCAGCGGCTCGTCGATGGGGTGGATCACCCGCGTGTCGAGGATCGGCTGCCGGCGGCAGTTCTCGCCGATGGTTCGGCCGTTGACGGTGGGCGCTCCCTCGCGGATCAGCCCCTTGCCCATCAGCTGGGCGACGACCGCGGGCACGCCGCCGGCGCGGTGGAAGTCCTCGCCCAGATACTCGCCGGCCGGCTGGAGGTTGACCAGCAGCGGCACGTCGTGGCCGTGGGTCTGCCAGTCCTCCACCGTCAGCGGCACGCCGATGTGCTTGGCAATGGCGTTGATGTGGATCGGCGCGTTGGTCGAGCCGCCAATGGCGGAGTTGACGACGATGGCGTTGAGGAAGGCGTCGCGGGTCAGGATGTCGGACGGCTTGAGGTCCTCGCGGACCATCTCCACGATCCGCTTGCCGGTCTCGTAGGCGGCCTGCTGGCGCTCGCGGTAGGGGGCGGGGATGGCGGCGGAGCCGGGAAGCTGCATGCCCAGCACCTCGGCCAGCGAATTCATCGTGGAGGCGGTGCCCATCGTGTTGCAGTAGCCGGTCGAGGGGGCCGACGACGCCACCAGCTCGATGAAGCCCTGATAGTCGATCTCGCCGGCCGCCATCATCTGGCGGGCCTTCCACACGATGGTGCCCGAGCCGGTGCGCTCGCCGCGGAACCAGCCGTTCAGCATCGGGCCGACCGACAGGGCGATGGCCGGAATGTTCACGGTGGCCGCCGCCATCAGGCAGGCGGGGGTGGTCTTGTCGCAGCCGATGGTCAGCACCACCCCGTCGAGCGGGTAGCCGTGCAGCACCTCGACCAGCCCGAGATAGGCGAGGTTGCGGTCGATCGAGGCGGTCGGCCGCTTGCCGGTTTCCTGGATCGGGTGGACAGGGAACTCGATGGCGATGCCGCCGGCGGTGCGGATGCCTTCGCGCAGGCGTTCGGCCAGGACCAGATGGTGCCGGTTGCAGGGGCTGAGGTCGGAGCCGGTCTGGGCGATGCCGATGATCGGCGCGCCCGATTGCAGCTCCTCCCGCGTCAGCCCGAAATTCAGGTAGCGCTCCAGATAAAGCGCGGTCATGTCGGGGTTGTCGAACCACGCGCGCGACCGCAGCCGCCGGCCGGAGCCGATTTCCGGGTGCTGGGGAGAGGGCTTCGTATCGGACATGTCGGCACCAATTCGGGTTGGGGGCGCGGACCGGGGTCGGCCGGCGCCGGGGTCGTTCGGAGCCTCGTTCGGGGCGTCGTTGGGAGTCGGCCGGGCGGTGTGTCCGGCGCTTTACCAGTGAAAGGCGTCGGTGGTGCGCCAGCGCCCGACCAGACAGGCGTCTGCGACCAGTTGCAGCGGACGGGCGTCGACGTCGCCGGCCGCGTCCGCGATCAGATGGTGGAAGCGGCGGTAGATGCCCTGGTACTCGGCGTCGGGCTTGGCCAGCACGAGCACGCCGTCCACGCTCAGCCGCGTGCCGCCGTGGGTCAGGTCGAGCCCTCCGCTATCTGTCTCGATGGCGATGGCCCAGGTCTGCTCGCCCTCCTGAAGGAAGTCGAAGGCAGCGGTTACCGTCCCGACGGCGGAGCCCGCCGCACCTTCCATCCTCAGCGTCGCGGCGATGGGCGTGTCGCGGTTGGCGGGGACCCGCAGCTCGGCGTCGCGGACGACGACGGGGGCCGGCAGGATCTCGGTCAGGATCGACAGGGCGTTGATGCCGGGATCGAAGACGCCGAAGCCCCCCGCCGCGAAAATCCAGTCCTGGCCGGGATGCCAGCGCCGCACGTCCTCCTTCCAGGTGATGGCAACGTTGCGGACGGTGGCGCCGGCCAGCCGCCGCCGCGTCTCCTCCACCGCCGCGTTGAAGCGGGAGTGCCAGGCGGCGAACAGCGTGCGCTTGGCGCCCTCCGCCGCGTCGAGCAGCAGGCGCAGCTCCGTCAGGGTGGCGGCCGGCGGCTTTTCGATCAGGACATGCTTGCCGGCGCGCAGCGCCTCCACCGTCAGGGGATGGCGGACCGCGGGCGGCGTGCAGATCGCCACGGCGTCGAGGCCGGGCAGGGCGGCCAGCATCTCCGTCTGGCTGCGGAAGACCGCCACGTCGCCGAGCCCGGTTTCCTCCGGGATGGCGCCGTGCGGGCTGACCACCGCGGCGAGCCGGAACAGGCCGGTGGCGGCGATGGCCGGGACATGCTGATCGCGGGCGATCTTGCCGAAGCCGACGATGCCGAGCGTGAGCGGGGCGGGGGGAAGGGGGGTGGGACGGGTCATGACGGTCCTCACGCCTTGTTCTTGTTGTAGACGTCGATGGTCACGGCGGCGAGCAGCACCATGCCCTTGATGACCTGCTGCCAGTCGATGCCGATGCCCAGGATCGACATGCCGTTGTTCATCACGCCCATGATGAAGGCGCCGATCACCGCCCCGGTCACCCGGCCCACGCCGCCCGACGCCGAGGCGCCGCCGATGAAGCAGGCGGCGATCACGTCCAGCTCGAACGAGGCGCCGGCCTTCGGCGTGGCGGTGTTCAGCCGCGCGGCGAAGATCAGCCCGGCCAGCGCCGCCAGCACCCCCATGTTGACGAAGGTGTAGAAGCTGAGCCGCCGGGTGTCGATGCCGGACAGCTTGGCCGCCTTCTCGTTGCCGCCCAGCGCGTAGACGCGCCGCCCCACCGTGGTGTTGCGGGTGACGAAGCTGTAGAGCGCGATCAGCACGCTCATGATGATCAGCACGTTGGGCAGGCCGCGGTAGGAGGCCATCAGCTGCCCGACATAGATCAGCACGGCGGCCAGCGCGACGTTCTTCGCCACGAACAGCGGCAGCGGCTCCTGCTCGATGGCGACGCTCTGCCGGCGCAGGCGCGCCCTGGTGTTCATCGCCACCATCGCGGCGGCCACGGCCGCGCAGAGCAGCAGGCTGGTCAGGTGGAACTTGCCCAGATTGAGGGCATCGAGCGCCAGGAAGTCGGGGATGAAGCCGGAGCTGAGGCGCTGGAACTCCACTGGGAAGGGACCGACCGACTGGCCGGCTAGCAGGATCAGGCACAGGCCGCGGAAGACCAGCATGCCGGCCAGCGTCACGATGAAGGACGGGATGCGCAGATAGGCGACCCAGAAGCCCTGCACCGCCCCGATCGCCGCCCCGGCCAGCAGGCACAGCAGCGTCGTGGTGACGAAATCCAGGTGGAGCCGCACCATCAGCGTCGCCGCCAGCGCGCCGATGAGGGCGACGACCGACCCCACCGACAGGTCGATGTGCCCGGCGACGATCACCAGCAGCATGCCCAGCGCCATGATGACGATGTAGCTGTTCTGCAGCACGAGGTTGGTCAGGTTCAGCGGCTGCAGCAGCGTGCCGTCGGTCATGTACTGGAAGAACAGGACGATGGCGACCAGCGACAGCAGCATGCCGTACTCGCGCATGTGCGCCTTCACGAACCGTCCCATGGACACCCGCGGGCCGCGCGCCGGAAGGTTGAGTTCGGCACTCATGGCAGAGCCTCCCCGGACATCAGCGTCTCGCCGGAGCGCATGATCGCTCCCATGATTTTCTCCTGGCTGGCCTCGGCCGCCGGCATCTCGGCGACCATTTCGCCGGCGTTCATCACGTAGATGCGGTCGGCGACGCCCAGCAGCTCCGGCATTTCGGAGGAGATCAGGACGACGCCCCGGCCCTCGGCGACCAGCTGGTTGATGATGGTGTAGATCTCGTACTTGGCGCCGACGTCGATGCCGCGGGTCGGCTCGTCGAGGATCAGCACCTGCGGGTCGGCGAACAGCCACTTGCTGAGCACGACCTTCTGTTGGTTGCCGCCCGACAGGTTCACCGTCTCCTGGAACACGTCGGCGCAGCGGATGCGCAGCCGGCGCCGGAACTCCTCGGCCACCTGGACCTCGCGCTCATGGTCGATGACCCAGCGTTTCGCCACCCCCCTGAGGTTCGCCAGCGTGACGTTGTGGCGGATGTCGTTGTCGAGCACGAGGCCGAGATGCTTGCGGTCCTCCGTCGCGTAGGCGAGGCCGTTCGCCATGGCCCGGCTGATGGTGGAGACGTCGATCTCCCGCCCGTCGAGGAAGGCCTGCCCGCGGATGTTGCGGCCGTAGGAGCGGCCGAACAGGCTCATCGCGAACTCGGTGCGGCCGGCGCCCATCAGCCCGGCGATGCCCACCACCTCGCCGCGGCGGACGGTCAGGTTCACGTCGCGGACGACGCGCCGGCCGGGATGGGCCGGGTGGTCGGCGCTCCACCCCTTCACCTCGAACAGCACGTCGCCGGGCACGGTGGTCCGCCTGGGATAGCGGTCCGACAGGGCGCGCCCGACCATGCCGCGGATGATGCGGTCCTGGCTGACCACGGCCTCGCGGCAATCCAGCGTCTCCACCGTCGTGCCGTCGCGCAGGATGGTCACCCGGTCGGCGACCTTGGCGATCTCGTTCAGTTTGTGCGAGATGAGGATGGAGGCGATGCCGCGCGCCTTGAACTGCAGCAGCAATTCCAGCAGGGCGTCGCTGTCGCTCTCGTTCAGGCTGGCGGTCGGCTCGTCCAGGATCAGCAGCTTGACCTCCTTGGACAGCGCCTTGGCGATCTCCACGAGCTGCTGCTTGCCGACGCCGATGTCGGTGATCAGGGTCTCCGGCGGGTCGTGCAGCCCGACGAGGCGCAGCAGCTCCCGCGCCCGCAGGGTGGCGGCGTCCCAGTCGATCACTCCACGGCTTGCCTGCTCGTTGCCGAGGAACAGGTTCTCGGTGATCGACAGCAGGGGAACCAGCGCCAGTTCCTGGTGGATGATGATGATGCCCAGCCGCTCGCTGTCGGCGATGCCGCGGAAGGCCTGGGGCTGGCCGCGGAAGCGGATCTCGCCGTCGAAGCTGCCTTGCGGGTAGACCCCGCTCAGCACCTTCATCAGCGTCGACTTGCCGGCGCCGTTCTCGCCGATCAGCGCGTGGATCTCGCCCTCGCGGACCGACAGGTTGACGTCGTCCAGCGCCTTCACGCCGGGAAACGTCTTGGTGATGCCCTTCATCTCTAGGATCGGCATCGCCAGACTGGACCGCTCCAGGATGGAGTCCATGAGAATCCTCCAAGGAACCTGCGATCGCCCGAGCGCACCTCAGTCCGGTGGCGGGTCGTTCGCATTTTCAATCCCCTCTCCCCTCTGGGGAGAGGGTTAGGGTGAGGGGGTTGCGCCTGTGCCGGACGCACCGTCACGCGCATCCCCCTCACCGGCCCTTCGGGCCACCCTCTCCCCAGAGGGGAGAGGGTTATGAAAGCCGAATGCGCCCGCCCTGCGCCGCTTCGTCACTTGAACTGGGCTTCGGTGTAGTAGCCGCTGCCGACCAGCGTGCTCTTCCAGTTCGACGCGTCCACGCTGACCGGCTTCAGCAGGTAGGCCGGGACGACCTTCTTGCCGTTGTCGTAGGTCTTGGTGTCGTTGACCGGCGGCGTGCCGCCACCCAGCACCGCGTCGACCATCTCGACCGTGACCCGGGCAAGCTCGCGGGTGTCCTTGAAGACGGTGGCGCGCTGCTCGCCTGCCAGGATCGACTTGATCGAGGGCACCTCAGCGTCCTGCCCGGTCACCACCGGCATCGGCTGCGACGGCGAGCCGTAGCCGACCCCCTTCAGCGAGGAGATGATGCCGATGCTGATCCCGTCGTAGGGCGACAGCACGGCGTCGACGCGGCGGTTGCCGTAGAACGCGCTCAGCAGGTTGTCCATGCGGGCCTGGGCGGTGGCGCCGTCCCAGCGCAGGGTGGACACCTTGTCCATGCCCACCTGACCGCTGCCCACCTTCAGCTTGCCGCTGTCGATGTGGGGCTGCAGCACCGACATGGCGCCGTTGTAGAAGAAGTAGGCGTTGTTGTCGTCGGGGGAGCCGCCGAACAGCTCGATGTTGAAGGGTCCCTTGCCGTCCTTCAGGCCCAGCGCGTCGACGATGTAGCTGCCCTGGAGCACGCCGACCTGGAAGTTGTCGAAGGTCGCGTAATAGTCCACGTTCTCCGACCCGCGGATCAGCCGGTCGTAGGCGATGACCTTGACGCCGCGGTCCTTGGCCTGCTGGAGCACGTCGGTCAGCGTCGTGCCGTCGATGGCGGCGATCACCAGAACCTTGCTGTTCTTGGCGACCATCGTCTCGATCTGGGCGAGCTGGTTGGGGATGTCGTCCTCGGCGTATTGCAGGTCGGTCTTGTAGCCCTTGGCCTGGAACTGCTTGACCATGTTGTTGCCGTCGTCGATCCAGCGGGCCGAGGACTTGGTGGGCATCGCGATGCCGACGGTGGGCTTGTCCTGCGCCAGAGTCGGTGCGGCGGCAACGGTGAGGGCCAGCACGCCGACGGCCATCCCGGCCAGTGTGGTCGTGAACGAAGAAGACATGGGCCGATTTCCTCCCCCTTCTGCGGCACCGGGTTGGCCACACCCGCGGCTCTTGAACGGGTGTCGGGTGGCGCAATGTTTGTAAGGCTAGCAATAGGCCGAAAAACCATAACTGTCAAATACGATTATTGGCGGAATTCATACACATTTCGATATCACTTGGAGGGTCGGTATCACTTGAGAGGCTGGGCTGCGGCGTTTCCAGCGCGCGGCGCATCTTGGCGTCGGACGCCGCCCGCAAGGCGGCCAGGGCGGTGCGGGCGCCCGGCGACAGCGGGCGGTCCTTCAGCCAGAAGATGCCGTAGGGCTCGACGCTGAAGCGCTTGTGGAAGGGCACGATGGTGCAGCTCCCGGTGGGGGAAAACACCTGGGCGAGCGCGCGGGCGAAGACGGTGACCGAATCGTTCTCGGCCACCATCGCCAGCGAGATGACCGGGGAGGCGCTTTCGATCACCTTGCGCGGCGGCGAAACCCCCTCGGCGCGGAACAGCGCCTCGACCCGGCTGCGCAGCAGGCTCCCCAGGGGCTGGAGAATCCAGGTGGCGTCCACCAGATCGGCCGCGGTCAGCGGGCGGCCGAGCCGCAGCAGCGGGTGGCCGTCGCGGCAGACGAAGCACAGCTCCTCGCTGCTGATCTCCTGATACTCGAAGCACGCGGCGTCGACGTGGTCGGGCAGGCGGCCGATCGCGAAATCCATGACGCCCTGCCGGACCCGCTCGGCCAGCACGTCGCTGGTCTCCACCGCCACGGCGATCTTCAGGTCGGGGTGATCGCGGGTCAGCGTGGTGATCACCGGCACCACCAGCTCCACCGCCGGGGCCATCACCGTGCCGATGGAGACGCTGCCGCTGTGGCCGGCCAGCAGGTCGTTCAGCTCCTCCCCCGCCTCCTGCAGGCCGCTGAGGATCGCCCGCGCGTGGCGGATCATCAGGCCGCCGTACCAGTTCGGCTCAACGCCGCGGCCATGGCGTTCGAACAGGGTGACGCCCAGCGACTCCTCCAGGTCGCCCAGCAGCTTCGAGGCGGCGGGCTGCGACATGGTCAGGCTGGCGGCGGCGCGGTGCAGGTTGCGGTGCTCGTCCAGCGCCACGAACAGCTGGAGATGGCGCAGCTTCAGCCGGGCCTTGAGGAACCAGTTGGCCGGGAAACGGTGCGGGGTCACGGGCGGGGGCCTCCGGTCTGGCGATGGCGTCGGCATACGAAATCTCGTATCGCCGGCGCCGATATTCGTATTGGACGATTATCAGAACGCTCTCTATTGTTGGCATGGTCAACAAAATTCAGAACGGGACCGCGAGGGGGAGGCGACACGGCATGCCGCAGGAGGTTCGTTGCGTCTGGCCCGCCCGGGCGCTCCTGGGCGAAGGCCCGCTGTGGTCGCCGGAGCAGGGCGCCGTCTTCTTCGTCGACATCCACGGATCGCGGATTCTGCGCCACGGGCTCGACGACGGGTCCCAAGCGGACTGGGCGCTGGAGGACGCGGCCTGCTGGCTGGTGGAATGCGCCGATGGCGACGGCTTCATCGCCGGGCTGCGCTCGCGCCGGGTGGTCCGCCTGCGGTTGGAGCCGGGCCGCGCGGTGATCGCCGGGGAACTGGCGCGGATCGACCCCGACCGGCCGGGCAACCGGCTGAACGACGCCAAGGCCGACGCGCAGGGGCGCCTGTGGATCGGCAGCATGGATGACGGGGAGGAAACGCCGTCCGGCGCCTTCCACCGGCTCGACCCCGACGGGTCGATCACCCGCATGGATGAGGGCTACACCGTCGCCAACGGCCCAGCCCTGTCCCCGGACGGGCGGACGCTCTACCACACCGACAGCGCGGCGCGGACGATCCATGCCTTCGACCTGGACGGCGCGGGACGGCTGTCCGGCAAGCGCGCCCACATCCGCTTCGCCGAGGCCGACGGCTATCCCGACGGCATGACCTGCGACGCCGAGGGCGGCCTGTGGGTGGCCCATTGGGACGGCGGACGGGTCAGCCGCTTCCGGCCCGACGGCACGCTCGACCGTGCGATCGCGCTGCCGGTGTCGCGCGTCACCTCCTGCGTCTTCGCCGGTCCCGCCCTCGACCGGCTGTTCGTGACCACCGCGGCGCATGGCATCGGCCGCGACGGCCGGCCGGACGAACCGCTGGCCGGCGCGCTGTTCGAGTGCGATCCCGGCGGCGTTCGCGGCCTGCCACCCGGCCGCTTCGGGCATCCGCCGGGCTGACCGGCTCCTCCGCATACCCGACAGAAGGACCCCAACGGCCATGGACCCCAGCGCCCGTCCCTACCGGGGAGTGTTCCCCGTCGTCCCCACCATCTTCACCGAGACGGGGGACCTCGACCTCGCCGGGCAGACGCGCTGCGTCGATTTCATGATCGACGCCGGCTCCGACGGCCTGTGCATCCTCGCCAACTTCTCCGAGCAGTTCGTGCTGACCGACGCCGAGCGGGAACTGCTGATGGAGACCATCCTCGGCCACGTCGCCGGGCGGGTGCCGGTCATCGTCACCACCACCCATTTCAGCACCGCCGCCTGCGCCGCGCGCAGCCGCCGCGCCCAGGAGCTTGGGGCGGCCATGGTGATGGTCATGCCGCCCTACCACGGCGCCACCATCCGCGTGCCCGAGGCGGGCATCACCGCCTTCTTCCAGCGGGTGTCCGACGCCATCGACATCCCGATCATGATCCAGGACGCCCCGGTCAGCGGCACCGCGCTGTCGGCGGAGCTGCTGGCCCGCATGGCGCGGGAGATCGCCAACGTCGCCTACTTCAAAATCGAGGTGCCGCAGGCCGCGGCCAAGCTGCGCCGGCTGATCGAGCTGGGCGGCGACGCCATCGAGGGACCTTGGGACGGCGAGGAGGCGATCACCCTGCTGGCCGATCTCGACGCCGGGGCCACCGGCGCCATGACGGGCGGCGGTTATCCCGACGGCATCCGCCAGATTGTCGATTCCTTCCTGGCCGGCGACCGTGAGGCGGCGGTGGCGGCCTACGGGCGATGGCTGCCGCTGATCAACCACGAGAACCGCCAATGCGGCCTCGCCACCGCCAAGATCCTGATGAAGGAGGGCGGCATCATCGCCTGTGACGCCGTGCGCCACCCGCTGGCGGACCCGCACCCGGCCAGCCGCGCCGGCCTGCTCGACGCCGCCCGCCGCCTCGACCCGCTGGTCCTGCGCTGGGCGCGCTGAGGACGGCGCCACCCCTCGCCAAACCGGGAGACCCATGATGACCATCACCGGCGAGATGCTGATCGGCGCCCGCGGCCACCGCGGCTCCGACGGCGCCTTGCGCGCCGTCGATCCCGCCACCGGCGCGGAGCTGGAGCCGGTCTTCGGCGGCGGCGGGGCGGCGGAGGTCGAGCGCGCCTGCGCGCTGGCCTGGGCCGCCTTCGACGCCTTTCGCGAGACCGGGCTGGAGGCGCGGGCCGCCTTCTTGGAGACCATCGCCGCCAACATCCTCGACCTCGGCGACGATCTGATCCTCCGCGCCATGGCCGAGAGCGGCCTGCCGCGCCCCCGGCTGGAGGGGGAGCGCGGGCGCACCGTCGGCCAGCTCCGCCTGTTCGCCCAGACGGTGCGCGAGGGCGGCTGGCTGGAAGCCCGCATCGACCCGGCTCAGCCGGAGCGCACGCCGCTGCCGCGTCCCGACGTCCGGCAGCGCCACATCCCGCTCGGCCCGGTCGCGGTGTTCGGCGCGTCGAATTTCCCGCTGGCCTTCTCGGTGGCCGGGGGCGACACCGCGTCGGCGCTGGCCGCCGGCTGTCCGGTGGTGGTCAAGGGCCACTCCGCCCATCCCGGCACGTCGGAGCTGGTTGGCCGGGCCATCCGGGCGGCGGTGGCCTCCTGCGGATTGCCCGAGGGCGTCTTCTCGCTGCTGTTCGGCGTCGGCACCCCCATCGGAACGGCGCTGGTGACCGACCCGCGCATCAAGGCGGTGGGCTTCACCGGCTCGCGCCGCGGCGGCTTGGCTTTGATGGAAGCGGCGGCCCGCCGGCCCGAACCGATCCCGGTCTATGCGGAGATGAGCAGCATCAACCCGGTCTTCCTGATGCCGGCGGCGCTGGCCGCGCGGGCGGAGGCGCTGGGCAAGGGCTTCGTGGCGTCGCTGACCATGGGCGCCGGCCAGTTCTGCACCAACCCCGGCATCCTGCTGGGCGTCGACGGGCCGGACCTCGACCGCTTCCTGGCCACCGCGGTGGATGCGCTGGGCGGCAGCGCCGCCTCGACCATGCTGACCCCGGCCATCCAGGCCGCCTATGATTCGGGGGTGGCGCGGCTGTCCGGAAGCGCCGCCGTGGCGACGCTCGCCCGCGGGCTGGCCTGTTCCGGCCCCAACCAGGCGCAAGCGGCTTTGTTCGGCACGACGGCCGACGCCTTTCTCGCCGACCCGGCTCTGCAGGACGAGGTGTTCGGGGCGGCGTCGCTGCTGATCCGTTGCCCGGACGTCGCAGCGATGCGGACCGTCGCCGAGCGGCTGGAGGGCCAGCTCACCGCGACCGTGCAGATGGAGCCGGCGGACGGCGACGCCGTGGCGGCGCTGCTGCCGACCCTGGAACGCAAGGCGGGCCGAATCCTGGCCAACGGCTGGCCGACGGGCGTCGAGGTCTGCCACGCCATGGTGCATGGTGGCCCCTTTCCGGCGACCTCGGACAGCCGGACCACCTCGGTTGGCACCTTGGCGATCCGGCGCTTCCTGCGCCCGGTCTGCTACCAGGACATCCCCGCCGCCCTGCTGCCGGAGGCGCTGCGCGACGGCAACCCGCTCGGCCTGTGGCGGCGGATTGACGGTGTGCCCGGAGAGGTCTGAGGGAAGGACCGGCAACGCTTTGCCCGCATCGGGCGATCATGCCGGTTTCGGTATCGCTTCGGTCGAGAATCGTATTGGACAGATATGGTTTTTGACGCCTAATGTTGGCGCAACGAACAGATGCGAGCGGGCACAGGCGGGTCGCCGGGGTTGCCCGGATCGATGACAAGACACCCAGGGGAGTGAAACGGTATGTCCAGGACATGGCTGATCTCCGCCGCTGCCGCCGCGGCCTTGTTGATCGGGCTCGGCGGCGCGCAGGCCGCCGACAAGAAGCTGGTGGTCGGCTTCTCGCAGATCGGCTCGGAATCGGGCTGGCGCGCCGCCGAGACCAAGACCGCCAAGGCGGAAGCCGAGAAGCGCGGGATCGATCTGAAGATCTCCGACGCCCAGCAGAAGCAGGAGAACCAGATCAAGGCCGTGCGCTCCTTCGTCGCCCAGGGCGTGGACGCCATCTTCATCGCCCCCGTGGTGGCGACCGGCTGGGATTCGGTGCTGAAGGAGGCCAAGGAGGCGAAGATCCCCGTTGTCCTGCTCGACCGCCAGATTGAGACCCGCGACCCGGGCCTCTACATGACCGCCGTCACCTCCGACACGGTGCTGGAGGGCCGGGTCGCCGGCGAGTGGCTGGCCAAGCAGACCGGCGGCACCTGCAACGTGGTCGAACTCCAGGGCACCGTCGGCTCCTCCCCCGCCATCAACCGCAAGAAGGGCTTCGACGAGGTCGTCGCCAAGACTCCCGGCATGAAGATCGTCCGCACCCAGTCCGGCGACTTCACCCGCGCCAAGGGCAAGGAGGTGATGGAGAGCTTCATCAAGGCGGAGAACGGCGGCAAGGGCATCTGCGCGGTCTACGCCCACAACGACGACATGGCGGTCGGCGCCATTCAGGCGATCAAGGAGGCCGGGCTGAAGCCGGGCAAGGACATCCTGGTCGTGTCCATCGACGGCGTGCCCGACATCTTCAAGGCGATGGCCGAGGGCGAGGCGAACGCGACCGTGGAGCTGACCCCGAACATGGCCGGCCCGGCCTTCGATGCGCTGGTCGCCTTCAAGAAGGACGGCAAGGCGCCGCCGAAATGGATCCAGACGGAATCGGCGCTGTTCACCCCGGACACCGCCAAGGCCGAGTACGAACGCCGCAAGGACGCCTACTGACCCGGCCGTCCCACGGAACTGCCGGCAAGGCCCCCCGCATGACGGACCCCACCCCCACCGCGTCCCCGCCGCTTCTGGCGATCCGCGGTCTGTCCAAGGCCTTCCTGGGCGTCCAGGCGCTCGACGGCGTGGACTTCACCGTGCGCCACGGCGAGATCCACGCCCTCCTCGGCGAGAACGGCGCCGGAAAGTCGACGCTGATCAAGACCCTGACCGGCGTCTACCAGCGCGACGCCGGCACCGTGACGCTGGAGGGGCGGGCGATCGCCCCGCGCGGCGTGGAGGAGGCGCAACGCCTGCACATCGGCACCGTCTATCAGGAGGTGAACCTGCTGCCGAACCTGTCGGTGGCGGAGAACCTGTTCCTTGGCCGGCAACCCATGCGCTTCGGCTTGGTCGACCGCGGCGCCATGCGGCGGCGGGCGCGGGCGGTGCTGATCCCTTACGGCCTGACCCTCGACGTGACGGCGCCGCTCGGCCGCTTCTCGGTGGCGACGCAGCAGATCGTTGCCATCGCCCGCGCGGTGGACATGTCGGCCAAGGTGCTGATCCTCGACGAGCCGACCGCCAGCCTCGACGCGCAGGAGGTGGCGGTCCTCTTCAAGGTGATGCGGACCCTGCGCTCGCGCGGCATCGGCATCGTCTTCGTCACCCATTTCCTCGACCAGGTCTACGCGCTGTGCGACCGCATCACCGTGCTGCGCAACGGCCGCCTGGTGGGGGAGCGGCGCACCGCGGAACTGCCGCGCCTCGACCTCGTCGCCATGATGCTGGGGCGGGAATTGGAAGCGGTGGCCCACCGCATCGCCCCGCCGGCGGACGACGCGGAGGAGGACGCCCGGCCGCCGCTGGTCCGCTTCCGCGGCTACGGCAAGGCGCGCAGCGTCGAGCCCTTCGACCTCGACATCCGCCCCGGCGAGGTGGTGGGGCTCGCCGGGCTGCTCGGCTCCGGACGGACGGAGACGGCGCGGCTGGTCTTCGGCATGGACCGCGCCGACCGCGGCGAGGCGGCGGTGGACGGCCAGGCGGTGCGGCTGCGCGGGCCGCGCGACGCCATCCGCCTCGGCTTCGGCTTCTGCCCGGAGGACCGCAAGAAGGAGGGCATCGTCGGCGCGCTGTCGGTGCGCGAGAACATCATCCTGGCGCTCCAGGCCCGCCAGGGCTGGCTGCGGCCGATCCCGCGCTGCCGCCAGGAGGAGATCGCCGACCGCTTCATCCGCCTGCTCGACATCCGCACGCCGCACGCCGAGCAGCCGATCCAGCTCCTGTCCGGCGGCAACCAGCAGAAGGCGCTGCTCGCCCGCTGGCTGGCGACCGAGCCGCGCCTGCTGATCCTCGACGAGCCGACGCGCGGCATCGACGTCGGCGCCCACGCCGAGATCATCCGCCTGATCGAGCGGCTGTGCGCCGACGGCATGGCCCTGCTGGTCGTCTCGTCGGAGCTTGAGGAGATCGTCGCCTACAGCCGCCGCGTCGTCGTGCTGCGCGACCGCCGCCATGTGGCGGAGCTGAGGGGAGGGGAGGTCGCCGTGGACCGCATCGTCGCCGCCATCGCGTCGGAGTCCGTTCCCGAGGAGCCGCGCCCATGACGCGGTCAGCCCCCGGCCCGTCGCGCAACCTGCCGCAATACGGCGCGCTGGCTGCCGTGCTGCTGGCCAACTGGCTGCTCTTCCCCGACTTCTTTTCGATCCGTCTGCAGGACGGCCGGCTGTTCGGCAGCCTGATCGACGTGCTGAACCGCGGCGCCCCGGTGGCGCTGCTCGCCATCGGCATGACCATGGTCATCGCCACCCGCGGCGTCGACCTGTCGGTGGGCGCGGTGATGGCGATTTCCGGCGCGGTCGCCGCCACCCTGACCCAGGCGGGCTGGGGCTTGACCCCGGTGCTGGCGGCGTCGCTGGCGGCCGGCCTGCTCTGCGGCCTGTGGAACGGGCTTCTGGTGGCCGTCCTGCGCATCCAGCCGATCGTCGCCACCCTGATCCTGATGGTCGCCGGCCGCGGTATCGCCCAGCTGGTCACCGAGGGGCAGATCGTCACCTTCACCAGCCCCGGCCTCACCTTCATCGGCAGCGGGTCGTTCCTGACCGTGCCGATGCCGGTGGTCATCACCGCCGTCCTGCTGGGGGTGACCGCACTGCTGGTCCGGATGACCGCGCTGGGGCTGATGATCGAGGCGGTCGGCGTCAGCCGGCTGTCCAGCGCCGGGGCGGGGGTCAACACGCCGGTCGTGCTGGTCGCCGTCTATGTCTGGTGCGGCCTGTGCGCCGCCGTCGCCGGTCTGGTGGTCGCCGCCGACATCCGCGGCGCCGACGCCAACAACGCCGGCCTGTGGCTGGAGCTGGACGCCATCTTGGCGGTGGTGGTCGGCGGCACGTCCCTGCTCGGCGGCCGGTTCGGGCTGCTGCTGTCGGTGGTGGGCGCGCTGACCATCCAGGCCATGAACACCGGCATCCTGCTGAGCGGCTTCAAGCCGGAGTTCAACCTGATCGTCAAGGCGGGCGTCCTGATGGTCGTCCTGCTGCTGCAGTCGCCGACCCTGACCCTGTTCCTGCCGCGCCCGGCCGGCCACCGACCCGCCCAGCCGCCGGTCCGGCCGCCGACTCCGCCACGGGCCAAGCCCGAGAGCCCAAGCCCGAGCGCGGGAGCGTGACGCCATGATCCACCGCTTCCTTCCCCTGCTGGTGACCAGCGCCGTCCTGGTGGTCGGCTTCCTGCTCTGCGCCGCGCAGTTCCCCAACTTCGCCTCGTTGCGGGTCGTCGGCAACCTGCTGACCGACAACGCCTTCCTCGGCATCACGGCGGTCGGCATGACCTTCGTGATCCTGTCGGGCGGCATCGACCTGTCGGTGGGGGCGGTGATCGGTTTCACCACCGTGCTGCTGGCCGTTCTGATCGAGCAGGGCGGTTGGCACCCCGTCTCCGCCTTCGCGGTGGCGCTGGCGGTGGCCGGCGGTTTCGGCGCCGCGATGGGCGCCGTGATCCACGTTTTCCAGATGCCGCCCTTCATCGTCACGCTGGCCGGCATGTTCGTCGCCCGCGGCCTCGGCTTCGTGCTGAGCACCGATTCCATTCCGATCAACCACCCGCTCTACGCCGAGCTGGGCGATCTGGCGCTGCGTTTCGACGGCGGGGGCAAGCTGACGCTGCCGGCGCTGCTGATGCTGGGGGTGGTGGCGGCCGCTGTGGTCTGCGCCCATTGGACGCGCTTCGGCGCCAACCTCTACGCACTGGGCGGCAACCGGCAGTCGGCGGAGCTGATGGGCGTGCCGGTGGGCCGCACCACGGTGGCGGTCTACGCCCTGTCGGGGCTGCTCGCCGGGCTGGCGGGGATCGTCTTCTCGCTCTACACCGGAGCGGGCTATTCGCTGGCGGCGACGGGGGTGGAGCTGGACACCATCACCGCGGTGGTGATCGGGGGGACCCAGCTGACCGGCGGCTACGGCTACGTGATCGGCACCTTCATCGGCGTGCTGATCCAGGGGCTGATCCAGACCTACATCACCTTCGACGGCAGCCTCAGCAGCTGGTGGACGAAGATCGCCATCGGCGTCCTGCTGTTCGTCTTCATCCTGCTGCAGAAGGGCCTGCTGGCGGTCTGGACCGGCCGCGGCGGCGCCCCAGCGGAGGCGTGATCCCGTTTACTTGACGGGCGCGGTCGCCAGGGTGACCTTGTTCATGAAGTTCTCGGCCTGCCCCTTCACGACCAGCGGGAAGGCGTCGGCAACGGCGTCGATCAGCGGGTCGAGCCAGCTCTGCTCGGCCTTGGCGAAGTCGTGGAGGACATAGCCGCTGACCCGGTCCTTGTCGCCGGGATGGCCGATGCCCAGGCGGATGCGCCAGTACTCCTTGCCGAGATGCGCGTCGATGGAGCGCAGGCCGTTGTGCCCGCCATGCCCGCCGCCCTTCTTCACCCGGATCTTGCCGGGCGGCAGGTCCAACTCGTCATGGATGACGACGACGTCCTCGGGCTTCAACTTGAAGAACTGGACGGCCGCGGTGACCGACTGGCCGGACAGGTTCATGAAGGTCAGCGGCTCCAGGGCGATCACCTTCTCGCCGCCGATCGTGCCCTCGGCGGTCTGACCCTGGAAGCGTTTGCGCCAAGGGCCGAAGCCGTGGCGGCGGGCGATCTCCTCCACCGCCATGAAGCCGATGTTGTGCCGGTTGCGCGCGTATTCGGCGCCAGGGTTGCCCAATCCCACCAGCAGCAGCATGGCGCATTCTCCTCATCTCATGACAGCGTAGGCCGGAAACGAAACAGGGGGCCGAAGCCCCCTGTCGCAACCCCAAAGGCGGCTTCCGATCAGGAAGCGGCGGCCTCGGTGGCTTCGCCCTCTTCGGACTTCAGGCCCGACGGGGCGACGATCGTGGCGATCGTGAAGTCGCGGTCGGTGATGGTCGAGGCGACACCTTCCGGCAGCTTCACCGAAGAGATGTGGATCGAATCGCCGACGTCGTAGCCCTCGCAGGAGATCGTGATCTGCTCCGGGATGTTGCCGGCGGAGACGGTCACGTCCAGCTCGTGGCGGACGATGTTCAGCACGCCGCCGCGCTTCAGGCCCGGCGACTTCTCCTGGTCGACGAATTCGACCGGAACCTGCACGGTGGTGCGGGTTTCGGCGGAGACGCGCAGGAAGTCGACGTGCAGCGGGACGTCGGTGACCGGATGGAACTGCACGTCGCGCGGCAGGACCCGGTGGGTGGCGCCATCGACGGTGACGTCGAACAGGTGCGTGAAGAAGCCCGCCTGGTTCAGAACACGGGTGAACGTGAACTTCTCCAGCGAAATCATGATGGGGGCCTGCTTGCCACCGTAGATCACGGCCGGGATACGGCCATCACGACGGGTCTGGCGGGCGGTCCCCTTGCCGGCCCGGTCGCGCGCTTCGGCGCTGAGCGGAACGATCTGCGTCATCGGAAAACTCCTTGAACGGAAAAAAGCGCCAGCCTCCAGGGGTGCTGACGCGTGGGCGCGGTGATTAAGCCATGCGGGGCGCGGCGTCAAGGACAGAGTCCGGAAACGCGCGGAAGACGGCCGGGAAGCCCAAGAAAAAAGCCCTTCCCCCGCGAAGGGGAAGGGCTTTCCACGTGGGATGGAGCGCTGTTACGAGAACAGGCTCGACACCGAACGCTCCTCGCTGATGCGCGTGATCGCGTCGGCGAGCAGCGGGGCGATGGTGAGCTGGCGGATGTTGCGGGACACGCGCACGGCCTCGGTCGCCTGGATGCTGTCGGTGGTGACGAGCTGCTCCAGCGGCGACACGGCCACGCGGGCCACCGCGCCGCCGGACAGGACGCCGTGGGTGCAATAGGCGTGGACCGACTTCGCGCCGGCGTCCATCAGGGCGACCGCGGCGTTGCACAGCGTGCCGCCCGAATCCACGATGTCGTCCAGCAGGATGCAGCGGCGGTTCTTGACGTCGCCGATGATGTTCATCACCTCCGACACGCCGGCGCGCTCACGCCGCTTGTCGATGATGGCGAGATCGGCGTCCAGCCGCTTGGCCAGCGAGCGGGCGCGCACCACACCGCCGACGTCGGGCGACACCATCGTCACCTCGCCGATGTCCTCGAAGGTCGCGCGGATGTCCTTCTCGAACACCGGGGCGGCCATCAGGTTGTCGGTCGGAATGTCGAAGAAGCCCTGGATCTGACCCGCGTGCAGGTCCATGGTCAGCACGCGGTTGGCGCCGGCCTGGGTGATCAGGTTGGCGACCAGCTTGGCCGAGATCGGCGTGCGCGGGCCGGTCTTGCGGTCCTGGCGCGCATAGCCGTAGTAGGGGAGGACCGCCGTGATGCGCCGGGCCGACCCGCGACGCAGGGCGTCGATGGTGACCAGCAGCTCCATCAGGTTGTCGTTGGCCGGGAACGACGTCGACTGGACCACGAACACGTCTTCGCCGCGCACGTTCTCCAGGATTTCGACGAACACCTCCATGTCCGAAAAACGGCGGATGCTCGCTTTGGTCAGCGGCACGCCGAGACAGGTGGAGATGGCCTCGGCCAGCGGACGGTTGCTGTTGCCGGCAAGCACCTTCATCGCAGTCGGCTCTCTCTGCAGGGAATAGGTTTCGGTGCGCCCGTCAGTCCCTTGCCGACGCCGCCCCTTGAAAACGCGGCGGACCATAACAAAGGGGCGCACCTATGTAAACGTTCCATGACGGGCGGTTCAAGACGCCGCAGCCAGCCGGCCCTGCGATTCCCGCATGGCGCAAGCGTGGCGGCAGGACACTTGCGCATCACCGCACGGCGAACTTCGCAAGGTGCGATTTCATGGGCAGGTCGGCCTTCACGAAATGGTCGAAGAACCAGAATTGCAGAAGCTCGTCCGCCTTGGCCTTCACATAGCTGTATTCGAAGGCCGACTCCTCGGCGTCCACCTGCCCGATGATGTCGTCCAGCAGGGTGGCCAGCCGGCGGTGCTGCGCCCGGTGTTCCTCCAGATGCGGGTAGCGCATCGAGGCCTGGACCCGCTCTTCCCGCAGGAAATGGCGGACGGAGACGCGGCGCAGCTCGTTCAGCAGGGCCAGCGCCGGCTTGCGCTCCGCTTCCTCGCCCGGCAGGGCGACGAAGCGGCGGATCAGTTCGTGCTGCATCCGGTGGTCGGCGTCCAGTCCGCCGTTGTCGAGCACCATCCGCGCGCTGCGCCAATCGCTTCGCCCGTCGCCGCCCCGCCCATCGCTCCGATGCGTGTCTTCCCGGTGCGCGTCCATCGTCATGCCGGCGTCTCCCTCTCCGGAATGCCCTCACCCTTGAGAATCGATCTTACCTGAAATAGGTCGTATCGCAATCAGTCAGAGGTAAGAACAAATTTCGGGCGGGAACTTTTCTGTCGTGTTCAGCCCTGAAGGACGATGGCCGACAGGCCGCGCCCATAGTCCTTTTCGCCGCGCAGGCAGGACCGGCGGTAGCTGAAGAAGCGGTCCTCCTCGACCACCGTGTCGTTGGGGCAGCGCTGGATGATCTCCACCCCGGTGTCGCCCAGGCGGCGGGTGATGTAGCCGGCCAGATCGAACAGGAAATGATCCGGGCGGCGGGCCGGCGCGAAGTAATCGCGGTTGCGCGGGTCCTCATCCAGGAAGGGGGCGGGGAATTCCGGCCCGACCTCGTAGGAGCGCTGGGCGATGCAGGGGCCGATGGCGGCGACGATGCGGTTGCGCTTGGCGCCCAACTCCTCCATCCGCGCGATGGTCGCCTCCAGAACGCCGCCCTTGGCGCCCTTCCAGCCGGCGTGGGCGGCGCCGATGACGCGGGCCTTCTCGTCGGCGAACAGCACCGGGGCGCAGTCGGCGGTCAGGATGCCCAGCGCGATGCCCGGACGGTCGGTCGCCATGGCGTCGGCGTGGGGCGCCTGATCGGGCGTCCAGGGCTCGGTGACGGCGACGCAGGTCGGGCTGTGCACCTGATAGCAGGTGACGAGCCGCTCCGGCGGAACGTCCATGCGGGCCGCGGCGCGCGCGCGGTTCTCCGCAACGGCGGCGGGCGCGTCCCCGGAGCCGAAGCCGACGTTCAGCGAGGCGTACAGCCCCGTCGACACGCCGCCGGTGCGGGTGAAGAAGGCGTGTCGGATGTGGGTGATGTCGTTCAGCGCGCCAAGCGTAATCACGAACCCGTCCCTTTGCTGTCGCGGTCTCTTGTTTGGATGCCAGTGTTCAGGATGCCAGACCCGGGCTTTCGAAGCCCGCCGGAGGCCCCAGGCCGGGGGAGGCGAGGGCCAGAACCTTGAAGAGGGTGCCCATTTGGTCGGGCCCGATCAAGCGGGCCAATGCGGAGTCGATGTCCGCGGCCTGCGTCGCCGTGGCGTTGCGCTTCAGCGCGGCGGCGCGCGGCTGGATGCCCAGCCGGACCAGCCAGTCGCCCTGGTCCACCGGGCCGAAGCTCTCCGCCCCGCCCTCGCGGGCCGCGGCGGCGATGGCGGCGAAATCCACATGGGCGGTCAGGTCGGCCTCGCCCGGTGCGTCCAGCACCGGGGCGTAGGCGTGGCGGCGCAGCGCCTGGAGCGTGTCGCCGACCGCCGGCCCGCCGCGGTAGCCGTAGTCGATCACCAGCGCCGCGCCAGGGTGGGCGGCCAGACGCTCCCCGATCAGGCGGGCCACCGCCTGGGAGGCCGGGGAGACCTCGACCACGCTGCCTTCCGGCGCGTCGCGCAGGGCCGGCGGGATCAGCCGGGCGCCGGCGCTGCCGAAGGCCTCCAGGACGAAGCGGAAGCGGGGCGTGTCGGCCGTCGTATCGGTGGGCACGGCGGGGTCGATGTCGATCAGCCGCTCGAACCAGCCGTGGTTGGTCTTCTGGACCTGACGGATGGGCAGGGCGTCGAAGAACTCGTTGGCGAGGATCAGGGTCGGGCCCTCGGGCACGTCCTCCAGCCGGTCGTGCCAAGCGACCGGAAGGCCGGCCAAAGTTTCCTTCTGGCGGGCGCGCAGCGTCGGGCTGGTTTCCACCAGATGGACCTGGGCGGCTTCGCGGAAGGCGGGGACGAGCGCGGCGGCGCGCAGGGCGTCCTGCATCAGCGTGCCGCGGCCCGGACCCAGCTCCACCAGATGGAAGGAGGCGGGGCCGCCCAGCCGCGCCCAGGTGTCGACGCACCACAGCCCGGCCAGCTCGCCGAACATCTGGCTGATTTCCGGGGCGGTGGTGAAGTCGCCGGACACGCCGAAGGGGTCCTGGCGCATGTAGTAGCCGAAGCGCGGGTGCCCCAGTGCCTCCGCCATGAAGGCGGCGACCGACAGCGGCCCGTCCATCACGATGCGGCGGGCGAGGTGGTGGGCGAGGCAATTCGGGGCGGCATCACTCATGGCGGGACCTTCCGACCTCAGACGGCGGCGGGGCGGCGGCGGGCCTGGGCGACCAGCCACACACCGAACAGAACCATCGGCACCGACAGAAGTTGTCCCATCGTCGCCCCGGCGTAGAGGAAGCCAAGCTGCGCGTCCGGCTCGCGGAAGAACTCCGCGATGATGCGCGACAGGCCGTAACCGATGAAGAAGATGCCCGCCGTCATGCCCGCCCGCCCGCGCACGGCGGGCATCCGCACCAGGATGGCCAGGAGGACGAACAGCACCGCCCCCTCCAGGAAGGCTTCATAGAGCTGGCTGGGGTGCCGCGGCACCTGCAGCGGGTCGCGCGGGAACACAACCGCCCAGGACACGTCGGGGGCCGGGCGGCCGTACAGCTCGCCGTTGATGAAGTTGGCGATGCGGCCGAAGAACAGCCCGATGGGGGCCGCCGCGGCGATCAGGTCGCCGAAGGCCAGCGGCGACAGGCCCCGCCTCCAGCAGAACAGCAGGATCGCGCCGAGGACGCCGATCAGCCCGCCGTGGAAGGACATCCCGCCGTGCCAGACCATCAGCGCGTCGAGCGGATTCTGGAGGTAGAAGGGCAGGTTGTAGAACAGCACGTAGCCGATCCGTCCACCCAGGATGACGCCGACCACGGCCCAGGTCAGGAAGTCGTCGTAATCCTCCGCCGAGGGGCGGCCGGGCGTGCGGCGGGCCAGCGCCAGGCAGTAGCGCCAGCCGAGCACGAAGCCCGCCAGATAGGCCAGCGCGTACCAGCGGATGACGATCGGCCCGAGTTCGAACGCCACGGGGTCGATGGCGGGAAAGGCGATGGCGAGCATGCGCGGCGGGTGCCTTTTGTTGTTTGGGCGTTTCCCCGGTCGGGGAGAGGCGGAACCGTCAGCGGTAGGGGTCGGGCTGCGACAGGAAATCTTGGACGTAGCGGCGCACGCCCTCTTCCAGCTCGGTGAAAGGCTGGTCGAATCCGGCGGCGCGCAGGCGTTCGGTGCGCGCCTCGGTGAAATACTGGTATTTGCCCTGAAGCTCGGCCGGCATGTCGAAATACTCGACGCGCGGCTCCAGCCCCAGAGCGGCGAAGGTGGCGAGCGCCAGATCCTTGAAGCTGCGGGCCTTGCCGGTGCCGACGTTGAACAGCCCGCTGACCTGCGGGTTGTCATACAGCCAGAGCATCACCGCCACGCAGTCGTCCACGAAGATGAAATCGCGGAGCTGCCCGCCATCCTCGAACTCCGGGCGGTGGGACTTGAACAGCCGCGCCGGTTCCCCGGCCTTGAGCTTGGGGTGCAGCTTGGCGACGACGCTCATCATGTCGTCCTTGTGCCGCTCGTTCGGGCCGTAGACGTTGAAGAACTTCAGGCCCGCCCACTGCGGCGGCAGGATGTCGCCCTCGCTCACCACGCGGGCGACGCGGCGGTCGATCAGATGCTTGGACCAGCCATAGGCGTTGAGCGGGCGCAGGGCCGCCAGCGCCTCCGGCGACCCGTCGTCGTCGAAGCCGGCGGAGCCGTCGCCGTAGGTCGCGGCGGAGGAGGCGTAGATCAGCCGCGCCCCCCGCCAGGAGGACCAGCGCCACAGGTCCAGCGTCAGCGCCACGTTGTTGGCGACGATCTTGTCCACGTCGCGTTCCGTCGTCGCCGAGATGGCGCCGAGGTGGAAGATCACGTCGATCTCCGCGGCGTGCTGGTCAAGGAAGGCGAGCGCGTTTTCCGGTGCGACGAGGGTGGCGAGTTCCCGCTTGGCGAGATTCTGCCACTTCTCCCCGTCGCCGAAGCGGTCGATCACCGCGACGTTGGTGATCCCGCGCGCGGCCAGGGCCGCCACGAGATTCGAGCCGATGAAACCGGCCCCACCGGTGACCACGATCATGCGCTTTTCCTTGCCGCCGGACCGAAAGAAAGGACGAGCGTCCTTATAGGGTCCGGGGGGCGGGGCCGCAAGGTGGGGTGGGGCGTATGGCCACCCTGCGGTTCCGGAAGGGCACGCGGTGCCTTACGAGCCCTTCCGCCGCTCCGCCTCCTCGTCGAGCAGGGCCTTGCGCGACAGCTTGCCGATCATCGTCTTGGGCAACTCGCCGCGGAACTCGATCGCCTTGGGCATCTCGATGGGGGAGAGCTTGTCTTTGAGGAAGCCGATCAGTTCCTCGCGCGTCAGGGTCTTGCCGTCGTCGACGCGGATGTAGGCCTTCACCGTCTGGCCGCGGTATTCGTCGGGCAGGCCGGCGACCACGCATTCCGCGACGGCGGGGTGCAGGTAGATCGCCTCCTCCACGTTGCGCGGGTAGACGTTGAAGCCGCTGCACAGGATCATGTCCTTGATGCGGTCGACGATGTGGGTGTAGCCGTCCTCGTCCATGTAGCCGACGTCGCCGGTGTGCAGGCGCCCGTCCACCAGGGTCAGCGCCGTTTCGGACGGCTTGTTCCAATAGCCCTTCATCACCTGCGGGCCGCGGATGCACACCTCGCCTTTCTCGCCGACGGGCAGGACGCGGCGCGGCTCCTCCAGGCTGACGATCTCAATCAGCGTGCCGGGCAGGGGCAGGCCGATGGAGCCGGCCTTGTTCAGCCCGGTTATCGGATTCGCGGTGGCGACGGGGGAGGATTCGGACAGGCCGTAACCCTCCACCAGGACGCAGCCGGTGTTCCGCTCGAACGCCTCCTTGACCTCCACCGGCAGGGGGGCGCCGCCCGACAGGCAGTAGCGGATCGAGGAAAGGTCGTATTTTTCCAAGTGCCTGTGGTGGTTGATCGCCGTGTAGATGGTCGGCACCGCCGGGAACAGCGTCGGTTTCCTGGCGTGGATGGTCTCCATCACCTGATCCAGCTCGAAGCGGGGCAGCATCACGATCTCCGCCCCTATGCGGATGCTGAAGTTCATCACCACGGTCATGGCGAAGACGTGGAAGAAGGGCAGCACGCCCAGCATCCGCTCCTCCCCCTGCCGCGCGCCGACGAACCACAGGCTGCACTGCTCGGTGTTGGCGAACAGGTTGGCGTGGGTCAGCATGGCGCCCTTGGGCACGCCGGTGGTGCCGCCGGTGTATTGCAGCACCGCCACGTCCTCCGTCGGGTCGATGGCGACCGGCTTCGGGGCGCCGTCGTTGGCGACGAGCCGGCGGAAGGACAGGTGGCGGTCGTCCGCGGGGATGCGTGCGACCTCCGCCCGCTTCACGATGGGGAACAGCCAGTTCTTGGGGAAGGGCAGGATGTCGGCCATCGGGCAGATCACCAGCCGCTTCAGCCCTGATTCGGCGAGCATCCGGGCCATCTTGCCGTAGAGCACCTTGAGGTCGAGCGTGACCATCAGCTCGACGCCGCTGTCGGTGATCTGGTGGTGCAGCTCGCGCTCGGCGTAGAGAGGGTTGAAGTTCACCACCGTCCCGCCGGCCTTCAGGATCGCGAAATAGCAGATCACGAAATAAGGCGTGTTGGGCAGGAACAGCCCGACGCGCACGCCCTTGCTGACGCCGATCGCCTGAAAGCCGCGGGCGGCGCGGTCCACCATCCGCGCCACCTCCGCGTAGGTCGAACGCTTGCCCATGAAGTCCAGGAAGGGGCGCTCGGCGAAACGGGCCGCCGCGTCCTCAAGCAGCGCGGTCAGCGGCTTCACCGGAATCGGCGCGTTCCAGTCCACGTCGGGCGGGTAGCCCAGGGTCCAGCTCTGGTCCGGCAATGTGCGGGCCGCATCCCCCATCATCGTTATCCCTCCCATGTTCGATTCTTGTTGGTTCGGTTCTTGTTCGGCCCTGGCGCCCGTTCGAGCTTAGTTGCGGGCCTTTGACGCGTTGTAGCCCTTTTGGAAACCCGTCATCCGGAGAAATGGTCCCTGTGACGGTGCCGCCGCCAGAGGCAAACGGCGGGCGTGAAGAAAAAATTACGCTGGAAACCCTATTTTTCGTGTGGCTAAATTCGTGTTCGGCGGACGATCCGCTTTCCGCGCTTGGCGCCTTGACCGAAAGGATCGGACCCTTGCCTTCAGCCGATTCGCATCCCAGCGGCGTTCCGGATGTTTTCTCCTCAGGCGAAGCAGCCCCGCTCCGCGCTTCGGTGAAGTGGTTCGATCCGGTCAAGGGCTTCGGCTTCGTGGCGCCGCAGGACGGGACGACCGATGCCTTCCTGCACTTCTCCGTCCTGAACCGGGCCGGGCTGCACGAGATCGGCGAGGGGGCGGAGCTTCTGTGCCGGGTGGTTCCGGGGGCCAAGGGGCCGCAGGTTGCCGACATCCTGGACGTTCTGAGCACCGGCACGCCTGCCGAAAGCCGCAACACGCGCCACGACGCAGCGTCCGGCCCCGAGGAGGAACTGACGGGCACCGTGAAGTGGTTCAAGCCGGAGCAGGGCTTCGGATTTGTCACGGCGGACGACGGGGCCAAGGACGTCTTCGTCCACAAGAGCGTCCTGCGCCGCTGCAACCTGACCGGATTGGAGTCCGGACAGCGGGTGCTGTTGCGGGCGCGCGCCGCGCCGAAAGGGCGGGAGGCGTCCTGGGTCGTGCTGCTGTGACGCGCTCGTCGACGCCGAAAGGTCGGCGGGGCATACGGACCTGTTGTATTTTCTTTAATTACCATTGATTACCATCGTCGACGCTCTTGTCCCTTCCAGGCTCACGACGATGCCTCTGTCCGGACCGCTTCACTTCCAATCCTCCGTCGGCAGCGACTGCCGCGGCGCGGATGGCGACGGGACGCGCGCGGACGGCAGCTACCTGGACCGCGAGTTCGGCGCCTATGTGGTTCCGGTGGTGCTTGGTCATCATCGGATCTCCGGGCGCGACGACGACATGCTGGTGACCACGCTCGGGTCCTGCGTCGCCGCCTGCATCAATGATCCGGTCGCGAGGGTTGGCGGCATGAACCATTTCCTGCTGCCCGGCTCCCCGTCCGGCGGCGAGGGCTTCGGAGTCGCCACCCGCTACGGCAGCGTCGCGATGGAACGGCTGATCAACGACCTGCTGGCGCGCGGCGCCCGCCGCGAGCGCATGGAGGTCAAGCTGTTCGGGGCGGCCCGCGTCATCGAGACCAGCCTGGACGTCGGTGCCGCCAACGCCGCCTTCGCGGTGGATTATGTGCGGCGGGAGGGGCTGGGGCTGGCCGTTCAGGATCTGGGCGGGGACAAGGGGCGGCGCGTCCATTTCTTCCCGGCCACCGGGCGGGCCTTCCGCCGCCTGCTGCGCCCCGAGGCGGAGCGGGAGACGGTGCATCAGGAGATGGACTATCTCCAGGCGCTGCGGCGCACCCCCGTCGAGGGGGAGATGGAGTTGTTCGACCGGCGCTGACGGGTCACTCGCGCAGAATTTCCACGGTCTCCACGGTCATCCACTCCGCCTGGTCATTGTCCTCGCCATCGGTGAAGAGGGCGACGGTCACCGGCTCCTCTCCCGGCTTGCGGGCGGGGAAGTGATAGGCGCAGGCCGATCCGCCCGGCCCGCCGCCGGTGTGTCCCCAGTAGGGTCCGGCCTGCCCGTCGCGCTCGACCATCAGGCCGAGGCCATAACCCGGCTCCACCCACGGGCGTCCGCGCATGGTTCCCGGCACCGGGAAGGAGTCCTGCATCCGCGCCGCCAAGGCGCCGGGCAGCAGGCCGTCCGCGAACAGCGCGTGAAGAAGACCGGCGATGTCCGCCGCCGTCGCCGCCACCACGCCGTGGGCCACCCAGCCGGGATGGTAGAGGGCCGCCACGGCGGCGGACGGACCGTCCTTGCCGCCGAGATAGGGGCTGGGGCCGGTCCACAGGCCGGACAGGTCGCCGCGCTCCGTCGGCACCGACCAGCCGGTCAGGCCCAGCGGGGCGAACAGCTCGCGGTCGAGAGCCTGGGCGAAGGGCAGGTCGGTGACCCGCTCCAGCACCCGCTTCGCCAGCAGGTAGCCAATGTTGGAATAGGAGAACTCCCGCCCCGGCGGGGCGAACAGGTCGGCGGCGCGGCAGCGTTCCAGGAACCCGTCCTCGCTCCACGGCTCCTCGCCCGCCCGCACGGCGGCATGGTAGGCGGGGCTGCCGCCGTAATTGCGCAGGCCGGCGCGGTGGGCGAGCAGTTGGGCCAGGGTGATCCGGTCGGCGGCCGCGAAGTCGGGCAGCCAGCGATCCAGCGGGGCGTCGGGGTCGATCAGACCTTGCCCGCACAGGCGCAGCAGGGCGGCAGCGGTCAGGGTCTTGGTGATGCTGTAGACGAGGAAGCGGGCCGTGACCGGCGGAGCCGCCGAGCCGCCGCGGGCGAAACCGGCGGTCCAGGAGCGCGGACCCGAACGGACCGCCACCACCGCGGCGCGGGCCGAGGCGGGGCCGTCGCCCTCGTCGAGACAGGCGACGAGGCGCTCGGTCAACAGATCGATGTGCCGGGTCGGAAGGGTGGCGTCAGTGTCCACGGAACCATCCCTCAAAAAACGAAGGCCCCCAGGGGTGGGGGCCTTCGCGTCGTCGGGTACCGGTCAGTCGCGTTTCACCGTGTCGGCGTCGAGCGCCGCCTGGGCGGCGGCGAGACGGGCGATCGGCACGCGGTAGGGCGAGCAGGACACGTAATCCAGCCCGACCTTCTCGCAGAAGGAGATGGAGGCCGGGTCGCCGCCATGCTCGCCGCAGATGCCGAGCTTGATGTTGGGACGGACCTTGCGGCCGCGCTCCGTGGCGATGGCGATCAGCTCGCCGACGCCGTCCTGGTCCAGCGTCTGGAACGGGTCGTGCTCCAGGATGCCCTGGCGCTGGTACTCCGGCAGGAAGGCGCCGGCGTCGTCGCGCGACAGGCCGAAGGTGGTCTGGGTCAGGTCGTTCGTGCCGTAGGAGAAGAACTCCGCCGTCTCGGCGATCTCACCGGCCTTCAGCGCGGCGCGCGGCAGCTCGATCATCGTGCCGACCATGTACTCGAACGTGACGCCGGTCGAGTCCATGACCTCCTTGGCGACGCGGTCGACGACCGCCTTGAGGATGTCCAGCTCCTTCTTGGTGCCGATGAGCGGGATCATGACCTCCGGCATCACCGTCTCGCCCGTGGTCTGGGAGACCTCGGCGACCGCGCTGAAGATGGCGCGGGCCTGCATCTCGTAGATCTCGGGGTAGGTGATGCCGAGGCGGCAGCCGCGATGGCCGAGCATCGGGTTGGCCTCGTGGAGCTGCACCACGCGGTGGTTCACCTTGAGCTGGTCGGTGCCGGTGGCCTTGGCGACCTCCGCCATCTCCGCCTCGGTGTTGGGCAGGAACTCGTGCAGCGGCGGGTCGAGCAGGCGGATGGTCACCGGCAGGCCCGACATGATCGTGAACAGCTCGGCGAAGTCCTTCTTCTGGAAGGGCTCCAGCTTGGCGAGCGCGGCGCGGCGGCCGGCCTCGGTCTCCGCCAGGATCATCTCACGCACCGCCAGGATGCGGTCCGGGTCGAAGAACATGTGCTCGGTGCGCGACAGGCCGATGCCCTCCGCGCCGAACTTCCGCGCGGTGCGGGCGTCCAGCGGGGTCTCCGCGTTGGTGCGGATCTTCATGCGGCGCAGCGAGTCGGCCCAGCCCATCAGCGTGGCGAAGTCGCCCGACAGCTCCGGCTGGATCGTCGGGACCTGGCCCAGCATCACCTCGCCGGTCGAGCCGTCGATGGTGACGATGTCGCCTTCCTTGATGGTGACGCCGCGGACCGACATGATCTTGGACTTGTAGTCCACGCGCAGGTCGCCGGCGCCCGACACGCAGGCGCGGCCCATGCCGCGGGCCACCACGGCGGCGTGGCTGGTCATGCCGCCGCGGGTGGTCAGGATGCCGCGGGCGGCGTGCATGCCGTGGATGTCCTCAGGCGAGGTCTCCACGCGGCAGAGAATGACCGCCTCGCCCTGGCCGGCCAGCGTCTCCGCCTCGTCGGCGGTGAAGACGACCTTGCCCGAGGCGGCACCCGGCGACGCCGGCAGGCCCTTGGCGATGACCTTGCGCTCCGCCTTCGGGTCCAGCGTCGGGTGGAGGAGCTGGTCGAGCGAGGCCGGATCGATGCGGCGCACGGCCTCCGCCTTGTCGATCAGCCCTTCCTCGGCGAGGTCGACGGCGATCTTCAGCGCCGCCGGGGCGGTGCGCTTGCCGTTGCGGGTCTGCAGCATGAACAGCTTGTTCTGCTGGACCGTGAACTCGATGTCCTGCATGTCGCGGTAGTGCTTCTCCAGCGTGAGGCGGACCTCGTTCAGCTGGTTGAAGACCTCCGGCATGACCTCTTCCATGGCGGGGAGGTCGGACTTGTTGGCCTCCTTGCCGGCAATGGTCAGGTGCTGCGGCGTGCGGATGCCGGCCACCACGTCCTCGCCCTGGGCGTTGACGAGGTATTCGCCGTAGAAGGCGTTCTCGCCGGTGGACGGGTTGCGGGTGAAGGCCACGCCGGTGGCGCAGTCGTTGCCCATGTTGCCGAACACCATGCACTGCACGTTGACGGCGGTGCCCCAATCGGCGGGGATGTCGTGCAGCTTGCGGTAGGTGATGGCGCGGGCGTTCATCCACGAGCCGAACACGGCGCCGACGGCGCCCCACAGCTGCTCCTGAACGTCCTGCGGGAAGGGCTTGCCGAGCTCGTGCTCGACGGCCTTCTTGTAGTCCTCGATGACGGCCTGCCAGTCGGCGGCGCTCAGGTCGGTGTCGAGGTTGTGGTTCTTGTCGCGCTTGTGGTTGTCCAGGATCTCCTCGAAGTGGTGGTGGTCAACGTCCAGCACCACGTTCGAGTACATCTGGATGAAGCGGCGGTAGCTGTCGTAGGCGAATCGGGCGTCGCCCGAGCGCTTGGCGAGGCCGGCGGCGGTCGCGTCGTTCAGCCCGAGATTCAGCACCGTGTCCATCATGCCCGGCATGGAGGCGCGGGCGCCGGAGCGCACCGAGACCAGCAGCGGGTTGGCCGGATCGCCGAAGGTGGCGCCCATGGCCTGCTCCAGCCCCTTCACCGCGCCGTCCACCTGGGCCTTCAGCTCCGGCGGATAGTTGCGGCCGTTGGCATAGAAATAGGTGCAGACCCCAGTCGTGATGGTGAAACCCGGAGGAACCGGGAGGCCCAGATTGGCCATCTCGGCCAGATTGGCTCCCTTGCCGCCGAGCAGGTTCTTCATGTCCGCCCGGCCTTCGGTGGCATCGGCACCGAAGCAGTAAACCCACTTGTTCTCGCCCTGGCTCGCCATCGTGAAATCCTCGTTCACCTCTATGGTCGTCCGGCCGTCGGCTGTGCGGGGAACCGGTGAAGATCAGCCCGGCGAACGGGTGTCCTTCTGGTATGACCGCGCAACCGCATCCGATGGAGCCCCTTCTAGCCCTCCGCGGAAGGAGAACACAAGACGATCCGTTGCATAGCGTGAGCGCGACGGTGCTGATCCCATTTATGCCACGGCGCGCAAAAGGGGCAGGCCGGACGGAAAGCTACCCCTTATCCCTTGCGCGAAAAGGGAAATCCGCTGCGGCCCTCACGGACCGCGGGCCAGATCGAGCACGGCGTCGGTGGCCGGCGGGGGCGGGCGTTCGCGGTCGGCGCCGCGGCGGCTGCGGAAGGTCCGGAAGGCGATGGCCATCCAGGTGCCGTGGAAGGCCATGCCGCAGAGCAGGACGATCTCCCCCGGCACCGGCCCGATGGTCGCCCGCGCGAACAACTCGTCCAGGCTCGACAGCGGGACCGGGTGGATCATCAGCTTGCCCAGATAGGCCACCACCTGGATCAGGAAGATCCAGCCGTAGTTCCGCCGCAGCCGGCGGCCCACCGCCTCCAGGTAGGTGATGTGCAGGTTGGGGTGCTGGTAGTCCTGGAACAGCGTCTCATTCCAGCCCCGGGCGAATTGGTCGCCCTGGCCGCGCAGGATGGGGCCGAGAAAGTACAGCTCCAGCACATGGGCGCGGATTCGCCAGAAGTCGAAGAAGCGGTAGCGCCGCGCCTCGATGTAGAGGAACACGGCGACCAGAAGCCCCACCAGCACCAGCGGCAGGGGGGAGGCGGTGGCGCTGCTGAAGGTCAGCGACAGGGCGATCCCGGTGGTGACCACCGCCCAGTTGGTGGTGGCGTCCAGCCGCGTGCGCCAGACGGTGCTGCGGTAGATCTCGGCCCTGTAGAGGTGCGACAGGGCCGTGACCTCGGCCGAGGTGTAGTGGGTCTTGGGTGCTTTGGTGGCGATGTCGTCCATGCTCGGCGTCCTCCCCCTGGCTTTTTCTTGCGCAGGGGCCGGGGACGCCGGCGCGTCAGTGGGCGCCGCCGTCGGCCTCCAGCCCCAGCCGGTCGAACAGCCGCCGGTCGGCCTCATGCTCCGGGTTGCCGGTGGTCAGCAGCTTGTCCCCATAGAAGATGGAGTTCGCGCCGGCGTAGAAACAGAGCGCCTGCCCCTCGTCGCTGAGCGAGCGGCGGCCCGCCGACAGGCGGACGTAGGAGCGCGGCATCAGGATGCGGGCGACCGCGATGGTGCGGATGAACTCGAAGGCGTCCAACGCGTCGACGCCGCCCAGCGGGGTGCCGGCGACCGACACCAGTTTGTTGATCGGCACGCTTTCCGGCTGCGGCGACAGGTTCGCCAGGGTCTCCAGCAGGCCGGCGCGGTCCACCCGGCTCTCTCCCAGCCCGACGATGCCGCCGGAGCAGACCTTCAGCCCGGCGTCGCGGACGTTGGCCAGCGTGTCCAGCCGGTCGCGGTAGCTGTGGGTGGAGACGATCTGCTCGTAGAACTCCTCCGACGTGTCGAGGTTGTGGTTGTAGTAGTCGAGGCCGGCGTCCTTCAGCGCGTCGGCCTGCGGGCGGGTCAGCATGCCCAGCGTCATGCAGGCCTCCAGCCCGAGGTCCTTCACGTCGCGGACGATGTTCGCCAGCTTCTCGACGTCGCGGTCCTTCAGCTCGCGCCACGCGGCGCCCATGCAGAAGCGGCCGGCGCCCGCCTGCTTGGCCTTCTCCGCGGCGGCGCGCACCTGGGCGCGGTCGAGCAGCTTCTCCGCCCCGACGCCGGTGTCGTACTTCACGCTCTGCGCGCAGTACTTGCAGTCCTCCTGACAGCCGCCGGTCTTGATGTTCAGCAGGGTGGAGAGCTGGACCTTGTTCGGGTCGTGGTGCTGGCGGTGCGTCTCGTGGGCGCGGTGCAGCAGCTCCATGAAGGGCAGCTCGAACAGGGCCAGGATGTCCGCGCGGGTCCAGCGCCGGGCGATGGTGGTGGTGGCGGAGTCCGCGGTCTGCATGGCGGTGTCGGGCATGGTTGGTCCTCGGGGGAAAAGCGAATCAGAGAAGGGTATCGGCGGCGTCGCGGATCGCGGCGTAGGCGCGGTCCAACTGCCCGTCCGTCACGCAGTAGGGCGGCAGCAGGTATATCACGGGGCCGAGCGGCCGCAGCAGCAATCCCCGCTCCAGGAAGAAGCGCTTCAGCGTCTGCCCGACCGCGGCGGTGTAGCCCTGCGCGTCGGTCACCTCGATGGCGGCGATGGTGCCCATGACGCGCCCGCGCGACAGCTTCGGGTGGCCGGACAGGTCGGCGATGGCGGCGCGGTGCCGCGTCTCGATGCGCGCGAGGTTGGCGGTGGTCTCCGCCGAGGTGGTCAGCTCCAGCGAGGCCAGGGCGGCGGCGCAGCCCAGCGGGTTGGCGGTGAAGCTGTGGCCGTGGGCGAAGGCGCGGTCGAAGCCGGCGCCGAGGAACGCCTCGTAGATCGAAGCGCCGCAGGCGGTGACCGACAGCGGCAGGAAGCCGCCGGTCAGGCCCTTGGACAGGCAGATCAGGTCCGGCGCGACCCCGGCCTTCTGGCTGGCGAACAGGGCGCCGGTGCGGCCAAAGCCGGTCATCACCTCGTCGAAGATCACCAGGCCGCCCGCCGCCCGCACCCGCGCCGCCATGGCCCGCAGGAACTCCGGGCGGCAGAAGCGCATGCCAGACGCGCCCTGGACCAGCGGCTCGATGATGACGGCGACCAACTCCGCCCCGTTGGTGGCCAGCCAGCGGTCGAGCCAGTCCAGTGCCGCGGCCTCCTTGGCCTCGACCTCCGGGTCGCCGTCCCAGGTGGCCGGGTAGGGCATGCGGTCGACGGCGAACAGCAACTCCTGGAACGGCGCGTAGAAGCCGGAGCCGACCCCCGCCGCCATGGCGCCGAAGGTGTCGCCGTGGTAGCTGCCCTCGAAGGCGAGGAAGCGGCGGCGCTGGCCCTCGCCCTTGTTGCGCCAGTACTGCCAGGCGAGCTTCAGCGCCACCTCCACCGCGGTCGAGCCGTTGTCGGAGTAGAAGACGCGGCCGAGGCCGCCCGGCAGCACCTCGGCCAGCCGGGCGGCGAGGCGGGCGGCCGGGCTGTGGGTGAAGTCGGCGAAGATCACCTGCTCCAGCCGGTGCGCCTGCTCCGCGATGGCTCCGGCGACGGCCGGGTGGGCGTGGCCGTGCAGGTTCACCCACCAGGAGGAGATGAGGTCGAGGATTTCCCGCCCGTCCTCGGTGAACAGGCTGGCTCCCTTGCCGTGGGTGACGGCCAGCGGCTCCGGTGCGGTCTGCGCCTGGGTGAAGGGGTGCCAGACGTGGCGCTGGTCGAGAGAAACGGTGTCGGTCATGGAAACACGCTGTCGAAGGAAGGGATGAGCGCCGCCGCGTCCGCGACGGTTTCGGCGTCGATTCGGTCGAGCGTTGGGATTTCGGCCAGGACGCGGACCTTGCCGAACCGTTCGATGGCGGCGCGGTTGCCGGGGTTGGGCGGGCCGTTCAGCACCACCCCGGCCACCGCCAGCCCGCGCGCCCGCAGCGCCTCCAGGCTGAGCAGCGTGTGGTTGATGGTGCCGAGCGTGCTGCGCGCCACCAGCACCACCGGCAGGCCGAAGCGGGCGATCAGGTCGATGATGAAGACGTCCTCCGTCACCGGCACCATCAGCCCGCCGGCCCCCTCCACCACCAGCGGGCGGCCGGTGTCGGGCAGAGTCAGGGCGCCGGCGTCGATGGCGACGCCCTCCAGCTCTGCCGCGGCGTGGGGGGACAGCGGCTCGGCCAGCGCATAGGCCGGCGGATGCACGCGCTCCGCGGGCAGGGCGGCAAGGGAGGTGACGGTGGGTGTGTCGCCGCCCTCGTCCTTCAGGCCGGTTTGCAGCGGCTTCCAATAGACGGCGGACCACGCCCGCGCGAGGCACGCGGAGACCAGCGTCTTGCCGACGCCGGTGTCGGTGCCGGTGACGAACACCCCGCGGGGCTGGGCGCCGTCCTTGCGGAACAGGCCGTAGGCGATGTGATGGGTCATGGTCAGTCCTTCCGGCCGTTCCAGCTGGCGCAGCACGCGGCGCAGGGCGCCCGGCGGCAGCGGGCGGCGGCCCTCCGCCGGCAGATGGGCGCCGATGCCCTTCAGTTCGGCCAGGAACTCCAGACCGTCGGCGTGACGGCGCAGCAGCCGCTCCTCCTCCACCGATCCCTCGCCCCCGGCGGGCCACAGCCGGTCGAGGGTGTGGCGGGTGGGGTAGGTGGGAACGCCGGCCTCAAGCCCCAGCGCATGGTGGGCCTCCCGCCATTCGAGGAAGCTGTCGGCGGCGAGCGTGGCGACGGCGATGCGCCCGCCCGGCGCCAGCAACTCCGCCCAGCGCGCCAGGGCGGCGGCGGGGTTGCGGAACCATTGCAGGGCGAGGCTGGAGACGATGAGGTTGAAGGGGCCGTCGAGGTCCGGCTGTTCTCCATCCACGATCCGGAATTCGGAATTGGCTGGGTCACCCAGCGTGGCGCGGCAGCGCGCCAGCATGCCCGGCGACAGGTCGGTGAACAGCCAGTCCGCCGGCCCGATCCGCTCGCGCAGGGCGCGGCTGAGGAAGCCGGTGCCGCAGCCGATCTCCAGCACGCGGGGGCGGGGCGGCAACGGCAGACGGGCGACGCGTTCCGCCAGACGTTCCGCCGCGACGCGCTGCACGGCGGCGTGTTCCTCGTAGCGGGGGGCGGCCTTGCCGAAGGCGGCGGCGATGGCGGCCTTGCGCGGGTCGGCGGTCATGCCGTCAGTCCGGCGGCGAAGGCGGCGATCCGCTCCGCGCACCAGCCCGGCGCGGTCAGCGGCAGCAGATGCCCGCCCTCCGGGTGCCACTCGACCGAAATCTGACCGTATCCACCATCCCCTCTCCCCCCTGGGGAGAGGGTTAGGGTGAGGGGGTTGCGCAATGCCTGATCGTCCGGTTCCCCGAGAACCCCCTCACCCGGCGCCTTCGGCACCACCCTCTCCCCGGAGGGGCGAGGGACAGAGTGGTCGTGAAACGCCTGTTCAGTCATGGCCGGCGGGACGATGGGGTCCTGCGCCCCCGCCAGGGCCAGCACTGGGCCGGTGAGCGCGTCGCGGGCGTCCCAGTCGCGCAGCGCCCGCAGCGCGTCGCCCAGCCGGGCCGCGTCCAGCCCCTCGGGCAATGGAGTCTCGACACCGCAGCGGCGCAGGAAGTCCGCGGTCACCGCCTCCGGTGCCGTGTCGAAGCGCGCGATCATGCGGTCCAGCAGCCGGCGCGGCGTGGCGGGGGCGAAGCCGTCGCCCTCGGTGAAGCGGGGGAAGCCGTTGACCAGCACCAGCCCGTCCCAGGCGAAGGGCCGCTCGTGCAGCAGCCACAGCCCCCCGAAGGAATGACCAACCGCGACGACGGGGCGTCCGGTGGGGAGCGCAGGAATCAATGGCGGGCCGCAGAAGCCCAGATCCACCGCCACGCTCTCCACCTCGGAAAGGGCGTTCCGCAAACCATCCCAGACGGCGGGGCCGAACCCCCAGCCATGGACGAAAACGAACAGCGGCTGGGTCATCGCCGGCCGAGTCATCGCCGGCTCCAGGCGTCGGCCACCGCGCTCACCAACGTCTCCAGGTCGGCGTCCGTGTGGGCGGCGGACAGGGCGAAGCGCAGGCGGCTGGTGCCCGGCGGAACGGTCGGCGGGCGGATGGCGATGCCCAGGATGCCGCGCTCCTCCAGCCGCCGGCCGAGGGCCAGCGCGTCCTCCTCCGCTCCGGTGATGGCCGGGACGATCTGCGTGCTCGACCCCGCCGTGGCGACGCCCAGCCCGTGCAAGGCGGTCCGCAGCCGTTCGGCCATGGCCTGGAGCCGCGCACGCTCCGCGTCCAGCTTCGGCACGAGGTCGAGCGCCGCGTCCATCGCCCCCAGCACGGCGGGCGGCAGGGCGGTGGCGTAGATCAGCCCGCCGCAGCGGTTCACCAGATAGTCGCAGAGTTCCCTCGACCCCGCCACGTAGGCACCGAAGCCGCCCAGCGCCTTGCTGAAGGTGCCCATGGCGAGGTCCACGCGCCCGCCGCCCAGCGCCGCCAGCCCCATCCCGCGCGGGCCGAGCACGCCGGTCGCGTGCGCCTCGTCAAGGAACAGGAAAGCGCCGTGCCGCTCCGCCAGCGCGGCCAGCGCCGGCACGTCGGCGCGGTCGCCGTCCATGCTGAAGACGCTCTCCGTCACGATGAAGCGCATGCCCGGCTCGCCCGTGCGTTGGGACAGAAGCGTTTCCAGATGGTCGAGGTCGTTGTGGCGGAAGCGGATCTGCCGCACCCCGGCGGCGGCGCAGCCATGGTGCAGGCTGGCGTGGTTCAGCCGGTCGGTGAAGACCTGGGCCTCCACGCCCAGAAGCTCGCGGTCGAACAGGGCGGGCAGGACGGCGGCGTTGGCCTGCCAGCCGGAATTGAACAGAAGCGCCGCCTCCGTGCCCTTGAGCCGGGCGAGCTTCGCCTCGACCTCCGCGTGAAGCTCCAGCGTGCCGCAGACGAGACGCGACGCCGTGGCCCCCGCCCCCCAGCGCCGCGTCCAGTCGCCGGCGCGCTCCACCAGCAGCGGATGGGAGGCGAGGCCGAGATAGTCGTTGCTGGAGAAGTTCAGCAGCGTCCGCCCGCCGCGCCGGATGCGCCCCGCCCCCTCCGGGCGCACGGGCAGCAGGGTGCGGCGCGTGTGGCGCCGGTCGAGGCGGTCGAGATGCTGGCGGAACAGCGGGTCGAGCAGGGACATGATGCGGGCGTGATAGCAGAGCGCGCCGCTGGGGCGAAAGGTCCGATTAACAACCGGTGCCCCCACGCTTCGGCGGCGGTAGACTGGCATGGCCATGCCGCCCGATCCGCAATTCCACGACCGCCCCGACACCCTGCCGCCCGAGCCCGGAGCCTATGTGCTGCTGATCGCGCTGGACCGGGACCTGCCGCTTCGCCTGCCCGGCAAGCCGGAGCGCGTGCTGGCGCCGGGCCGTTACCTCTACTGCGGCAGCGCGCGGGGGCCGGGTGGCCTGCGCGCGCGGGTGGGGCGCCATTTCCGCCAGGGCAAGCCGGAGCGCTGGCACATCGACCGGCTGACCGCGGCGGGGCGGATGCTCGGCGCCTGGATCGTTCCCGACGGCGACGAATGCGCCCTGGTCGTAGCGCTGTCCGGCCTGCCGGTGCCGGTTCCCGGCTTTGGGAGCAGCGATTGCCGCCGCTGCGCCAGCCATCTGCTGCATTGGCCGGACGGGGCGCCGATTCCGCTGCGCAATGCGCCGTTTTGAGGCTCCGGACGGGCTTCGGAACGGGAATTGAGGCGAATTGCTTGGTTCGACCGCCTTCCGGAGGTTATAGTCCCCCGTCATCGGGAGGCGGGCATGAAGACATTGACCCATAACCGCCGGGATGTCCTCCGGGCGTTCGGGGCCGCGGCCATGCTTCTGACGGCGCCCCAGGCGTTGGGGCAATCGGCACCCTCGGCACCGTCCACCCTTGGATCGCCCGCCCTTGGATCGTCCGACTTGGGCGTCGGCGTCCTCTACTGCGGGGACCGCGCGGATTTCGGCTTCAACCAAGCCCATGCGGAGGCCGCCCGCGCCCTGACCGGTTTGCCCGGCTTGCGGCTGGAGGAGCGGGAGCACGCCGCCGGCACGCTGGCCGCCACGGCCGAGGAACTGGTCGGCCCCGAGGGCTGCCGGATCGTCATCGTCACCGCTGCGGGTGACGCCCTGCCGGGGCTGCTGGCCCAGGCCGACGCCCACCGCGACACGGTGTTCCTGTTTGCCGGCGCGCCGCTGGATCGCGAGCGGCTGCCGATCAACACCGGCTTCTTCGAAGGCTATCTGGAGGAAGCGCAGCACATCTCCGGCCTCGTCGCGGGCTACGCCAGCCGGGCCAAGACGATCGGTCTCGTCGCTTCCCACCCCGCACCGGACGTGCTGCGCTGCGTGAACGCCTTCGCGCTGGGCGCCCGGCGCGCCGATTCCGCCACCGCGCTGCGCGTCGCCTTCGTCGGCGAGGCGGCGACGCCGCAGCAGGTCGCGGAGGCCGCCCGCGCCCTGGCCGAGGGCGGCGCCGACGTGCTGGCCGCCCAGCTCGACGGGGCCCGCCCGGTCTGCGAGGTGGCGGAGGCCCACGGCATCCTGTGCTGCGGCCTGCACACCGACCTGTCGGCCTTCGCCCCGCAGGGCTTCCTGACCGGGGCCGAATGGGCCTGGGAAAGGGCCTATGCCGAGACCGTCGCGCTGATCGCCGCGGGGAAGCCGTGGAAGCATCTGCGCCAGGGCGGCTTCGACCAGGGCTTCGTGCGCAACACCGCCTACGGTCCGGCGGTGGGGGTGGAGGCGCGGGCGCACGCCGACGCGGCGCGGATGCAGCTCGCCAACGGCAACGCCACCGTCTTCCGCGGGCCGATCCAGGACAACACCGGGCGGACGGTGGTTGCCAAGGGCAAGGCCCTGCGCGGCGGCGACGCGGAGCTTGGCCGCATGGTCTGGCTGGCCGACGGAGTCACCGAGGTCGGGCGCTGACCCTTACGCCCCGCTTCGTTCCGTCCAGCCGCAGGCGGCCAGAGCGTCCTGCATGTGCGGCGGGGGCGGCGCCAGGGCGGTGACCGGCTCGCGGTCGAAGGCCATGGTGAAGGTGACCGACCGCGCCAGCAGATGCAGGTTTCCCGGCGGCACGCGCACCGGACCGTAATAGGGCTCTCCCACCAGCGGGCAGCCGATGGCCGCGCTGTGGACGCGGAGCTGATGCGTGCGCCCGGTCCGTGGCCTCAGCTCCAGCCATGCCCGCCCGTTGCCGGTTCCCAGCACCTTGTACTGGGTGACGGCGGGCTGGCCGGTGGGGTGCGTCACGATGTTCCAGGCGCCGGGGATCAGCAGCTTCAGCAGCGGGAAGTCGATGACCCCCTCCGCCGTCTCCGGGATGCCCTCGCTGATTGCCCAGTAGGTCTTCTCGACATGGCCGGCGGCGAACATGTCGCCCAGCCGCTTCAGCGCCCAGAGTGACCGGCCGAGCACAAGGCAGCCCGCCGTGTCGCGGTCCAGCCGGTGGGCCAGCCGCGGCGGCGTGCCGTCCCCCTCCGCCAGGAAGGGCAGATAGAGGTCGAGATGGTCGGTGATCCGCCCGGCCTTGTGCACGGCCAGCCCGGCGGGCTTGTCGATGATGAAGACGTCCTCATCCTCGTGCAGGATTCGGGCGCGCAGCGTGGCGGGGGTGAAGGTGGTTCCGGCGTCGCTCATGGGCGCCACCCAAGCACGGCGCGGGGGGAGGGGCAAGCCCGCCGGATGTTCCGCGTCGCGGAACCCTATCGGCGCACAGCCTGTTGCCCAACGGGCGGCGTTGTGGACGAGTCTTGGATGGACGAGTCTGGACCCATGCCGCCGCGCCGCCCATCTTTACGGAATGACGAAGCACCGTGGCGAAGGGATGCGGGCGATGGCTGAACGCGACAATCTGCCGGCGCAGCAGCGGTCCACCCAGACCGAGGTGGACGATTTCCTGAGCCGTGTGGCGGCCCTTCCACGGGCAACGGGGGGGCCGCGCGGGCGCCTGATGTTCGCCATGGACGCCACGGCCAGCCGCGAGCCGACCTGGGACCGCGCCTGCCAGATCCAAGGGGAGATGTTCCAGGCGACCTCCGCGCTGGGCGGGCTGGACATCCAGCTCGTCTACTACCGGGGATTCCGTGAATGCCAGGCCAGCCCCTGGGTCGGCAACGCGCAGGACCTGCTGCGGCGGATGACCGCGGTGTCCTGCATGGCCGGCCAGACCCAGATCGCGCGGGTGCTGGGGCACTGCATCAAGCAGACGCGGGACCGCAAGGTCAACGCGCTGGTCTTCGTCGGCGACTGCATGGAGGAGGACGTCGATCAGCTCGCCCATCAGGCGGGCCAGTTGGGGCTGCTGGGCGTTCCCGTCTTCATCTTCCACGAGCGGGGGGACCTGATCGCCAAACGCGCCTTCCAGACCATCGCGCGGCTGAGCGGCGGCGCCTATTGCCCGTTCGACGGCTCGTCCGCCCAGCAATTGCGGGACCTGCTGAGCGCGGTCGCCGTCTATGCGGCGGGCGGCCGGGCCGCGCTGGAGCATTACAGCCGCGGGAGGGGAGACGCGGTGCGGCTTCTCACCAGCCAGCTTGGGAGCGGACAGGGGGGACGCGGAGACCAAACCCATGCATCATAGGGCAGGATTCGGCTAGAGATGGGGCAGAGCGGGATGTTTGGGTTTTTTCTCCTGGGCATCGCTCTGGTGGCCGGCCTTGCCATGCTGGCCCGCGTCTTCGTGTCCGCGGACCCGCGTGCGCTCGCCACGGCGGTGCGCTATGGCGGCGTCGCGCTGGCGGCCGTGACGGTCGTCATTCTGACTCTGACGGGGCGGCTGGGCACCGCCATGATGCTGGGCGCCTTGGCCTTTCCGTTGCTGACACGCTGGCGGACGCTGCGCGACGCCTTCCGCCCCTCGTCCTACGGAGCCTCCGCGGGCAGCGGACAGACCTCGCAAATCGAGACGCTCTATCTGCGGATGACGCTGCAGCACGACACCGGGGTGATGGCGGGGGAGGTGCTGCACGGGCCGTGGCGCGGGCGAACGCTGGAGTCGCTGACCCTGGGGCAATTGCTGGCGCTGCTGGAGGATTGCCGGCGCGACGATGCGCAATCGGCCTCCGTGCTGGAAGCGTGGTTGGAGCGTGCCCATCCCGGTTGGCAGACCGCTGAAGAACAACCCGCTGGCGGTGCGAACAATCCCGGCTCCAAGGACAGTGGCGGCGGTCGTGGGGGCGGTTCTATGACCCGCGACGAGGCCTATGATATTTTGGGGTTGTCGCCCGGAGCCACACCCGAACAGGTAAAGGACGCACACCGACGGCTGATGATGAAAGTGCATCCAGATCATGGGGGGTCCACCTATTTGGCGGCCAAGATCAACCAAGCGAAGGATTTGCTGCTTCGCAACTAACCTTTTGCCGGGTTACGGAAGGGGTGTTGCGCCACCGAATTCTCTGTGGCAGAAAGCTGGACGAGCGTTTTGCAAACCTGCGAATCGTCTCCGTATTCGAAGTATTTCCTCAAGCAACCACAAGAGAACCCCAATGCGAAAGCCTGTGCGCAAGGTGGTGTTCCCCGTCGCCGGTCTCGGTACGCGCTTTCTGCCGGCCACCAAGGCGATTCCGAAGGAAATGCTGCCTTTGGTCGACCGGCCTCTGCTTCAGCATGCCGTGGAGGAGGCGCGGGCCGCCGGCATCGAGGATTTCGTGTTCGTCACCGGCCGCAGCAAGCGCGCCATCGAAGACCATTTCGACACCGACACGGAACTGAACCGCACCCTTGAGGAGCGCGGCAAGCAGGACGCCCTCGAGGTGGTGCGCGACAGCGAGATCGCGCCGGGCCGCTGCTTCTACACGCGTCAGCAGGTCCCGCTGGGCCTCGGTCACGCGGTGTGGTGCGCGCGGGCGGTGATCGGCAACGACCCCTTCGCCATCGTCCTGCCCGACGACTTCGTCCAGGGCGACACCCCCTGCCTGAAGCAGATGGTGGAGGCCTACAACGAGGTGGGCGGCAACATCGTCGCCGTGGTGGACGTCCCGCGCGAGCGGACCAGCAGCTACGGCATCCTGGACGTGGAGAAGGACGACGGCCGTCTGGCCACCGTGCGCGGCCTCGTCGAGAAGCCGAAGCCGGAAGAGGCGCCCTCCACCCTGTCGATCATCGGCCGCTACATCCTGCAGCCGGAGGTGTTCGACCATCTGGAGAAGCAGCAGCGTGGCGCCGGCAACGAGATCCAGCTCACCGACGCGATGGCCAAGCTGATCGGCACGCAGCCGTTCCACGGCCTGCGCTTCGAAGGCACACGCTACGACTGCGGCGACAAGGTCGGCTTCATCGAAGCCACGCTGGCCCACGCGCTGCGCCGTCCGGACATGGCGGACAAGGTCCGCGACATGCTGCGCAAGTACTGCTGAGGCGGACGGCCCGCGGGGAAGGGCGCCGCCCTTTTCCCGCGGGCCAGCCGTTTTCCTGCGGGGCCGGCGCCCGTCAACGGCCGCCGGCGGCCCGGCGGGGAGGCCGCGCGGCTTCCTCCGGCGGAGCGGAGCGGCGGAAGGTGCTGAGTTCGGGGATGCGGTTCACCGACAGTCCGGCGACCCGGCAGGGCACCACCTCCAGCACCTGGAATCCGGCCTTGCGCGGGTAGCGGGCACTGACGCGCTCGCGCACCTCCCGTTCCGTTTCGGCGGTCAGGAGACAGCGGCGGATGCCCACCCAGCCGCGCTGGCCGGTCATCACGGTGGCCTCGCTCGGCAAGTGACGCACCGCGGCTTCCCAGAACCGGCCCGGCCGGGGTTCGGAGCGGTCGAACACGTGATAGCGCACGACCGGCGCGGTCTGCCTCGCCTCCAGTTCGTTCAGGGCGGCCTGCATGTCCTGCTCCGCCTTCTGGGCGCGCTTCTCGGCCTCGGCGTGCTTCTGGGTGATCTGGGAATAGGCGGTGGCGATGTCCTCCACGTCCTTCCCCACCTCCTCCATCTTCTCACGGATGCGCAGCTGGCCCTGCCGCAGACCTTCCAGCTGCCGCCGCCAGTAGCGGTTGGACAGCACCGTCAGCACCATCAGCCCAAGGCTGAGATAGAGCATCATCCCGGTCATGCCGCCGCTCCTTCCGCGTCGGGGTCGGGTGCCTGGGCGAGCGGGACGACCATGGTCGGCAGGACGCCGTTCTTCACGGTGAAGGCGACACGCGCCATCGCCGCCGCCTGATCGACGGAGTAGGTCCAGACGTGGGCGACGTTCGGATAGCTCCAGATCTGGCGGGCGAAGATCACGTCGCGCCGTTCGATGGTGGGGAACTCATCCTGCACCGCCAGCCGGACCCAGAAACAAGCGGCCTCCTCGCCGTCGCCCAGCTCATGCACGAACTCCACCTTGGTGAGTTCCAGCGCCCTGATCTCCGACAGCGCCTTCTGCCGTCGTCCGTTGCATTCGGTGGTGCGGGCCTGGAAGGCGGTCATTTCCTCCTGCCGCTGCTCCAGCTTGCGGGTCCATTCGCCCAGCGCCGTCTTCTTCCGGTCGTGCTGGCGCATCATCATGGTCTGGCGCGCCTTCTCCGACGTGATCTGCCCAACGTCGATGACGATGGACAGGCCGAGCGCCGCGGCGCTGGTGACCAGCAGAAGCATGCCCAGGAACTCGGCCGATAGAACCATTGGTGTACCTTATGGTTGCGGCGGAAGCTTCACGTCTCCTTTATTGAGGACCGGGAGCCACGACTTGGCACCGCGGTATTCCGTCGCACGGCCCGCCGCATGCAGACAGGAATATGTCGCGCGGTTGCAACAAACGGTCGATCGGGCTGAATTCCATTGATCTTTTCGGACCCATGCGCAAGCGTTCGGCCACAATGTCGCAGTGCTTGGACACAGTCCTGAAATGTTGCGCACCCCTGGTCACAGGACTGACATTTCCACCGTTTGAAGGGAGGACCCATGCTGGACCTGATGACTCGCAGCGACGAGGCGCTGGACACCATCCGCCGCACCTTTCCGGTGGCGCTCGGCGACTACGCGATGCCGGCCGGGGGCACCGGGCTGGTGATCGTCGACGAGGTGAAGGGGTTCGCCGCCGTCGGTTGCGGTCCGCTCGCCCCGGCGGCGCCGAACGCCCAGGTCGACCGCATGATCGCCGAGACGGACCGTCTGGCCCGCCGCTTCGCCGGGGCCGGCTGGCCGATCTGCGTCTCGCTGGACCGCCACGCCCCGGACAAGCCGGAGCCGCCCTATCCCCCGCACTGCCTGATCGGCACCGGCCATGACGAACTGGTGTCCGAATTGGCTTGGCTCGAGTCGGAGCCGTCGGCGACCCTGATCGCCAAGGACTGCATCAATTTTTTCATCGGCGCGACCGAACTGGGCGCGGGTGGCAAGGCCGGGCGCAACCGGCTGGTGGACTGGGTGAACGGCAACCGGCTGGTGTCGGTCGTCACCGTCGGCATCTGCACCGACGTGTGCGTGATGGATTTCGTCCTGACCCTGCTGTCCGCGCGCAACCACGGCATGATGCCGACGCTGAAGGACGTGGTGGTCTACGAGCCGGCCTGCGCCACCTACGACCTGCCGGAGGAGACGGCGCGGGACCTCGGCCTGCCGGAGACGGCGGCCCACCCGCAGGAGCCGGCGCACCACATGGGGCTCTACATGATGGCGTCGCGCGGCGCGCTGCTGTCCGACACGCTGCGCTGAGGCGAGGCAAATCAGGGCTTTCGCTTTTTCCAGGCGGCTCTGGTAACATCCCAGCGTGGCAAGGGTCCCGATCGTTCAACCGGCGTGCGGTGCCGGCGGAAACGGCTGGACGGCGCGGAGGCGTCGCACGTGGAAGAGCGATATCTGAGGGCGATCCGCAACGCGCTGGTCAAGCATCAGCAATGGCTGACGCGCGACCCCAGCATGAAGGGGCGCTGCGCCGACCTCAGCTTTCACAACCTGTCGGGTCTGGGGCTGCGCCGCATCAACCTCAGCGGCGCCAAGCTCAGCGGGGCGAACCTGAACAGCGCCCGGCTGTCCGGGGCCGTTCTGTCGCGCACCGACCTGTTCGGCGCCGACCTGTCCAAGGCCGACCTCACCGGCGCGTCGCTGGAGGGGGCCGACCTGCGCGGCGCGCGGGTGGAGGGCGCCTTGATGGAGGAGGCCAACCTGCGCGGCGCCGACCTGCGCAAGGGCATGATGCTGGGGGCGGACGAACGCAAGCCGGCGGGCAACGCCGACGGCAGCACCACCTTCATCGGGTCCAAGATGGCCCGCGCCATCCTGTCCGACGCGCGTCTGGCGCAGTGCGACTTTTCCGGTTGCGATCTCTGCGGCGCGACCTTTTCCGGCAGTGACATGACCGGAACCATCCTGATCGGCGCCAATCTGATCGGCGCGGTGATGGAGCGGGTGGAGATGCAGGGCGCCCTGCTGTGCGGCGCCCGGCTGGATGACGAACTGCGCCAGACGCTGGAGCGGCGCGGCATCGACGTCGACGGGACCGGGCTGGTCAGCCTCGCCGGGCGAATGGCCGACAGCATTTCCGCCCACCAGCTCTGGGTCGAGCGCAACGCCGCCGCCGGCCTCCGGCTGGAGATGCAGCGAGTCGACCTGCGCGGCTACAACTTCGCCAACCAACTCCTCGCCGGCAGCGTGATGCGCTTCTGCGGGCTGCGCGGGGCGGATTTCTCCGGGGCGAAGCTGGTCATGGCGGATCTGTCCTACTGCGACCTGCGCGAGGCGGACTTCACCAGCGCCGACCTGTCCGGCTGCAACCTGCGCGGTGCCAATCTGGCGGGGGCCAAGCTGTGGCGGGCGCGGCTGCGCCCGGTGGACCTCGCCGGGGACGGCAGCCGCCTGTGGCCGACCAACCTCGCCGAGGCCAGCCTGACCGGCGCCGATCTGCGCGACACCAGCCTCGCCCGCGCGATCCTGCACGGCACCGACCTGACGCGCGTCCGCGCCACGGCGGAAACGCTGCGCGGCGCCGACCTGAGCTTCGCCGTCGGGGTCGAACCGCAATACGCTTGAGGGTGGCTACGAGGCGTCGGCCACCCGGATGCGGCCCTGGATGATGGCCTCGCGCGCCTCCTCCAGCCGGTCCTTCATGGCGGGGGTGACCAGCGCGCGGTTGTTGTCGTCCAGCGCGTAATCGACGCCGCGCTCGGCCAGCCCCAGGGCGCGCGGGCCGGGGGTCCAGGCGCCGCTGCGGCCCTCCCCGAAGGCGCGCTCCACCGCCAGATCCACCCGCTTCAGCATCGAGGTCAGGATGGTGCCGGGGTAGAGGTGGTTCTGGTTGCTGTCCACCCCGATGGCGAGGCGCCCGCCATCCTTGGCCGCCGCGAAGATCCCGAAATTGGACACGCCGGCCCCGGCGAACACCACGTCGGCGCCGCGCTGGAACTGGGCCTTCGCCACCTCCGCCCCGGTGGTCGGGTCGTTGAAGGCGGCGGGGGTGGTGCCGACGAAATTGACCAGCAGGCCGATGTCCGGGCGGGCGTGACGGGCACCTTGCTGGAAGCCGGCGATGAATTTGCGGATCAGCGGGATGTCCAGCGCCCCGATGAAGCCGACGGTTCCCGTCCGTGAGGCCATGGCTGCCAGCATGCCGACGAGGAAGGACCCCTCCTGCTCCTTGAAGGTCACGGACTGGACGTTCGGTGCCTCCACCACCGCATCGACCAGGGTGAAGCGGACGGCGGGGTGCCTCGGCGCGAGGCTGGCCAGCGGCGCGGCGTAGTAGAAGCCGATCAGCGCGAGGTCGGTCACGCCGCGGCGCAGCAGGGCGGCCACCGCCTGCTCGAACTGCGCCGTGCTGGCCGGCAGATAGTCGCGGTAGGCGACCCCGGTGGCCTCCTTGAACCGCTCCGCGCCGGTGAAGGCGCCCTCGTTGAAGCTCTTGTCGAACTTTTGCCCGACCGCGTAGAGCAGCCCCGGCGCGAAGTCCTGCGCCCGCGCCGGAGCGGCGAGCGTGGCGAGGCCGGCGGCGCCCAGCGCCAGGACGGAACGGCGGGAGAGATGGGTTGTCATCGGGCGGGCTCGGCGGTCAGGATTTCGGACACCAGTGCCGCGTGCCGCGCCCGCAGCGGGGCGAGGGCAGGGCTGTCGGGCTGGGGCGGCTGGAGAACGAGCCGCGCGTCGGCGCGTCCGGTCGCGGCCAGGACCGCACCGGGGATGGCGTCGGCGGCGCGGCGCAAAAACTCCGCGAAGGCCTCGTCGGGCAGACCACTGTAAGGCGTCCCGTCGTTACCGCGCAGATTCAGAAACAGCAGCGTGTCGCCGAAGGCGGTGTAGCCGCCGCCCAGCCCCTCATGCTCCGCCGCGGCAGCGAGGAAGAAGCGCTGGGCGCGGTCCGGCGTCAGGCTACCCGCGGGAAAGCGGACCAGGGCATAGCCGGTGGCGCCGTCGGCGCTGTCGAAATCGGCCACCAGGACGCTGTCCTGTTCGAGGCTCCAGGCGATGGCCCCGGCCAGACGGTCGGCGGGACCATCCTCCAGCCGCAGGGTCAGGTGGAGCGACGGGTTGGTCCGGAGCTGGTAACCGCCCATCCGCAGGTCGGCGACCGCGGCCGCTCCATCCAGGCCGGCGGCGTCGAGAATGGCGGGCAGCAGCTCGGTCCGGGCTTGCTCGGTCAGGCGTTGCCGCGCCTCGTAGGACATGTTGAGCGGGGAGGCCGCGGGCACGGCCTCGAAGAACAGGTGCTGCGCCACCACCTGCGCGAAGGCGGGCGAGGCGCCGAGGAGCAGCGCGAGGGCGAGGATGTGACGGCGCACCGGCCGGAACTCCCGAACGAGAGGGGCAAGCGCAGTCTAGACGGGATGGGTGCGTTGACGCATAGGGTAATTGAATGACGCATGCGTCTGGACGAGTCGCGGGGGATGTGTGATAGCATCGCCGGCAACCGGCCAACTGCGGCGGAAGAACCATGGGGAGGGAAGCGACATGACGGACACCCGCACGCTGAAGGGCAAGACCCTGTTCATCACCGGCGCCAGCCGGGGCATCGGCAAGGCGATCGCGCTGCGCGCCGCCCGCGACGGCGCCAACGTCGTCATCGCCGCCAAGACGTCGGAGCCGCACCCCAAGCTGCCCGGCACCATCTTCTCCGCCGCGGAGGAGGTCGAGGCCGCCGGTGGCAAGGCGCTGCCGATCCTCTGCGATATCCGCGACGACGCCCAGGTGGCCGAGGCGGTGGCCCGCACGGTGGAGGCGTTCGGCGGCGTCGACATCCTGGTCAACAACGCCAGCGCGATCAGCCTGACCGGCACGCTGGACACGCCGCTGAAGCGCTGGGACCTGATGATGGGGGTCAACGGGCGGGGCACCTTCGCCTGCGCCCAGGCCTGCCTGCCGCATCTGCTGAAGGCGGAGAACCCGCACATCCTGACCCTGTCGCCGCCGCTGAACCTCAATCCGCGCTGGTTCCAGCACCACACCGCCTACACCATCGCCAAATACGCGATGAGCCTGTGCACGCTGGGCATGAGCGCCGAGTTCCGCGGCAAGGTCGCCGTGAATTCCCTGTGGCCGCGCACCATCATCGGCACGGCGGCCATCGCCATGCTGAAGGGCGCAGCCGAGTTCGACAATTGCCGCAAGCCGGAGATCCTGGCCGACGCCGCCCACGCCATCCTGACCCGCGACGCCAGGACCTGCACCGGACACTTCTTCATCGACGACGAGGTGCTGGCGGAGGAGGGCGTTACCGACCTGGAGCCCTACGCGGTCAAGCCGGGCGTCCCGCTGGCGCCGGACATCTTCCTGGATTGAGGGCGGTCCAACGGGGCCATGAAATCTGTCGAAGTGGCCGTGCCGTGGCTACCCCTTTTGCGTCCTGTGAACGCTCTTGGCGCAGAGCAGCGTTCCCACGATATCACAAGCATCGGCCGCCGGTTTCGATTACACTGCGGTTTGTTTGCTCCCCAAATCGAAAGGGACCCTTTTCGCCGATCGGCTGATCCCCGGATTCAATCCGCCAACCGGCAAGTGTCCGCACGTCCCTTTCCAGCTTGTTTTCACACACCGTCCGGTTGGGGCGGAGCGGATGCTCGAACAGCGTCAAACACTGAGCTTGTCCCAGAACAATCGGTTCATTCCGGAGCTCTTATGACCATCGAGCTGCACACCTTTACCGTTACCCTGAATCACTCGGAAGCAACGGCGTACAAGAGCTTGGCCGAGCATCGGGCCTGGGTTCGCACCGCGGTGTCCGACCTGTCGGAGGTGCTGCGCACCGCCGGCATGGGCGCGGAGGCCCGCCTGCGCGGGCACGACCGCTGCGGTCACCTCGTCGTCGAGGCGACCGACACGGGTGCCGACTTCCTGCGCACCCTGCCGGCCATCGTCAGCGTGGAGGTCCACTGACCGGCGAAGCGCAACGGTCCAGGGACATTGTGAAGGGGGCCGGAGCGGCAACGCTCCGGCCCTTCCGCGTTACAGGCCCCTTTGTTACAGCCCCTTCTTCGCGGCATCCCTCAGCCGGTGCAGGAAACGCTCGGCGCGGGCGAGTTCGCTCAGCTCCACATACTCGTCGGGCTTGTGGGCCTGCTCGATGTCGCCGGGGCCGCAAACCACGGCGGGGATGTTGGCGATGCTGGTGAACAGAGCGCCCTCCGTGCCGAAAGCCACCTTGCCGTGGCCGTTCTGCTCGGCGAGGTTCTTGACCAGCGTCACCTCCTCCGACTCCGGCGGGGTGTCGAGCGCCGGGCTGTCCGACAGGGTTTCCCAGGAGAATCCGGCATCGGGGCGGACGGCGCGCATCTCCGGTTCCAACGTCTTGGCGAAGTCCCGCAGCTCCTTCAGCATCGGCGCCACCGGATGGTCGGCGAGATGCCGGATCTCGAACTCGAAGGAGGCGTCGGAGGGGACGATGTTGCGGGCGGTGCCGCCCTCCATCACCCCGGTGTGCACCGTGGTGTAGGGAATATCGTAATCGTGGTCGAACGGCCCCTGCTCGGCGAAGCGGCGGCCCATCCCGCGCAGGAACGACACCAGCTCCGCCGCGTACTCCACGGCGTTCACCCCCTGCGGGGCGAGCGAAGAGTGGCAGGCGTGGCCGTGGACGCGGCAGCGCAGCGCCACCTTGCCCTTGTGGCCGACGATCACCCGCATCCGCGTCGGCTCGCCGACGATGCACAGGCGCGGCTTGACCGCCATCCCGGCGAGCTGGGTCAGCAGGCCGGGCACGCCGAGGCAGCCCAGCTCCTCGTCGTAGGAGAAGGCGTAATGGACCGGCGTCGTCAGGTTGGCGGCTAGGAAGTCCGGCGCCATGGCCAGCGCCGCCGCGATGAAGCCCTTCATGTCCGCCGTGCCGCGCCCGAACAGCTTGCCGTCGCGCTCCGTCAGGGTGAAGGGGTCGCTGGACCAGTCCTGGTCGTCCACCGGCACCACGTCGGTGTGGCCGGACAGGCAGACGCCGCCGCGGTCCATCGGGCCGATGGTGGCGTAGAGGTTGGCCTTGGTCCGCTCCTCGTTGAACACCAGCGTGCTGGACACGCCCAACTCCGCGAGATGGTCGCGGATGTAGTGGATCAGGTCGAGGTTGGAGTTGCGGCTGGTCGTGTCGAAGGCGATCAGGTCGCGCAGCAGCTCCAGCGTGCGCGGGCTGCACGCGGATGGGCCGGCGGGATCGGGTGAGGGCATCATGGACCTGTGGTTTCGTTCAGATGGCAGGCGGACCAGCGCCGGGGCGCGATCTCGCGCAGGGCCGGGCGTTCCGCTGAACAGCGTGGCATCGCGTGTGGGCAGCGCGGATGAAAGGCGCAGCCCGACGGCGGGTCGAGGGGCGATGGAATCTCTCCGCGGATCGGCGCGAACCGCCGCTTCTCCACGGACACGCGCGGCGCCTCGTCCAACAGCGCCTTGGCATAGGGATGATTGGGTTTGTCGAACAGCTCCGGTGTCGGGGCCAACTCCACGATTCGTCCAAGATACATGATCGCGGTGCGGTCGGAAATGTGTTCCACGACGCCCAGGTCGTGGCTGATGAAGAGATAGGTCAGCGACAGCTCTTCGCGCAGGCGCATGAACAGATTGATGATCTGCGCCTGGATCGACACGTCGAGCGCCGCCACCGACTCGTCGCAGACCAGCACGTCCGGCTTCACCGCCAGCGCGCGGGCGATGCCGATGCGCTGCCGCTGCCCGCCGGAGAACTGGTGCGGGTAGCGCCGCAGATAGGCGGGGTCCAGCCCGACCTGCCGCAAGGTCGCGGCCACATAGTCCTCCGCCTCCCTCCGCGGCACCAGCCCATGGACCACCGGCGCCTCGCCGACGATGTCGGCCACGCGCAGGCGCGGGTTGAGCGATGCCATGGGGTCCTGGAAGACCATCTGGATCTTCAGGTTGGCGTGATGGCGGTCGGCCGGGGACAGCTCCCGCAGGTCGCGGCCGCGCCAGCGCAGGGTGCCGGCGCTGGGCGGCAGGATGCCGGCGACCATGCGGCCCAGCGTGCTCTTGCCGCAGCCGGATTCGCCGACCAGCCCGACCACCTCGCCCTCGGCGATGGACAGGTCGACGCCGCTGACCGCCTGCACCGCCCGGTCGTCGATGGCCGCCCCCAGCCGGCGGGCGAAGCGCTCCACCACGTCCAGCTTGCGCGAGAAGCGTTTGGTCAGCCCATTCAGCTCGATGATCGGGGGAGTGGTCATGCGGCGTCTCCCCGGACTTCGGCCGCGACGGGGTTCCAGCAGCGCCAGGCGCGGTCCTCCCGCTCACCGCTCAGCTCCGGCATCACAGTGCAGGCTCCGGTGGACCGGTCGCAGCGCGGGCGGAAGGCGCAGCCCTCCGGCAGGTCGAGGACGGAGGGCGTCATGCCGGGGATGGAGCGCAGCGGCACGCCGCGCCGGTTGCGGCTGGGCACCGACTCCAGCAGGCCGCGGGTGTAGGGGTGGCGCGGGTTGCCGATGATCTCGGCCACCGTCCCGGTCTCCACCACCCGCCCGGCGTACATCACCGCCACCCGGTCGGCCAGCGCCGACACGACGGCGAGGTCGTGGGTCACCCAGATCAGCGCCGTCCCCGTCTCGCGGCAGAGCGTCTGCACCTCGAACAGGATCTGCGCCTGGATGGTGACGTCGAGCGCGGTGGTCGGCTCGTCGGCGATGATCAGGTCGGGGGAGTGCAGAAGGGCGATGGCGATGGCGACGCGCTGACGCATCCCGCCGGAGAACTGGTGCGGATAGGACGCCAGCCGCTCGTCGGGCGAGGCGATGCCGACGCGGGCCAGCGCCCGGCGCGAGCGCTCCCACGCCTCCGCCCGGCTGACCTTGTCATGAGCCCGTACGGCCTCGACCATCTGGGTGCCGATGCTCAGCACCGGGTTCAGCGTCATCATCGGGTCCTGGAAGATCATGGCGATGCGCCGCCCGCGGATGGCGCGCAGCCGCTTCTCCCCGGCGCCCACCAGATCCTCGCCTTGGAACAGCACCCGGCCGCCGACCACTTGGCCCGGCGGATCGACGAGGCCGAGAATGGATTGCCCGGTCACCGACTTGCCGGAGCCGGACTCGCCGACTAGCCCGAGGATCTCGCCGCGGTCGAGCCGCAGGTCGACCCCGTCCACCGCCTTCACGGTGCCGGCGCGGGTCAGGAAATGGGTCTTCAGCCCGTCGACGCGCAGCAGAGGTGCGGTCATCGCGTGCCCCCTCTCAATGATTGAGCCGCGGGTTGAGGACGTCGCGCAGCCGGTCCCCCACCAGATTGATCGCCACGATGGTGACCAGCAGGGCGAGGCCGGGGAACAGGCTGACCCAGTAATCGCCTGAGAGCATGTACTGGTAGCCCGACGCGATCAGCATCCCCAGCGATGGCTGGGTCACCGGCACGCCGACGCCGAGGAAGCTCAGCGTCGCCTCCAGCGCGATGGCGTGGGCGACCTGCACCGTCGCCACGACGATCAGCGGCGGCAGGCAGTTGGGCAGCAGGTGGCGCATCATGATCCGCCGGTGGGGCAGGGCAAGGCATTGCGCGGCCTCGATGTACTCCTTGCGCCGTTCCACCAGGGCGGAGCCCCGGATGGTGCGCGCGTAGTAGGCCCACTGCACGGCGGCCAGCGCGACGATGACCTTGTCGACCCCCTTGCCCAGCAGGGCCAACAGGATCAGCGCGATCAGGATGGCCGGAAAGGAGAGCTGGATGTCGACCAGCCGCATGACCAGCCCGTCCACCCGATCCCCCGCATAGGCGGCGAGCAGCCCGACCGCCACCCCGACGGCGAGCGCGATCAGCGTGGCGACCACCCCGACCAGCAGGCTGGTGCGCAGGCCGAAGACAATGGCCGACAGCATGTCGCGCCCCTGGTCGTCGGTGCCCAGCCAATAGGTCCAGCCGCCGCCGCCCAGCGATCCCGGTGCCATCATGCTGTCCAGAATGTCGAGCTGGGCGAGATCGTAGGGGTCCTGCGGCACCACCCAGCGGGCGAGCAGGGCGGCGAGCACGATCAGCACCAGCACCGCCAGCCCGGCCAGCGCCGTGCGCGACCGCGCGAAGTCCCGCGCCAGCCGCAGGAAGGGCGTCTCGACCGGCGGGGCCTTGGCAACGACGCTGCTCATGCCCGCCCTCCGCCCAGCCGGATTCGCGGGTCGAGCAGCGAATAGACCAGATCGACGATCAGGTTGATGACGACGAACAGCAGCACCGTCACCAGCAGGTAGGCGATCACCACCGGGCGGTCGAGCTGGAGGATGCTGTCGATCAGCAGCTTGCCCATACCCGGCCAGGCGAAGACCGATTCCGTGACCACCGAGAAGGCGATGACGCTGCCCAGCTCCAGCCCGAGGACGGTGACCACCGGGATCATGATGTTCTTCAGGATGTGCACCCCGACCACCCGCGCGGGCGCCAGCCCCTTGGCGCGGGCGAACTTCACATAGTCCTGCAAGGCGACCTCCCGCGTGCCGGCGCGGGCCAGACGGATGACCAGCGACAGCTTGAACAGGGCCAGATTGACCGCGGGCAGGATCAGATGGGCCAGCCCATCGGCGGTCAGAAAGCTCCACTGCACGCCGAACAGGCTGGCCGTCTCGCCGCGCCCGCCCGCCGGCAGCCAACCCAGAGTCACCGCGAAGGCCATGATGAGCATCATGCCCACCCAGAAGGTGGGCAGCGAGAAGCCGAGGATCGAGCCGGTCATGATGACCCGCCCGGCCAAGCTGTCCGGCTTCAGCCCGGCCCACAGCCCCAGCGGGATGCCCAGCACCACGGCCACCAGCATGGCGCAGAGCGCCAGCTCCAGCGTTGCCGGGAAGCGCTGCAGCACGAGGCCGAGCGCCGGTACTCCGTGCACGAAGCTGGTGCCGAGGTCGCCGTCGAGCGCGCTGTCCACGAAGCGGATGAACTGCTCGTGCATGGGCTTGTCGAGCCCCAGCCGGGCGATGGCGGCGGCGCGTTCGAACGCGTCGGCCTCGGGGCTGATGAGCACGTCGATGGGGTTGCCGATGGCGAAGATGCCGGCGAAGACCAGCACCGACATCGCCACCACGACGACCGCGCTCTGCGCCAGCCGCCGGAGGATGAAGACAAGCATGGATTTTAGCCCCTTAACCCTCTCCCCTCTGGGGAGAGGGTGGCCCGGAGGGCCGGTGAGGGGGATGCGCGTTGCGGAGCGTTCGGCAGAAGCGGAACCCCCTCACCCTAACCCTCTCCCCAGAGGGGAGAGGGGAAATGGAGGACCGCTCCACCTTTGCTACTTCGCCGGGGTCACCTTCTGGGCCAGCGTGTACTGGTCGGCGCGCGGTTCGTAGCTCAGCCCCTTCTTCATCGCCCAGACCGTCACCTCGTAATGCAGGGGAATGATGATGTCGGCGTCCACCGCCCGCTTCACCGCGGCCTGGAGCAGCTTCTCCCGCTTGGCGTCGTCCACGGTCGCCAGCGCCGTGTCCAGCATGCCGTCCAGCTCCGGGTCGGAATAGCTGGTGTAGTTGGTGGTGCCGTAGCCCTTCTCCTTGATCGGCGTGGCGATCAGCGCCTTCAGCGGCGACGACATCTCGCCGGAATCGGCGCCCCAGCCGGCCAGGAAGACGCTGTATTCCTGCTTGTTGCGCTTGGAGAAGAAGACGTTGGCGGTGGTCGCGTCGACCTGCGTCTGCACGCCGATGCGGGTGAACATCTGGGCGACCGCCTGGGCCACCTTGTCGTCGTTGATGTAGCGGTCGTTCGGCGTGCCGAGGGTGAGCTGGAAGCCCTTCGGGTAGCCGGCCTCGGCGAGGAGCTGCTTGGCCTTGTTGGCGTCGGTGGCGACGGTGACCTCCGGGTTGTTGCCATAGAAGCCGGCGGGGAGGTACTGATTCGCCGGCTCCGCCACGCCCATCATGATGCGCTTCACGATGGCGTCGCGGTCCACCGCCAGCGACAGCGCCTTGCGCACCTTCGGGTCCTTCAGCGGATTCTTGCCGTCGGTGCCGGTGATGGTCGGCGGGGTGTCCTGCACGCCCAGCGCCAGATAGATCACGCGGTTCGACTGGGCCTGGGCCAGGGAGACGTTGGGGGCGGACTTCAGCCGCTCGATGTCCTGCACGGGGGGCGATTCGATCATGTCCACGTCACCGGCGAGCAGGGCGGCGACGCGCGGCCCGTCGCTGGTGATCGGGCGGAAGACCACCGTGTCCCAGGCGGCCTGCGGACCCCAGTAGTCGGGGTTGCGCTCCAGCACCTGCCGGTCGCCCTTGGTGTAGGACTTGTGCTTGAACGGCCCGGTGCCGATCATCAGCGAGCCGTCGTTGAAGGCCTGCGTGGTCGGCCAGGAATCGGCCTTGCAGCCCGCCTTGTCGAAGGTGACGGCCTCGCCGCCCGCCGCCTTGGCGGAGATGATGCCGAAGGTCGACAGCTCCACCGGCAGAAGCGGATAGGGCTTGCCGGTCTTGATGATCAGGGTGTGCGGGTCCGGCGCCTCGATCCCCGCGATGCCCTTGGTATAGACGGTGAAGGAGGAGGGGCTGTTGGCGACGTTCGGGATGCGGCAGACCGTGTAGACGAAGTCCTGCGCCGTGAACTCGGTGCCGTCGTGGAACTTCACGCCCTTGCGCAGCTTGAATTCCCAGGTCGTCTCGTCGATGGCGCGCCAGCTTTCCGCCAGTTCGGGCTGGAGCCGCATCTTGGCGTCCATGCTGACCAGAGATTCGAACACATGCTTGCGGGCGCGCGTGTTGGGGCCGAGGTTGTGGTAGTGCGGGTCGAGCGCGCTCGGCTCCGCCGAGGTGCCGACCGTCAGGGTTGCGGCCTGAGACGGCGTTGGGGCCGCGGCCAGCAGGGCCAGGCAGGCCGCCGCCGGCAGGACTTGTTTCAAGGTTCCGGAACGCAGCGCATCCGCAAGACGCCGATGCCGATCACGTAAGGCCATCCCTCGTCCCCCTGATTGTACGTTTGATTTGTACCCGTGAAGCAGGCTCCCAGCCCTTGGGCCACGGTTGTTGCGGCCCGATTCTTGTCGTTCGGCTCGCCGCAAGCGGGGCGGCGGCATGTATGTGTTCAACGATCAGACCGTGAAACCATTGATCTGTCAACAGGGTCCGGTCTTCTGACCTATCCGGTTTTTCCCGATGGAAAGCTTTGGCAAACGGCTCCGGACGGGGCAGGATCGTTTCACCCGAAAATGCCAACGAAGAGAGCAAGGGGATTAGAGATGAAGACCTGCCAATCCTTCTACATCGGCGGCGCCTGGACCGAACCCGCGGCGGGCGCCACCGTGATGGAGGTGTTGAACCCGGCGACGGAGCAGGTGTCGGGCACCGTGGCGCTCGGCGGGCCGGAGGACGCGCAACGCGCGGTGGCGGCGGCCCACGCCGCCTTCGACGGCTTTTCCCGCACCCCCCTGAACGAGCGGCTGGAGCTGCTGGCCGCCGTCTGCGCGCTCTTCGAGAAGCGCATGGACGAGGTGGCCGACGCCATCACCGAGGAGATGGGCGCGCCGCTGGCGGCGTTGTCAAAGCCGGCGCAGGCCTTCATGGGGCTGGCCCATTTCAAGACGGCTCTGGAGGCCGCCCGCGAATACCCGTTCGAGCGGACCCGCGGCACCACCCGCATCCTGCGCGAGCCGGTCGGCGTCTGCGCCATGATCACGCCGTGGAACTGGCCGATCAACCAGATCGCCTGCAAGGTCGCCCCGGCGCTCGCCACCGGCTGCACGATGGTGTTGAAGCCCAGCGAGTTCGCCCCCTATTCGGCCTGGATCTTCGCCGAGATCCTGCACGAGGCCGGGGTTCCGGCGGGCGTCTTCAACATGTTCTACGGTGACGGCGCGGTGGTCGGCCCGGTCCTGGCCTCGCACCCGCTGGTCGACATGGTGTCGCTGACCGGCTCCACCCGCGCCGGGGCGTCGGTCTCCCACAACGCCGCCGACAGCATCAAGCGCGTGTCGCTGGAACTGGGCGGCAAGTCCGCCAACATCATCTGCGAGAGCGCCGATCTGACCAAGGCGGTGACCCACGGCGTACGGTCGATGATGTCCAACACCGGGCAGAGCTGCAACGCGCCGTCGCGCATGTATGTCCCGGCCTCCCGCCTGGACGAGGCGGAGACGATCGCCGCCCAGGTCTGCGCCCGTCTGGTGGTCGGCGATCCGCGCGGCGACCGCACCGGCGTCGGCCCGATCGCCAACCAGCGCCAGTACGAGCGGGTGCAGCGCCTGATCCAGGCCGGCATCGAGGAGGGGGCCACCCTGCTGTGCGGCGGTCCGGGCCGTCCGGACGGGCTGGAGCGCGGCTTCTACGCCAAGCCCACCGTCTTCAGCCGCGCCACCGACGGCATGACCATCATGCGCGAGGAGATCTTCGGCCCGGTCCTGACCATCCGCCCCTACGAGGACATTGAAGAGGCGATCCGCAGCGCCAACGACTCGCTCTATGGTCTGTCCGGCTATGTCTACGCGGGCACGGTGGACGAGGCGCGGGCGGTGGCGAAGCGCCTGCGCACCGGCATGGTGCATCTGAACGGCGCCTCCATTGACCTTGCCGCTCCCTTCGGCGGCTACAAGCAGTCCGGCATCGGGCGCGAGTGGGGCGAAGTCGGTTTCGAGGAGTTCCTGGAGACCAAGTCCGTCTACGGCAACGAACCGGCGGCGTAAGGGGCCGACCGGCGCTCGATGCTCCCTCTCCCGGTCTTCGGGAGAGGGTTTCGGGAGGGGGAAAACAGGTTGGGATGAGCGGCAAAAGGCCAGAATCAGCGCTCAGGCTCCTGTGCGGCGCAGCCCGAAGCCTTTTGATCCTCGGTGCGCTGGGCGGCGGGGTGGCCTGGGCCAAGGGGCCGCTCGACCGGACGGAGCCGGGACACATGCCGCCGGTGCCGCCCGGCGGCTATGACCTGCCGCTCTCGCCGCCGGTGGTCCAGTTCCCGCTGCCGCCGCAATGGGTGATGATCCGCTCCTCCCAGGACTGGCGGCACGCCGGGACCTTCGAGAAGGAACTGAGCAAGGCCTGCGCCGCCCGCCAGTTCCGGGAGCAGATGCCCCTGCGCTACCGCGCCATCTTCAAGGGCGAGGTTCTGGGCGTCGCCTTCGGCCATGGCCTGAACCTGCACGACCCGAAGAAGCAGGCAAACCGCCGGCTGATCTATCTCTTCCGCAACGGCGACAGCACCGGCTGCACCATCGTGTCGATCACCAACGAGGATGTGCGCGTCCTGAACGACGCGCAGCCCGCCGGAGCGACGAAGCGGTAGGGGTCATTCTTCTTCCGACCCGCCGCCGAAGACCTCCGCGAAGCTGGCGATCATGGCGGCGTCCACATCCTCCATGGTGACGAGGTGGCCGAGCGCGACGATGGAGGTCACCCCATGCTCGCTGATGCCGCAGGGGACGATGCCGGCGAAGTGCGACAGGTCCGGCTCGACGTTCAGGGCGACGCCGTGGAAACTGACCCAACGGCGCACGCGCACGCCGATCGCGGCAATCTTGTCCTCCTGGCCGGGCGCGCCGCCGTAGGGCTGCTTGTCCACCCAGATGCCGACGCGGCCCTCCCGCCGTTCGCCGCGGATGTTGAAGGCGGCCAGCGTGCGGATCAGCCACTCCTCAAGGTCGTGGACGAAGGCGCGGATGTCGGCGCCGCGCGTCTTCAGGTCCAGCATCACGTAGGCCACGCGCTGCCCGGGCCCGTGGTAGGTGAACTGCCCGCCGCGCCCGGCCTGATAGACGGGGAAGCGGCCCGGCTCCAGCAGGTCTTCCTCCCGCGCGCTGGTGCCGGCGGTGTAAAGGGGCGGATGCTCCAGCAGCCAGACCAGCTCCGGCGCGGCGCCGGCGCGGATGGCCTCGACGCGCGCCTCCATTTCGGCCAGCGCGTCGGGGTAGGGGACGGGCGTGTCGCTGATGCGCCACTCCACCGCTCGCGCCGGGAGGGCATTGGCGGTGGCAGCGGCATCGGCGGCGGGCGGAATAGGGGCGGTGAGATCGGTCATGCCGATGTTATGAACTTTCTTTGGCAAAAACGCGAGACACCGCTTGATCGGGCGATGGGGATCTGCTATTCCCCCGCTCCACCCGATGAGGGGAGCACTTCCCTCCTCGGTTCTACCAGCCTTGTGCGGTCGTGGCGGAATTGGTAGACGCGCAGCGTTGAGGTCGCTGTGGCAGAGATGCCGTGGAAGTTCGAGTCTTCTCGACCGCACCATCCCCCGGAAACGGGGGGTTCAGGCAAACAAACGAAAAGCCCGCCGGTCCATCGGACCACAGCGGGCTTTTTCGTTTTCAGACTTCCGTTTCCAGGCCGCCACGATCAGGACCATCCTCTCGGAGCCCTCGTCCTCAGCGGAACTCCACATACTGGTCGAGCGCCACGCGGCGCATGGTCTGCACAATGTAAGGTTGTGCATTGTGCACCGTCACCAGCCCCTTCGCGTCGCGGCAGCGGTTGGCCAGGACGAACAGCATGCCGATCGCCGCGGAGTCCAGGAAGGTCATGTAGCGCAGGTCCAACCGCACCTCGGGCCGCGCGCCGATGTCCCAGTCCGCCAGCAGATCATGGAACTTGCGGCTGTCATCGTAGGTGAAACGCCCCGACAGCATGATCCCTTCCTGACCGTCGATGTCGGTGTAGGCGTACTCCATCGTCACATCCGTTGGCCGGTGGTGTCTGTTTTTCGCTGCCCGCGCGGGGTGAAAAGCCCCGTTGGCATTATGGGTGCACGAATTGCGCAGCCCACGCAAGCATTGCGCGAGAGGCCGGAGGCCAGGGAATGGCCCGCCGCGCTGGACAAAGCGGTGTCACACCTATATTCGGTGGGCGCCCCGGCGGGAACCCGCAAGGGCTCCCCACCAACCCGCAAACGCCGGTGCGCCATGGTCGGCCGATCGCAGGACCATGCCGTCACGCCGCATTGCCATCGTACAGGGAGGGTGCCGCCATGCACACCGACCGCCAGGAACCGGATCGTATCCAGGACGATGTGCCGCACCCGGCCGAACGCCCCGCCCCGCCCCGCGAGGACGGCGAGGAGGAGCGCGCCTATGGTGTTGAGCCGGAGTTCGTGGAGGAGATCGTCGAACGGCTGCACGCCGGACGGCGCGACGATCTGCGCGCGGAGGTGGACAAGCTTCACCCCGCCGACATCGCCGACCTGATCGAGCAGCTCGGTCACGATGACCGGGAGGCGCTGATCGGTGTCCTGCGTCCCGACTTCGACGGCGAGGTGCTGAGCTACCTCAACCCCGATCTCCGCGAAGAGATCGTCGAGCTGTTCGAACCGAAGGAGCTGGCCGCCGCCGTCGCGGAGCTGGACACCGACGACGCCGTCGACGTCATCGAGGACCTGGACGAGGACACCCGGCGCGAGGTGCTGGAGAATCTGCCGGCCGCCGACCGCGCGCTGGTCCAGGAGAACCTGACCTACGACGAATACACCGCCGGCCGCCTGATGCAGCGCGATCTGGTGGCGGTGCCGCAGTTCTGGACGGTGGGCAAGACCATCGATTACGTCCGTGCCGCCACCGACGAGCTGCCGGAGGACTTCTACGATATCTTCGTCGTCGATCCGATGCACCGGGTGGTCGGCGCGGTGCCGCTGTCGCGCCTGCTGCGCCAGAAGCGGTCGATCCGCATTGCCGATCTGGTGACGGAGGAGGTGGACACCATCCCCGCCACCATGGATCAGGAGGAGGTGGCGAACCTGTTCCGCCAATACGCCCTGGTCTCCGCCCCTGTGGTGGATGCCGGCGGGCGGTTGATCGGCGTCATCACCGTCGACGACGTGGTCCACATCATCGACGAGGAAGCCGAAGACGACATCGGCAAGCTGGGCGGCGTCGGCGACACCTCGATCTACCGCTCGGTTCTGGAGACCTCGCGCTCGCGCATTTCCTGGCTGGGCGTGAATCTGTTCACCGCCTTCGCCGCGGCGGGCGTCATCTCGCTGTTCGAGGCGACCATCGAACAGATCGTGGCGCTGGCCGTGCTGATGCCGATCACCGCCTCGATGGGCGGCAACGCCGGGACCCAGACCCTGACCGTAGCGGTGCGCGCCCTGGCGACGCGCGAGCTGTCGTCCTCCAACGCGCCCCGCGTGGTGGGGAAGGAGGTTCTGGTCGGGCTGCTCAACGGCGCCGTCTTCGCCACGCTGGTGGGGGCCATCGCCGCGACGTGGTTCGAGCCGATGATCGGCCTGGTCATCGGCTGCGCCATGGTCATCAACCTGTTCGTCGCCGGCCTGTGCGGCGTGCTGATTCCCATCGGGCTGGACCGGCTGGGCGTCGATCCGGCGGTGGCGAGTTCGGTCTTCCTGACCACCATGACCGATGTCATCGGCTTCCTGTCCTTCCTGGGGCTGGCGTCGCTTTTGTTGTTGTGACCAACGAAAAGGGGCTTGCCAAAGGCGGCTCTCTTCCGGATGATCCGGGCATTGGCTGGGGTGCCGTGCGGGATGCGCTCACGCGGCTGAGATCACACCCATCGAACCTGTCTGGATAATGCCAGCGAAGGGAGCCGCCGCATGGTATCCGCGCCCTTATCTCATTCTGATTCCGCTCTTTCCGTTTCTGGAGGGCCCTCCATCGCCGTGATCGGCGCCGGGGTGATCGGCCTGTCCATCGCCTGGAGGCTGGCCGCCGCCGGCTGCCGGGTCGAGGTCTTCGACCGCGGCGCTGCCGGCCGGGGCGCCAGCCACGCCGCGGGCGGCATGCTCGCCGCTTGTGTCGAGACCGAACCCGGCGAAGAGAGCCTTCTGCCGCTGACCCGCGCATCGCAGGACCTGTGGCCCGCCTTCGCGGCGGAGTTGGAGGCCGCTTCCGGCATGGCGGTGGACCTGCGCGGCGAAGGCACGATGGTCATCGCGCTGAACGCCGACGACGCGGCCAAGGTGCGCTTCCTGCACGATTTCCAGACCAGGCTCGGCCTGCCGGTGGAATGGCTGAGCGGGGCGGAGGTGCGGCGGCGCGAGCCCTATCTCCAGCCGGGCGTCGCCGGCGCGCTGTTTTGCGCAGGCGACCATCAGGTCGACAACCGCAAGGTCGCCACCGCCCTGCACGCCGCCGCCCTGCGGGCCGGCGCCGTGGTGCACGAATACGCTGAGGTGTCCCGCATCGAAGTCCGCGGTGGTCGGGCGGTCGGTATCCAGGTCGAGGACCGTCTGGTCGAGGCCGATCAAGTGGTTCTGGCCGCCGGGGCGTGGTCGGGCTGGATCGACGGGTTGTCTCCGGCGGTGCGGCCGCCCGTGCGCCCGGTGAAGGGACAGATGCTCTGCCTGCGCATGGACGCCCGCCTGCCGTTGCTGCGCCATGTGGTGTGGACCCCCGGCACCTACCTGATCCCGCGGCTGGACGGGCGGCTGCTCGTCGGCGCCACGACGGAGGAGCGCGGGTTCGACGACCGGCTGACCGCCGGGGGCCAGTTCGCCCTGCTGGAGGGGGCATGGCGCGCCCTGCCGGGCATCGCCGAGCTGCCCATCGAGGAGGCATGGGCCGGCTTCCGCCCGGGCACCCGCGACGACGCCCCGATCCTCGGCCTCTCGGAGGTCGAGGGGCTGGTCTACGCCACCGGGCACCACCGCAACGGCATCCTGCTGACCCCGGTCACCGCGGATTCGGTGGCGCGTCTGGTCCTGACCGGGGAGGCCGATCCGGTGATCCGCCCCTTCGCGCTCGACCGCTTCGCCCAGCCGAAGGGGGCCGCGGCATGAGCGCCCGCATCCGTGTCAACGGGCGGGAGGAGGACCTCGCCGCCCCCACCGTCGCCGCCCTGCTGGCCGGGCGGGGAATCGCCGCGGGCACCCGCGGGGTCGCGGTCGCCCTCAACGGCGCCGTCCTGCCGTCCCGCCGCTGGGACGAGACGCCCCTGTCCGCGGGCGACGCCCTGGAGATCATCCGTCCCGTGCAGGGCGGCTGAAATTCTCACCCGCCGGAGCGCGGGTCCGACATCCAAGGAAACACCCATGAACGACACGCTCACCATAGCGGGCCGTGAGTTCCGCTCGCGCCTGTTTCTCGGCACCGCCGGTTATCCGAACCAGCAGGTCATGCTGGACGCGCTGGAGGCCAGCGGCAGCGAACTGGTCACGCTGGCCATCCGGCGCATCAGCCTGGACGGCTATTCGGAAAGCCTCGTCGACGTCATCGGCGACCGCGCCGGGCTGCTGCCCAACACCGCCGGTTGCCTGACCGCCAAGGAGGCGGTGCTGACCGCGCAACTCGCCCGCGAGGCGCTGGGCGTGGACTGGATCAAGCTGGAGGTCATCGGCGACCGCGAGCTGCTCTACCCCGACGTCGAGGAGCTGCTGCGCGCGACCGAGGAATTGGTGGCCGACGGCTTCACCGTTCTGCCCTACTGCAACGACGATCCGGTGACCTGCCGCAAGCTCGCCGACCTGGGTGCTGCGGCGGTGATGCCGCTGGGCGCCTTCATCGGCTCGGGGTTGGGCATCCGCAACCCGCACGCCATCGAGACGATCTGCGCGCGCAGCCCGGTGCCGGTGGTCCTGGACGCCGGAATCGGCACGGCGTCGGACGCCGCCCTGGCGATGGAGCTGGGCTGTGCCGCCGTGCTGCTGAACACCGCGGTGTCGAAGGCGCGCGATCCGGTGCGCATGGCGGCGGCGATGCGCGACGCGGTGGCGGCGGGGCGGGCGGCCCGTCTGGCCGGGCGCATGCCGAAACGAGCCTTCGCGGAGGCGTCGAGCCCGCAGCTCGGCTTGATCGGAACGTAAGGCTGGCGCAGGGTAAGGGCCGCCCGAACACAATCAGAGAGACCCGAGACGTGCCCAAGACCTTCGAACCGCGCGATCCGGACTGGGAGGCGCGCTGCCGCGCCGGCTTCGAACGCCAGCCGATCTGCAAGACGCTGGGGATCGAGCTGACGCGGCTGGAGCCTGGCTTCTGCGAGATGCGCCTGCCGTTCCGCGCCGACCTGACGCAGCAGCACGGCTTCTTCCACGCGGGCATGGTCAGCACGCTGGCCGACAACGCCGGGGGCTACGCCGGCTACACGCTGATGCCGGCGGGCAGCGAAGTCCTGGCGGTGGAGTTCAAAGTCAATCTGATGTCGCCGGCCAAGGGCGAGGTGATGATCGCCCGCGCCCGCGTGTTGAAGCCGGGCCGCACCCTGACCGTCACCAGCGTCGAGATCTCGATGCTCGACGGCGGGGTGGAGAAGGACTGCGCCATCATGCAGCAGACCCTGTTCTGCCAAGCTCCCGCCTGACCCGTCCCAACCCCTTCCATCCGATCCAGGAGGTTCGCATGCCGCTGTCGCGTCTTTTCGGTGCCGCATTGGTCGCGGGCATCGCCACCGTTGCGCTTACCCAGCCGGCCCTTGCCCAGAAGAAGGAGCCGCCGGCCTGCGGCGCCGTGTCCTTCCGCGCCATCGCCCCCGGCGCGCCGGACGGCGAAACCGACGCCGGCCTCTACAAGTCCCGATTCGGCAAGATCGAGGTGAAGGCCGAGGTCAAGGGCGGGCAGGCCACCAACTACTACATGGTGCTGAACGGCAAGCGCATCGACGCGTCGGCCAACCCGCCCAAGGCCGCCGATTCCTGCCTGAAATCCAAGAGCGTCAAGCTGCCCTATCAGAAGCAGGCTGCGGGCGCCTGCACCGGCAACCGCTTCCGCGTGGTCATCGACCGCTCCGGCAAGCAACCGGTGGCCCTGTTCTTCGGCCTGCACGGCGACGATTGGGCCTATTGCAGCGGCACGACGCTGGACAAGGGCGCCTGACGAGACCCGTAGGACACGATCGGGAGACCGCTCATGACCGGGACCATCGCCCATCTGTCCGCCGCGGGGCTGTTCCTGCTGCTGACGCATTTCGGCATTTCGAGCACGCCGCTGCGCGCGGCGCTGGTCGGACGGCTGGGCGAGAAGCCCTATCTCGGCCTCTATTCGCTGGTCTCGGCGCTGGGCTTCTGGTGGCTGGTGGCGGCCTACAACGCGGCGCCCCATGTGCCGTTGTGGCCGCCCGCCGGCGGGCTGGCCTGGGTGCCGGTCCTGCTGGTGTCGGTGGCGCTGTTCCTGCTCGTCGCCGGCCTTTCCACCCCGAACCCGACCTCGGTCGGGCAGGAGAGGCTGCTGACCGGCGACCGGGAGCCGGTCCGCGGCATCCTTCGGGTGACGCGCAACCCGTTCCTGTGGGGCGTCGGGCTGTGGGCGGTCGCCCATATGGTGCCGAACGGCGATCTGGCCTCGCTGATCCTGTTCGGCACGCTTGCCCTGCTGGCGTTGGGCGGCAGCGTCCTGATCGACGCGAAGCTGGCGCGGCGGCTGGGGGCGGAGTGGGACCGCTACGCCGCGCACACCTCCAACCTGCCCTTCGCGGCGATCCTGGCCGGGCGCCAAAGCCTCGTCTGGAAGGAGATCGGCTGGTGGCGCCCGGCGGTGGCTCTGCTGCTCTATGGCGGTCTTCTGCACCTGCACCGGATGCTGTTCGGCGTGTCGCCGCTGCCCTGGTGACGGAGCCTCCTCACCGTCAGAACGTCATGCCGCGCACCTGATCGCGCAGCGTGTTGCGGGCGGTGTCGGCCTCCTTGCGGGCGGTGGCCAGTTCGCGGGACAGGCCGTCGAGGCGGGTTTCCTGCTCGCCCATCTTGGCGATGGTTCGCTTGAACAGGTCGCTGTCGCGCGGCAGCGTGGCGAGGTTCTGGCGCAGCCGCTCCTGCTCCTTGCCGATGTCCGCCTGTTCGCGCTCCAACTCGCCGACGCGGCGCTCCTTGTCGGCGACAGCGCCGCGCAGGGTCGCGACCTTGGCCAGGGCCTCGCGCGCCGCGGGCGGCAGCTCCGCCGAGGAGGCGTAGGCCCGCACCTGCTCCGGCGACATCTCCGAGATGCCGAACCGTTCGATCCGCGGGCGCTCCAGCGCGACGGTCAAGGTCACCGTCTGGCCGGCGGGCACCGCCACCGGCAGACGGTAGGCGTCGGCGGTCAAGTCCGGGGCGCCCCCATCCGTCGCCCCACCGGTGGGCTGCACCAGCTCCCAGCCGGAACGCCGCGGATGCTCGACGATGACGGTGCGGTCCTCGCCCGCTGCGCCGGCGATCCGGTAGGTGGTGGTCTGGCGGTCGGTCACGGTCAGCTGCAGCACCCCGTCGGCCAGGGTGGCGCGGGACAGGGTGCGGCTCGGCTGCTCGGAACGGTCCACCGTCACCGCCTGATCCACCGCGAAGCTGAGGATCCGGCTTTCGCCGGCCGGAAGGGTGGCCAGCCGCGCGTCGCCCACATAGGCGGCGGCCCCGCCCAGCCGCTCATAGAGAGTCAGCACGCCCGGCGGCAGGCCGGTCTCGCCGGAGTCGCCGTTGCTGAGGCGCAGAGCGGCCAGCGGATGGCGCGGCTGGGTGTTGGGCTGGTAGAGCGACAGCCGCTCCGCCGGGATGGCGCGGGCGGTGATCGGCATCATCATCGTGCCGCCGTTCGCCAGTGTCACCGGCTGCGGGTAGCGGAACAGCACCTGCGCCGTCGCCTCCGTGCTTTCGGCGGGGGTGGTCTCCGCCGCGCGCTGGGGCATCGCGCCGGCAAAGGGCGCGCTCATGGCCGGTGCCGGGGCCGGCGGAGGCGGGGCGGCCATGGCGGTGGGGGCGCCGGATTCGGCGGCGGCGCGGGAGCGGACGGCCGAATCCTGCGCCTTGGCCATCACGTCGGCGGCCACGGCTCCCTCGTCGGGCGGCGGCAGGACGCGGCCCAGAACCTCCACCGGCACCTCCGGACGGTTCACGAAATAGGCGGAGTAGAGCGCCTGCCGGAAGGTGACCGGGTTGCCCGACGCCACCGACAGCTCCACCCCCTTCCAGTCGTCGCCGCTGAGATTCTCCAGCACGGCCCAGCCCTGGAGGTCGCCCGTGCCGCCCTCGGCCCCCTTTGCCGATTCGGGCAGGGTCAGGCGATAGGTCGCCTTCCACAGCGGGGCAGCGACCACATAGGCGACGCGCACAGTGCGCTCCGCGCCCGTGTCCGTCTGCGGCGCGGTGGTGCGGATGGTCAGGCGCCGCCGCTCCTTGCCCGCCGCAACGGCGACGGCGGCCAACGCCGAGTCGAGCTGCGCCTGCACCCGCGGGTCGGCGAAGCGCAGGGAATCGGTTTCCTCCAGGACGAGCTGGCGCAGCCCCTCCGCGGTCATCAGGCTGACGCGGTTGCGGGTGACGGTGCCGCCGCCGTTGGGAAGCTGGGTGTATTCCTCCGTCACCGAGAGCAGCCGGCCCGACACCGCGCGGGAGCCGCTGGTCTGCACCTCCGCCCCCTTCATGGCGTTCAGCAGGGCGGTGGGTGAGGCGAGATCCTGCGGCGTGAAGGGCAGCTCGCGGAAGGCGGTCTCCAGCGGCTCCTGCCCCGGCAGGTCCACCGTGCCGATGCCGCCGCGGTCGTCGTAGACCACGATGCTCTTCAGGACGTCGTCCACCTGGTCGCGGCGCACCTCCAGGGTCAGCGCGGCATCGCCGGAGACGCGCGCCTCATGCTCGAAATAGCCGACGCCGCCGGTGGACAGCAGCACCCGCTTCAGCGCCAGCGCTCCCGGCGGCTGGTCCGCCGCCAGGGCGGGCGCGGCCAGCAGCGGCACGGCAAGGGTGAAGAGGGCGGCTTTCGTGATCCCGGACATGCGGGTTTCTCCCGTTATGGACGATTGGGCGTTCTTGGCCTGACGGATTGGGCCTGACAGGCTGAGCCCGGCTTCCTTGCCCGGCTTACGCTTTGATTTGGGAAAGAATTGGGCAGGCGGGAAGACGCGAACCGCGCCGACATGCCGCGGAACCGCCGCCGGTCAGGGTTTGTGCGGCTTCGGCCCTCTGTGACATAAAGGCGCCACGTCGGTTCTGCTGACGATAAAGAACACAAACAATATGGGATGGAAGCGCCATGGATCTTGGCAGGAGCGGGGCCGGACATGGGGCCGGCTGCTGGCGCGGGGACGCTCCGCGAGCCCTCGTGGCGGGCCGCGTGACGGGGACCGCGGACGCTCCGGAACGGCGGTGGGTCTTCGTGCCCGGCACCTCCGGTTTCGATGCGGAGCGCCGGACGATGGCCGGCGACGTGGAGGAACAGGCGCGCCAGACCTTGCGCAACATTCGCCGGACCCTGAGGCGGTCGCAGGCGGATTTGTCGGACGTGGTGCGGATGCGGGTCTATCTGGCCGATGCCGCCGACTTCCCGCGGGTTCAGCCGATCCTGGCGGAGGAATTCCGCGATCGCCCGCCCGTCGGCACGACCATGGTCTGCCCGCTGGCCGACTCGCGCATGAAGATCGAGATCGAGGTCACCGCGCGCTGTTGAGCGTTCCGCGTCTCCGGCTCATGGCTCACCGACCAGCGTGCGCGCCGATTCGATGTGGCGGCGGGCCTCGGTCAGCAGCGCGCGGTGCTGGGCCAACGCTTCGCGGATGGGCAGGCGGTTGTTGTAGACGCGCACCTCGTTGAGCAGGCGGTCGGCGCGGTCCAGATGAGCCATCCGCTCCAGGCATTGGTCGAGCACGAACATGGTCATTCCCCTTCGGTGCGGGCTTTTGCCTTTCGCCTCGCGGCTGAGAGGAATAAACCAACCTGTGATGACCGCGTGATTTCAGGAAATCGGCTTTTTCGTTTCGATCGCACGGTAGGATGTTTCAGCCGATTCACCCATCGGTCGTGCAACGGGTGCCTGTTACGGGCTTGTAACCGATTGCGTGCACCCATGGCGGTGAGCTATGAAGAGGACGGGAGGTAACGGCCATGCACATTCTCGCGGTCGATGATGATGAGCCGGTGCGCGAACTTCTGGAGTCCTATCTGGCTTCGGAAGGCTACCGCGTGACCACCGCACCGGACACGGCCGCGGCGAAGAAGGCGTTGGAGAGCGATCCCGTCGATCTGGTGGTCTGCGACCTGCGGCTTCCGGACGGCGACGGGCTGGGGCTGGTCCGCCAGATCCGCACCGAATCGCACATTCCCGTCATCATCCTGTCGTCGAAGGACCAGGATGTCGACCGGATCGTCGGGCTGGAGCTGGGCGCCGACGATTATCTGACCAAGCCGTTCAACCCGCGCGAATTATTGGCCCGCATCAAGGCCGTGCTGCGCCGCGTCTCCGGCGAGGGCCGTCCTCCGCGCAGCCCCGACGACCTGCGCGCCGTGGTGCAGTTCGCCAATTGGGAACTGGACCTGACCGCCCAGCGCCTGCGCAGCCAGGAAGGGCGCGAGGTGGAGTTGACCAAGGCGGAGTTCGGCCTGCTCGCCGCCTTCGTGAAGCGCCCGCAGCGTGTGCTGACCCGCGACCAGCTGCTGGACCTGACCCGCGCCGACGGGGCGGAGGTGTTCGACCGCTCCATCGACGTGCTGATCCTGCGCCTGCGCCGCAAGATCGAGGCGAATCCGAAGGAGCCGCGGATCATCAAGACCGAGCGCGGCGCCGGCTATGTCTTCGACGCCAAGGTGAAGACGGTCTGAGTCCCGTCCAGCCGTCGGCGGCTGGACGGAACCTTCGGCGCGCGCTAGCCTTTCCGGAAAAGCAGAACCGGGAGGATGCGCGGATGGCCGACCCCATCGATTTCTATTTCGATTTCGCCTCGCCCTACGGCTATTTCGCCAGCCGCCGCATCGAGGAGCTGGCTGCGGCGCATGGCCGCACCGTCACGTGGCGCCCGATCCTGCTCGGCGCCATTTTCAAGGTGACGGGGATGAAGCCGAACCTCCAGCAGCCGTTGCGCGGCGAGTATCTGGTCCATGACGTGGGCCGGATCGCCCGGCTGACCAACGCGCCCTTCACCTACCCCGACTCGGCCCCCGCCAACAGCGTCGCCGCGTCGCGCGCCTTCTACTGGCTGACCGACGAGCATCCCGAGCAGGCGAAGCTGCTGGCCCGCACCCTCTACCACGCCCATTGGGGGGAGGGACGCGACATCGGCCCCGCCGAAACGGTGGTGGAGATCGCCGGCACGCTCGGCCACGACCGGGCGGCGGTGGCTGCGGCCCTTCAGGACCAGACCGTCAAGGACCGCCTGCGCGCCGAGAACGACGCGGCGGTGGACCGCGGTGTCTTCGGCTCCCCCTTCGTCATCGTCGACGACGAGCCCTTCTGGGGCTGGGACCGGCTGGACATGGTGGAGCGCTGGCTGAGCACGGGCGGCTGGTAGGCCCGCCGCAAAGCCCGTTGGGGGAGGGCGGTTGAAAGTCCTGCCATCGGGACCGGCGGTGGGGCTATAAGGTGGGCACCACCGACAACCGGTTCGCGCATGGACCAGATCCTCCCCGACCGCCGCTCCAGCAAGGCCGCCGGCCCCGCCCATACGTCCCGGCCGCGCGCCCGCCGGTCCTGGCTGACCGGCGCGGTGCTGACCGCGCTGATGCAGGGGATGATCGCCCTGTCCATCCGCTCGGTGTCGGGCGATCTGGCCTTCGCCCTGCTGGGGTCGGTCGGCCTCGTCGTCGGGGCCTTCCACTACCTGTTTCCGGGCAGCCAGTTCTTCAGCCTGGCCCTGGCGAACTTCATCGGCGTCTACGCCTGCGTCTTCGTCTTTTTCCTGGAAAGCAACTTCCACAGCATCCCGTCGCACATCCAGGCCGCCGCCTTCGCGATCCCGCTGATCGCCTTCCTGGGGGGCGCGTGGTGGCGGGCCAACACGATCCGCAGCATCGTGATGTCGCGGCGGCTGCGCGACGGTGGGCATTTCGACCGCATCTTCCTGTGGATGGCTCCGGTCTGGGGAATCGGCGCGCTGACCTTCCTGCTGCCGGGGCGGGAGGTGTCGCCGGAGATGCTGACGGCGATCTTCCTGCTGTCGATGTCGGCCATCGGAGTCGTCGTCGCGCTCGTCGCCCGCGACATCGCCGTCTTCCTGCTCGACGCCGGGCTGCTGTTCGAGGGTTTCTTCCAGCAGGCGGCCCGGCTGGTGCTGCCGGCCTTCGCCTTTCTGACCTTCTATTCGCTGTGCATCATCATGTTCGGCGCCTTCTACACCATCCTCGACCGCTTCATGGTGGAGCCGAACTTCATCATCGACGGCGTGCGCCGCGACCTGACCTTTCCAGAGGGGCTGTACTTCTCTCTGGTCACCTTCGCCACGGTCGGCTACGGCGACATCCACCCGGTGACGGGCGCGGTGCGGCTGATCTGCGGGATCGAGATCGTGATGGGTGTCCTGCTTCTGCTGTTCGGCTTCAGCGCCATCATCGGCCACGCGCCGCCCCGGGACCGCCGCGACCGTGATCGCGACGGTCCCCTCTGAACCGCATCACGGAGCCAGGAACACCGTCTCGGCGTGATGGGCCACACCGTCCGAGAGGCGGGTCAGGGTGAGGGTCAGCGGCATGGAGCCGGCCACCGCGGCGCCCGCCGGGGCACGGACATGGACGCGGTGGGTCTGCACCGTGTCGGGTTCGGCGCCCAGCACCGGCGCCGGGCCATCGGCACCCCCGCCACCGGCCGCGGTCACCGTGGCGCCGCGGGGGCCGGAGACCGTTAGCCGGTAGCCCTGCGGGGCGCGGGTCATGTTGGAGATCTTGACCGTGTAGCTGTTCTGGATCGCGCCGTTGGACAGGGTGACGTAAAGCGGCGCCCGGTCACGCAGGACGGAGACGTCCACCGTCGGCTCCAGCAGCACGCCCAGCGTCATCATCCCGCCGACCACCAGCATCACCAGCGAGTAGATGATGGTGCGCGGGCGGACCAGCCGGTAGGGCTCCGGCTTGCGGGCTACGGCCTTGGCCTCCTGGGCTGACTGGGTGTCGTAGCGGATCAGCCCGCCGGGGCGCCCGATGCGGCCCATCACGTCGTCGCAGGCGTCGATGCACAGGCCGCAGCTGATGCAGTCCATCTGCAGGCCGTCGCGGATGTCGATGCCGGTCGGGCAGACCTGGACGCAGGCCTTGCAGTCAATGCAGTCGCCGAGACCTTCGGCCGAGCGCTCCGCCCAGCTCTGCTCCTTGCGCAGCGGCGCCCGGCCGTCGCCGCGCCAGTCCTGATAGGTGACGGTGAGGCTTTCATCGTCCAGCAGGGCAGCCTGGATGCGCGGCCAGGGGCAGACATAGACGCACATCTGCTCGCGCATGAAGCCGGCCATGGCGTAGGTGCAGGCGGTCATGAACAGGATCCAGCCGGTCGCCACCGGCCCGGGCTGGAAGCGCAGCAGGTCCGCGACGTAGCCCGGCGCGTCCACGAAGTAGAAGAGGGCCGAGGCCCCGGTCACCAGGGCGATCAGCAGCCAGACCACGTGCTTGGCGGTCTTCTTGGCCAGCCAGCCCGCGTTGCGCGGGCCGTTGTCCAGCCGGATGCGGGCGCCGCGGTCGCCCTCGATCCACTCCTCCACCTTCACATAAAGGTCGGTCCACACCGTCTGCGGGCAGGTGTAGCCGCACCAGACGCGGCCGGCGAGCGCCGTCGCCAGGAACAGGCCGACCGCCGCCAGGATCATCGCGCCCGTCAGGTAGTAGATGTGCTGCGGCCAGAGTTCGAGGGCGAACAGGTAGAAGCGCTGGCTGTCCAGATCGAACAGGATCGCCTGGTTGGGCAGGCCGGCGCCGCGGTCCCAGCGCAGCCAGGGCAGCAGCATGAACAGCGCCAGCAGGCCCACCATCAGCGCCGACTTGATGCGGCGGAACCGGCCGCGCGCCGCCTTCGGGTAGATCTTCTGATGCGAAGCGTAGAACGGAGCCGGGGTCGAGGAAGCCGGGCTGGACGGGGCCGGAGCGGAGGGCGGCGGGGGAAGGCTGGACGAGCGGGCGAGATTCTGCATGGCGTGCCTCTGCGCAAACATCCGCACCACCCGAGCGGTGGCCTGCGGCATGGCGCCGACTGTATGCCTTCAATCGCCGACTTCGCAAGCGTGATTGAATGCATTCAATGGAGGATGTGTATGGAAAATCCTGATTCTTCAGGGGTCGATCCCAGCAATGCGACACTCTGAAGCAGGCTTTGATGGGCCTCAGATGATGACGCCCGCGGTGGCGGGGGGCAGGACCAGGGCGTCGGCCAGGATCTCCAGCGCGCGGCGGGTCTCGTCGCGGTCCAGCGGGGCGCCCAGGCAGAAGCGCAGGGCCGCGGGCACGTCCGGGGTGGTGGCGAAGGCCTCCGCGGCCACCGCCGAGATGCCTCGGCTGCGCAGGTGTGCGGTGAACTCCCCGCCGCTCCAGCCGTCCGGCAGGGTGAGCCAGAGATGGAAGGCCTCCCGCTTGGTGACGATCCGCTCCGCCGGCAGGAGCGATTCGGCGAGCGACCGGCGGGCCATGGCCTCCGTCCGGATGGCGTCGCGCACGGCCTCGGCGGTGCCGTCGGCGATCCACAGCCGGGCGATGGTGGCGGACAGCGGGGCGGCGATCAGCGTGGTCGCCCGCTGCGCCACCGCCACCCGGCGGGCCTGCCGGGCGTCGGGGGCCGCCACATAGGCGATGCGCAGCGCCGGGGACACGCATTTGGCAAGCCCGGCGACGTGGTAGGTCAGCTCCGGCGCGAAGGCGGCCAGCGGCGGCGGCGCCGTTTCCGGCAGCGGGCCGTAGATGTCGTCCTCGATGATCGGCACGTTGTGGTCGCGCATCGCTGCGGCGACCGCCTGCCGCCGCTCCTCCGGCATGGTCGCGGTGGTCGGGTTGTGAAAGGTCGGGATGCAGTAGAGCGCCTTGGGCCGGTGCTCGGCGAGCGCGGCGCGCAGCGCGTCGGGGTCGATGCCGTCCACGTCCATCGGAACGCCGACCACCCGCAGCCCGAGCTGCGCCGCGGCGGCGCGGAAGCCGGGATAGGTCAGCGCCTCCGCGCAGACCGTGTCGCCGGGGCGGGCCAGGGCGGACAGCAGGGCGAGCAGGGCGGCCTGCGTGCCGGGCGCCACCAGCACCCGCTCCGCCGTCAGGCCGGGCAGGCGGTGGCGCAGCCAATGGACCGCCGCCTCGCGGTCGTCGGGGCTGTCGGCCCCGTCCGGGTAGCGCAGCAGGTCCGGAAGTCCCAGAGCCGCGGTGGCCGCGGCGATTCCGCGGGTCATGCGGGCGGTCAGGGCGGCGGAATCCTCCGGCTGCGGCGGCTGGTTCATCGCCATGCTGACGGCCAGCGGCACCGTCGCAACGGTGGTGTGCGGCTCCGCGGCGAAGGGTGGGAGGACATGGCCCGTCTTGCGCACGAAGGTTCCCTGCCCGACCCGCGCGTCGACCAGCCCGCGGTGGCGCGCCTCCCCATAGGCGCGGCTGACGGTGGTGAAATCAATGCCCAGCCGGTCGGCCAGGATCCGCTGCGGTGGCAGCCGGTCGCCGGGCCTCAGCCGCCCTGACCCGATGTCCGCCGCGATGGCGTCCGCGATGGCGATGTAGACGGGCCGGCTGCGGTCCTCCAGCGAGGGGGCCCAGTCGATGGGTTGGGAAGCGGTTGGGGGGGCGGGAAGCGGCGGCATGGCGATCCTTGTAGGGAGGCGGGGCGCTCCCTTCCAAACATAAGACCCGCGATTGTATGGATTGTCAATGCGCGCGTCGGGAAAGCGCGACCGGCGGGTCCAGCACCGCATCGGCTTTGCGGCGCGGCGCCACATCCGTGATGACGAATCGGCTGCGCGGCACCGCGGGCATGCGCGACAGGTCGAGCGCCAGATCCTGCGCCGGCACGCTGTAGCGCATCTCGCGGGTCAGCAGGCGCAGCGCCGTCTTCACGACCTCGATGGTGATCCACTCCCCGGCGCAGCGGTGGCCGCGCAGGTGGCCGCCGCCCCCTTGCGGGATGAGGGCGAAGGCGCCCGGTTCGCGCCCGCGGAAGCGCTCGGGGCGGAACCGCTCGGGATCGTTCCAGATCCGCGGGTCGTGGCAGGTGCCATACAAATCCAGCAGCACCCAGGTCCCTTCCGCGAAGCGGTGGCCGCGCCAGTCGAAGGGCGTGCGCACGCGCCCTGCGACCAGCGGGAAGAAGGGATAGAAACGCCGGACCTCCTGGACGAAATGTTCAACCTCCTCCGGGCTGGCGTCCTGGAGTGCGGCCCGTTGCTCGGGATGCTCGTGCAGGGCCATGGCGGCGAAGACCACATACTGGGCGATCGCCACCACCGGGCGGAGGATGTTGATGAGTTCCACCGACGCCGTCACCGTGTCCAGACGGTTGCCGTCCAGACCGCGGTGGGTTGCGATGGCGTGGATGGCACGGCTTTCCGCATCACCCTCCGTCATCACCAGCCGCCCGGCGCGGACGTCCTCGATCAGGCCGCGCGCCCAGCGTTCGGTGCGGGTGCGCAGCAACAGGCCGCGCCAGTTGCGTAGGCCGACCGCTCCGGCCCCGTCGATCATCGCGGCAAACTCCGCAGTGCGGGGGCCGGCCTCTTCCTCCGCCAGGGGCACCCCGGCCCAGCGGCAGACGGCCCGGCAGAGGATCGCCCGCACGGCGTCGAGGAGGACGACCCGCTCCGCCCTCTCCCATCCTGGCAGGGCGGCGCGCCATTCCGCGGCGACCTCCCCGCACAGGCGGCGGATGTTCTCCGGCTCCATCAGCGCCATCAGCATCCGCTTGCGCCAGCGGTGCGCCTCGCCGTCCAGCGTCTGGGCGGCTCCACGGTCCTGCAGAAGCATCAGGGTGGTGATGGGCATCGCGCCCTTCCGGGTGAAGCGGTCCGGTTCGTAGAACATGCCGGCCGCCTCCTCCCCCATCACGCAGATGGCCTTGCGGAGCATGAGGCGGGTTTCGAAAATGTCGGAGCCGTGGCGCTCGCAGCGGTTCATCACGAAGCGGTAGCCCTCCGACAGCAGGGCCAGCGTGCTGTCCGGGCTGGCGTCGCGCGGGATCGGATGCATGGGAACCTCCTTTCCTCCCACTGGGGACAACAGGCTCCACAGCCAAAGCGTGCGCAGAAAAAAGGCCACCGGGGTGGACCCCGATGGCCTTCGAGTCTAGGGAGGAAACGTCCAGGACGTCGCACCAGCCGCCGCAACGGCGGCCCACAACGCTTGAACACAAGAGGAAGCATACTAATATATTAATATGAAAGCAAGCAGGAAATCGGGGGTGGCAATCCATTTTCGATGTCGGCCGACCATTTCGCCGCCCCACTTCCGTCCCGCCGGAGCGACGGGACGGAAGCGGCAACCGTAGAGGTCAGCCGCTGTTGCGCAGGCCGGCGGCGACGCCGTTGATCGACATCAGGATGCCGCGCCGCACCCGCTCGTCGCTGCTGCCGGCGCGGTGACGCCGCAGAAGCTCGACCTGGACGTGGTTCAGCGGGTCCATGTAGGGGAAGCGGTTGCGGATCGACCGCGCCAGCAGCGGGTTCTCGCCCAGCAGCTCGTCATGGCCGGCGATGGCCAGCAGATGGCGGCGGGTGCGCTGCCACTCCTCGCGGATGCGGCCGAAGATGCGCTCGCGCAGCTCGACGTCCTCCACCAGCTCCGCGTAGCGCGAGGCGATGGCGAGGTCGCTCTTGGCCAGCACCATGTCCATGTTGGACAGCAGCGACTTGAAGAAGGGCCAGGCGCGGTTCATGCGCTGGAGCAGGGCGAGCCCGTCCGGCTCCTCCTTCAGCCAGGCCTCCACGGCGCTGCCGAAGCCGTACCAGCCCGGCAGCATCAGGCGGCACTGCGCCCAGGAGAAGACCCAGGGAATGGCGCGCAGGTCCTCGATGCGGTCCGACTTGGTGCGCGAGGCCGGACGGCTGCCGATGTTCAGCGTGGCGATTTCCGAGATCGGCGTGGCCGTACGGAAATACTGGGTGAAGCCCGGCGTCTCGTAGACCAGCCCGCGGTAGGCGCCGAAGGCCAGCTCCGACAGCCGCTCCATCGCCGCGTAGAAGGATTCCGCCGGCTCGACGCGGTTCTCCAGGTCGAGCAGGGTGGCCTCCAGCGTCGCCGCGGTCAGGACCTCCAGGTTGCGCTGCCCGACCTCCGGGCGTCCGTACTTCGAGGCGATGACCTCGCCCTGCTCAGTGATGCGGATCTGGCCGGACACCGCGCCGGTCGGCTGGGCCAGGATGGCCTGATAGCTGGGGCCACCGCCGCGGCCGACCGAGCCGCCGCGGCCGTGGAACAGCCGCATGCGCACGCCATGGCGGTCGAACAGCTTCGCCAGCTCGATCTCCGCCTTGTACAGTTCCCAGCCGGAGGTCAGGAAACCGCCGTCCTTGTTGCTGTCCGAATAGCCGAGCATCACCTCCTGCTCGTCCCCGCGCGAGGTGACCAGGGCACGGTAGGCGGGCAGGGTGAACAGCCGCTCCATCGTCGCCGGGGCCTGCCGGAGATCCTCGATGGTCTCGAACAGCGGGACGATGTTGAGGCCGAGCGCCGGCTCGCCGCCCGCCTCCGGGCGCAGCAGGCCGGATTCCTTGAGAAGCAGCGCCACCTCCAGCAGGTCGGACGCGCCGTCCGTCTTGGAGATGATGCTGTTCGGCAGGGCGGCGGGTCCGTAGGTCTCGCGCAGCTGGCGGGCGGCGAAGAAGATCGCCAGTTCGCCCGCCGTTTCCTCCGAATAGGCGTGGTAGGGCGAGTGAAGCGGGCGCGGGCTCTGGATTTCCTCGGCCAGCAGGGCGATGCGCTCGTCCTCCGACAGGGCGGTGTAGTCGGCACAGCGCCCGGCGACGGCCAGCAGCTCCGCCACCGTGCGCTGGTGCACGTCGGAGTTCTGGCGCAGGTCGATGGGCGCCAGATAGAAACCGAAGGTCTTCACCGCGATGATCAGGCGGCGCAGCCGCCCGGCGGCCAGACGGCCCGCCCCGTGGGCCTTCAGCGAGGCGGCCAGCACCTCCAGGTCGGCCAGCAGTTCGGCGCTGGTGGGGTAGGGATCGCCCTTGCCGACCGCGTTGCGCAGCGCCTCATGCTGGTCGAGCGTGCGCGAGGTCGCCGCCAGACGGGCGTAGATGCCGGTCAGGGCGCGGCGGAACGGCTCGTCGGCGCGGTGCGGCGAATGGTCGGGCGAGCGCTTGGCCAGCTCCTCCAGCTCCGGCGAGGTGCCGAGCAGCAGCTCGGACAGCGGCAGCTCGCCGCCCAGCTCGTGGATCTCGGTCAGATAGTGGTCGAGCGCGGCGGTCGATTGCAGGCGCATCGCCTCGCGCAGGATCGGTGCCGTGACGAAGGGGTTGCCGTCGCGGTCGCCGCCGATCCAGGAACCGATGCGGAAATAGGGCGGCAGCGACCACTCCCGGTCGGGGAAGCGCTTGGCCAGCAGATCCTCGAAGCGGCAGAACAGCTTCGGCAGCTCGGAGAAGAAGGTGTCGGTGTAGTAGGAGATGCCGTTCTTCACCTCGTCGATCACGGCGAGGCGCTGCGGGCGCAGCATGCGGGTGCGCCACAGGGTCAGGATGGCCTCCTGGAGCGCGTCCATGTTGGCCTCCGCCTCCTCCGGCGTCAGGCGGGAGCGGTCGCGGGTGTCGAGCAGGGACGCCACTTTGTGCTCCAGCGCCAGGATGCTCTTGCGCTGGACCTCGGTCGGGTGGGCGGTCAGCACCGGGCTGACCTGGGCGATGTCCAGCACGCCGGCCAGCCGGTCCGACCCGACGCCGGCGGCCTCCAGCCGCTCCAGCGCGTAGGGCAGGGTGCCTTCGCGCGCCGGCGAGCCGGCGATGGCGTGGTCGCGGGTGCGCCGGATGTGGTGCTGGTCCTCGGCGATGTTGGCGAGGTGCAGGAAGTAGGAGAAGGCGCGCACCACCGACATCATCGTGTCGCGCGGCAGGCCGTTCAGGATCTCGGCCATCTCGCGGCGGGCGGAGTCATCGTCGTCGCGGTTGAAGCGGACCGAGGCCTGGCGCACGCTCTCGATGACGCCGTAGACGCCGTCACCCTCCTGCTCGCGCACCGTGTCGCCGAGCAGGCGGCCCAGCAGGCGGATGTCCTCGCGCAGCGGGAAATCCTTGTCGTCGGTGCCGGTTTCGGTGCCGGTTTCGGTATCGCTGACCGGAGCGGTGGAATGGAGGGCGGCGTCGGTGGTCATCGTGGGTCGCTCCGGCTGTGCGAAGGTGGAACCGTCGAAAGGATCGGCGTGCAACTGTAAAGCAGTTTGCTGCACCTGCTAAAGCCCTTTTCCCCTTGTGGGAGAACGGCTTCGGCACGGTTGCGGACGCCGCCGCCCCGGTGGCGCCGGTTGCGCTGCGGTGTCCGCACAGATCTATCACTTGGCCGAAGGGCTCGCCACGGCGGCGCGCGATCCTTCCGCCATGCGGTGACGGCTGCTGATCAGCGCCAGAGTTATACTAGTATATCAAATCCGCTGGCAAGACTCGCAGCCTGTTCAGGGCGTGCCGAATCGTCCCGGCGGCAGCCCGACGACGCCGGGCGTGCAGGCGAACAGCCCGCCGGCTAGCGGTTCTCCGTCCGGCGCGTCCTGGGCGGCGGTGGTGATGAACAGCTGGTCCAGCCCCGGCCCGCCGAAGGCGCAGGAGGTGACGTTGGACACCGGCAGCCGCACCACCCGGTCCAGCGTCCCGTCCGGCCGGAAGCGGCTGACCCGGCCGCCGCTCCAGTGCGCGACCCAGAGATGGCCCCGGCGTCGCAGGTCATGCCGTCGGGATAGCCGTCCTCCTCGCCGAAGCGGATGTGGGCGCGCTTGCCGGACAGGGTGCCGTCCGCAGCCAAGGTGAAGGCGAAGATGGTCCGGCGCGGGCTGTCGGTGTGGTAGAGCGTCCGCCCGTCCGGGGACAGGGCGGGGCCGTTGCTGACCGTGTAGCCCTCGTCCGCCCGCTCCACGGAACCGTCCGGCCCTACGCGGTAGAGCGAGCCGGAGGCGTCCTGCTCCGCGTCGTCCATGCTGCCCACCCACAGCCGGCCCGCCGCGTCGGCCATGGCATCGTTCAGCCGGTTGCCGGGGGCGTCCTCCTCCAGGCGCACAAGCTCACGGCCGATGGTCAGCCGTTCGCCATCCAGCCTCAGGCCGACCAGCCGGCGCGAGCGCAGCCCGGCGACGAAGCCGGCGCCGTCCGCCCGCTCGACCAGCCAGCAGGCGGCCTCCTCCAGCGGCCAGGCGCGGCCCCGACCGTCGGCGGGTGTGTAGCGCAGCAGGCGCGACCCCCGGATGTCCACGGCGAACAGAGCGTTGCGCGACGGCGACCAGACCGGCCCCTCGCCGAGCTGCGCGCCCGCCTCCCAGACACAGTGAGCGTCCATGGTCCCGGTCTCCTTGCTATTGCTGTCCTGCGGGATGCCGCGGGTCTTTTCGTCACAGGTCCGGGGTGACTTTCGCGGCAAGTCTTTTGCAGCGTTCCGGCGCGGGAAGTGGCAAAAAGAGCGCGTGGCGTTCGCCGGTCCCATGCCCATATGGGGCTTGACCGAACGATCGAACCGACGTTTGAACCGAAGTTCGAACCAAAGTTTCAAGGCAGTATTTTTCCGAGGGAGGAATTCACCCATGTCTGCCCCGACCCGACTGAAGCCCGGCGTCGTGACCGGAGAGGACTACCGCGCGCTGATCGCCGCCTGCCAGGACGGCGGTTACGCTCTGCCGGCGGTCAACGTGGTCGGCACCAACGGCATCAACGCCGTCCTTGAGGCGGCGGCGAAGAACCGCTCCGACGTGATCGTGCAGCTCTCCAACGGCGGTGCCCGCTTCTACGCCGGCGAGGGCATGAAGGACGCGCTCCAGGCGCGCATCCTCGGCGCCGTGTCGGCGGCCCAGCACGTCCATCTGCTGGCCGAGCAGTATGGCGTCTGCGTCGTCCTGCACACCGATCACGCCAACAAGGGCCTGATTCCCTGGGTCGAGGGCATGATCGACCACGGCGAGGAGCATTTCCGCCGCACCGGTCGTCCGCTGTTCAGCTCGCACATGCTCGACCTGTCGGAAGAGTCGCTGGACTTCAACCTGTCGGAATGCGCCCGCGTCCTCAAGCGCCTCGCCCCGCTGGGCATGAGCCTGGAGATCGAGCTGGGCGTGACCGGCGGCGAGGAGGACGGCATCGGGTCGGAAGACCTGGACGCCGCCAACAACGCCCACCTCTACACCCAGCCGGAAGACGTGCTGCGCGCCTATGAGGAGCTGTCGCCCATCGGCCACTTCTCGGTCGCGGCCTCCTTCGGCAACGTCCATGGCGTCTACGCCCCGGGCAACGTGAAGCTGCGTCCGGAGATCCTCGGCGCCTCGCAGGCCCTGGTGGCGGAGCGTCACGGCGGTGGCGCCAAGCCGCTGGCCCTGGTGTTCCACGGCGGTTCGGGGTCGGAGAAGGAGAAGATTGCCCAGGCGGTCGGCTTCGGCGTGTTCAAGATGAACATCGACACCGACACCCAGTTCGCCTTCGCCGAGTCCATCGGCGGCTTCGTGCTGGAGAACGAGGCGGCCTTCCGCCATCAGATCGACCCGCAGTCGGGCAAGCCGCTGAAGAAGCTGTACGACCCGCGCAAGTGGCTGCGCCTGGGCGAGCAGGGCATGGTCCGTCGTCTCGACGAGGCCTTCGCCGATCTGGGCGCCGCCGGCAAGTCGCTGGCCGGCTGATCCGTCGGAACGTGGGGGTGGGGGGCCGGCATGGCCGCTCACCCCTACACCGACGGCGGCACCGCGATCACCGGCTCCGGCGGTGTCGAAACCGCCGCCGGAGCCGGGGGTGCCGTGAAATCCACGGCCAGCTGCTCCACCGTCATCGACCCGGCACCCGCCGCCACTTCCGCGCCGAACTGGAAGCCCAGGATCCAGTCGGTTTCGCTGACGATCCCGCGGGTCTGAAGCTCGTCCAGCACCCCGTCCAGGTCCAGCGCTCCCGCCAGCCGGTCGTCGCCGTATTGCAGGACCGTGTATTCCCAGTCGATCGGGTTGCCGTCCACCCCGCCGCTGAACAGCGGCTTGTTCCACAGCGTGGCGTCCCCCTGAGCGTCGGTCAGCGTGGCGACCGGCTCCCCGGCGGGGGTGAAGTAGCCGCTGTGCAGCCACACCATCACCTCGTCGGTCACCCCTTCGATCCCCTTTTTCGGGTCGTCGCCGATCCACAGGCTGACCGCGACGTTGTAGAGGTTCGTGGCGCCGGTCAGGCCGACCTTGTAGGTCACGTCGAAATTCGGCAGGTCGGCGATCCGCGCCGGCAGGATCGCGCTGGTGGACGGCGCGCCGTTCCACGGGTTGACGCCGTGGGTCAGCTCCGGATAGGCGCGCACCGGGTAATTCTCGTAGGTCAGGGCGCGCCGGCTGTCGTAGGGCCAGCTCCAGCTGATCACCGTTCCGTTGGGAAAGGCCGCTTCGTCGAGGGCGATGGACTGGGTGAAGTCCTTGCCGTTGCGGTAGCCGCCCGGATTCCAGACGTTGCTGCTGGCCGCCCAGCCGCCCGCCTCCAGGCGGTCGGCGCCTCCCGTCAGCGTCGTGGTCATGGTTGGTCCCCGCTCCGTCCTGTTCTGTCCGGCGTCGCGGCTTCAACAAGGGCGGGCGACGATGATCGCGGTGGCGCTCAGCCCCCCATGGACAGCCGGCGGTCAATGTCGCGGGCGAGCCGATCCATCGGACTCTCCGGCTCGATGGCGTCGAACCACTTGTTGTGCCAGTGGAAGCAGAAGGCGCCGGGGAAGAAGCTGTCGAGGTCGAAGGCGACCGGCGACGCCTTCATGAAGTCGTTGAAGTGAAGCACGGGATTGTCGATCCACCCGGCGTCGAACCAGGGGCACGGCAGCACGAGGATGTCCATCGGCGTGTCGTAGACCAGGCCGGCCTGCTGGAAACCCCAGCCGCGGCCGCGGTTGCGGATGAAGTCGATGTTGCCCTTCATCGCTTCGGAACGCGGCGTGGGGGAGATATAGATCGCGCCGTTGGGATAGTTCTGCCGCTCCCATCGATAGGCCAGGATCTTGCCGGGGAACTGGTTCAGGAGCGGTGTGACGCTTCTCAGGAACAGGCAATCGAGGTCGAACCAGACGCCGCCGTGTTTGTAGAGCAGGATGTAGCGGACGATGTCGGAATAGAAGGACGCGTCGATCGACCGTCCGAAAGCGCTTCCCTCAAGAAAGGTGCCGCGGCACTCGTCGCGCTCGGAAAAGGTGCGTATCTCGGCGTATTTTCCGATTTCGCTCAGATAATCGTTGTCGACGCCGTTCTGGGTCCAGACGATGATTCTGTTCCCGTCGCCGTGCACGTTGAACAGATGGCAGCTTTTCACCGAAATGAGGTGCTTCTCGTTCAGCGCGCCGTCCCAATAGGCGTGGAAGGTGAGCGGCTCGGGCGGGGGCGTTTCGTCCTTGATGAGCTTGGCGACTTCGAGCGAGAGAAGCTCGTGGGAGAAGTCCTCCGGCGCGAATCGCAGCACTTCCATCGATGGACCCTTCACGACGCCGTTCTTGGGGGGATCTCCCGCCGAACGCCGTTATGCAACAGGTCCGGTGCCGCGGGCAACCTCACCCCCCATGGAAGGCGGGCACCCGGGGAACGGACGCCCGCGTCTCATGCACAAGCCTTCACTTGCCCTTGCGGGTCAGCAGGAAGGCGAAGACGCCGATGGTCACGACGAACACGCTGACGGCGCCGACCAGGGCGATGTAGGTGGTGGTATCGAAATTCATGGCGCGCTCTCCTTGGTGGACGAGAAAGACGGGATCAGGGGGCGAGGAAGACGGTTTCGTGCTGGACGGTCAGCCCGTCCGGCTGGCGGGTGACGACGAAGGCCGTGCGGGTCGAGGGCTGGCGCAGCGCCTCCTTCGGCACGCGGACCAGCACGCGGTGGGTCGCCACACTGTCGGGGTCGGCCTGGACCGGGACGGAGCCGTCCGCTGCCTCGCCCTCGCCACCGGCCACCGACAGGACGGCGCCGGGAAGCCCGGTGACGGACAGGCGGTAGCTCTGGGCCGCCCGCGTCATGTTCAGGATCTTGACCGTGTAGGCGTTCTGGATGTCGCCGTTGGACAGGGTGACGAACAGCGGCGCGCGGTCGCGCAGGATGTTCACGTCGACCTTCGGCTTCAGCACCAGCCCGGCGGCCATCATCCCGCCGACGACGGTCAGCAGCAGCGTGTAGATGATGGTGCGCGGGCGGACCGGCTTGAACGCCGGCTTGGCGCCGTTGGCCCGCGCGATCTGGGCGTTTAGGGAATCGAAGCGGACCAGATCGCCGGGCCGCCCGATCCTCGCCATCACGTCGTTGCAAGCGTCCACGCACAGGCCGCAGCCGATGCAGGCGAGCTGCGGGCCGTTGCGGATGTCCACCCCAGTCGGGCAGACATGGACGCAGGCTCCGCAATCGATGCAGTCGCCCAGCCCCTTCGCCTTGCGCTCGTCCCAGCTCTGTGAGCGCTTCAGGTGGCCGCGGCCCTCGCCCCGCCAGTCCTCATAGGTGACGGTCAGGCTCTCCTCGTCCTGCATCGCCGCCTGGAAGCGCGGCCAGGGGCACATGTAGATGCACACCTGCTCCCGCGCGTGGCCGGCCAGCAAATAGGTGGTCGCGGTGAACAGCCCGATGAACAGCAGCACGGACGAGGACGCCTCGAACCGCAGCATCTCCAGCGCCAGGGTTGGGGCGTCGTTGAAGTAGAAGACCCAGGCCCCGCCGGTCAGCAGAGCGATCAGCAGCCACGCGGCGTGTTTGGCCGTCTTCTTGCCCAGCTTGGCTGGCGACCAGGGGGCGTGGTCAAGGCGGATGCGGTCGCCGCGGTCGCCCTCGATCCGGCGCTCCACCCAGAGGAACAGGTCGCTCCACACCGTCTGCGGGCAGGCGTAGCCGCACCAGACGCGGCCGGCGAGCGCGGTCGCCAGGAACAGGCCGATGGCCCCCAGGATCAGCGCGCCGGTCAGGTAATAGACCTGCTGCGGCCACAGCTCGATGAAGAAGAAATACAGGCGGCGGCCCGGCATATCGACCAGCACCGCCTGATCCGGCGCGTTGGGGCCGCGGTCCCAGCGAATCCAGGGGGTGACGTAGTAGAGGCCGAGCAGAAGGATCAGCGTCAGCCATTTCAGCCGGCGGAAGGTGCCGGCGACCGACTTCGGGTATATCTTGCCGTGCTTGGCGTAGAGGCTGCTCTTGCGCGCGGATTCCGCGGTGTGGGAGGCGGTTTGCGGTTCGGTGGTGGAAACGCTCATCATGCTCGTCCGTGGTTTGGCCCGCGGACAAATGGGCAGGGGCGGGGCAGGAGGCGGGCCATCCCCGCAGGCTAGGGAGACGGCGCGGCGCCGCCTTTGCGAATCCGCAAACGGACGGGGGTTGGGTGGCGATTTTTGTCGGAAGGGGCGCTGGGGTGCGGCGCCTGCCCCCACCCTAACCCTCCCCCGCTGACGCAGGGGAGGGAACGGACGCCGCTTCGCAATAAACTCCCTCCCCTGCGAAGCGGGGGAGGGTCGGGGTGGGGGTGACGAGGGGTTGAGCCTCGCCTACCCGTCCAGCGCCACCGCCTCCAGCGCAGACAGATCGCAGATGAAGACGTTCGGCGCCTGCTCGACCACCAAGCCTGCGCGCTTGAACTCGGCGATGGTGCGGCTGGCCGTCTCCATCCCGACGCCGAGCATGGCCCCCAGATCCTCGCGGCCCGACAGCAGGACCGGCTCGTTCGGAGCATCGGCGGCGAGCTTCAGGAACAGCCGGGCCAACCGCCGGCGGGCGCTGCCGGTGGACAACTCGGTCAGCCACTCGTCGGCTTGGTGGAGGGATTGGTACCAGCGCTCCATCAGGCGGGCGTGCAGGCGCGGCGTCTCCTTGCTCAGCCGCTCGACCACCGCGCGCGGCAGGCGGCAGGTCTCGGCCTCCTGAAGCACGACGGCGGTGTGCTCGTAGGGTTTGCCGACCAGCACCTCCAGCCCGGCCACGGCGCCACGGCGGAGCAGCCGGACGATGCGCTGCGTGCCGTCGGGGAGGAACTGGACCAGCTTCACCAGCCCGCCGCGGATCGTGTAGAGGGAGCCGCCCTCGTCCCCCGCGCTGTAGAGCGTGGCGCCGGGCTGGAAGCGCAACTCGTCGATGGGAATGTGGATCAGGTCGAAGTCCTGGTCGCGCAGGTCGCCGAACAGGACGAGGTCCCGGATGGCGCAACTGCTGCAGCGCGCGGTGCCCAGCCGCGCGGCGTCGATTCCGTTCCGATGCACCCCTGCTTGCCTTCCGTCCGCCAGCCCCGTTCCGCCCGAAGCTCCGGAGCAATTTTACGCGGTCCGGTCGAAAAGTTCCAACCGCGTGGATCCGCCCCGGGCGATATCCCGTATCCTGTCCTACCCCCTCTTCACACGTTGCCCGAAGCGAAAGGGGATCTATATGACCAATCGCTTATGCCCTTGTTCTGAAGTGGTATTGTCTCAGTCCACCGCCGTTGATAACCAAAGAGATGCCCGCCACGTCAAAACATTCGACATTATCTGAAATCATCGAATAGACCGGACGGCGAGCAGGGCATTAAGGAGCGACCTATTGGATTGTCTTTGTTTTCGGAGTGAACGCTGCGGCAAGGACCAGCGCCATGACCGTTGGTGATTTGGACCTCGACGCCTGCAGCCGGGAACCGATCCATCGCCCCGGCAGCATCCAGCCCCACGGCATGCTGTTGGCCTTCTCCGGAAGCGACGCCGGCGCCCCCCTGATCCAGGCCAGCGCCAACGCCGCGCTGGCGCTGTCCCTGCCGCTGGAGCAGGCGTTGGGGCTGCCGCTGGAACGGGCGCTGCACCCGCAGATCGCCGCCGCCGCCCGCTCCTTCCTCGCCGCCGGTCCGGTTCCCTCCCGCCCGGTGCCGGTCGTCTTGACCGAACTGCCCGGTGCCGGCCGTCACCAGCTTCTTGCCCACGCCGTCGATGACGCGGCGGGCAACCGCGTGGTGATCCTGGAACTGGAGCGGCTGGACGGACTGGAGACCGACCTCCTCGACCACGTCTACCCGCGCATGCGCGAGGCGCTGGAGCGGCTGGACGCGCTGAACGCGCCGACGGACCTTCTGAGCTGCGCCGCGCAGGAAGTCCGCGCGCTGACCGGCTTCGACCGCGTGCTGATCTACCGCTTCGACGCCGACTGGCACGGCACGGTGGTGGCGGAGGATGGGAACGGGCGGCTGCCCTCCTACATGGACCTGCGCTTTCCCGCCTCCGACATCCCCACCCAGGCCCGCGAACTGTACCGGCTGAACCGCCAGCGGCTGATCCCCGACGCCGGCTACGCCCCGGTGCCGCTGGTCGCGCTGCCGCCGGCCCTCGAAGGAGCGCTGCCGCTCGATCTCAGCTTTTCCGTCCTGCGCAGCGTGTCGCCGGTGCATGTGCAATACATGCGGAACATGGAAACCGCCTCCTCCATGTCGGTGTCGGTCCTGCTGCACGGCGCCCTGTGGGGGCTGGTCTCCTGCCATCACCACGAGCCGAAGGCGGTGTCCTACGCCGTGCGCTCGGCCTGCGACCTGATCGCCCAGATCCTGTCGGTGCGCATCGCCGCGGTGGAGGACCGGCGCGACGCGGAGCACCGCATCGCCCTGCAGGCCATCCAGGCGCGGCTGCTCGCCGCCATGGCCCAGGCCGATCCCTTCATCACCGGCCTGACCGAGCATCCCGACGACCTGCTGCGCTTCGCCAACGCCAGCGGGGCCGCCGTCGTCTTCGAACGGCGCTGCACGCTGGTCGGCGACACCCCGACGGAAGAGCAGGTGCGCGGCCTTGTGGACTGGCTGGCCACCCAGGGCGAGCCGGAGCAGTTCGAGACCGACAGCCTGCCTGCGCTCTACCCGGCCGCCGCGGACTTCGAAGGCAAGGCCGCGGGGCTGCTGGCCGTCGCCGTGTCGAAGCTGCACGCCAGCTACGTGCTGTGGTTCCGGCCCGAGGTGGTGCGCACCGTCCGCTGGGGCGGCGACCCGCGCAAGCCGCTCGGCCGCGAGGGACAGGGGCAGGGGCAGGGGTTGAGTCCGCGCACCTCCTTCGAGACCTGGAAGGAGACGGTGCGCCACCGCGCGCTGCCTTGGACCGCGGCGGAGCGCGACACCGCCGCGGCGCTGCGCCACGCCGTCATCGGCATCGTCCTGCGCAAGGCGGAGGAGCTGGCCTCCCTGTCGCGGGAACTGGCACGCTCCAACAAGGAGCTGGAGTCCTTCTCCTATTCCGTCTCCCATGACCTGCGCGCGCCGTTCCGCCACATCGTCGGGTACGCCGAGCTGCTGCAGGAACTGGAGGCGGACCAGTTGAGCGAAACCGGGAAGCGCTATCTGGACGTCATCGTGGACGCGGCCAACAGCGCCGGCACTCTGGTGGACAATCTGCTGCACTTCTCCCAGATGGGCCGCAGCGAGTTGACCCCCGTGTCCATGGACATGAATGCCCTGGTCGCGGAGGTGCGGGAGACGCTGGCGCCCGACACCGCCGGGCGGGCCATCGAATGGGACATCGCCCCGCTGCCCACGGTGCGCGGCGACCCCGTGATGATGCGGCTGGTTCTGCAAAATCTTTTGTCGAACGCCATCAAATACTCCCGCGGCCGGGAACCGGCGCGGATCGCCGTGGGTTGCGAGGACCGGCCCACCGAAACCATCTTCTTCGTCAGGGACAACGGGGTCGGCTTCAATCAGGCTTACGAGAAGAAGCTGTTCGGGGTCTTCCAACGGCTGCACCGCAACGAGGAGTTCGAAGGCATCGGCATCGGACTGGCCAACGTGCGCCGCGCCGTGGACCGCCATGGCGGACGGACCTGGGCCGACGGGCGGCTCGACAAGGGAGCCATCTTCTACTTCACGCTGCCGAAGGCCGGGACGGCGAAACCCGATCTGCGAGACCTCGATGAGTGACCTGAAACCCATCCTGCTGGTCGAAGACAACCCGCGGGACCTGGAACTGACCCTGGCGGCGCTGGAGAAATGCCAGCTCGCCAACGACGTGATCGTCGCCCGCGACGGCGAGGAGGCGTTGAGCATGCTGACCCGCCGCGATCCGGAAACCGGAAAGCCGACCCAGCTTCCCGCCGTCGTCCTGCTCGACCTCAAGCTGCCGAAGATCGACGGGCTGGAGGTGCTGGAGCGGGTGAAAAGCGATCCGGAGACGCGGCACGTCCCCATCGTGATGCTCACCGCGTCGCGCGAGGAAAGCGACCTCGTGCGCAGCTACAAGCTGGGCGTGAACGCTTTCGTGGTGAAACCGGTGGATTTCAAGGCATTCTTCCAGGCGATCCGTGACCTGGGCGCCTTTTGGGCGATCCTGAACGAACCTCCGGTCGGCTGCGCCCGCCGTCCGGCGGGAACCCCGCCCACGGGAAAAGGCGCCTGAAGGAATGCCCGTCGGAATGCCCGCTGCCGTGACCATCCTGCATCTGGAAGACAGCCCGCTGGACTGCGAGCTGGCTTGCGCGCGCCTGCGGAAGGCGGGAATTTCCTGTGACGTGACCCGCGTGGACACCCGTGCGGCCTTCGAGGCGGCGCTGGACGGGCGGCGCTTCGACCTGATCCTGGCCGACTTCTCCCTGCCCGATTTCGACGGGCTGGAGGCGCTGGGCATCGCCAAGGCCCGCGTCCCGGAAACCCCGTTCCTGTTCCTGTCCGGGCGGATGGGGGAAGAGACGGCGGTGTCGGCGCTGAAGTTGGGCGCCCGCGACTATGTGCTGAAGCAGCGGCTGGCCCATCTGCCCACCGCGGTGGAGCGGGCGATCCTGGAGGCGCGCACCCTGGCCGAGCGGCGGCTGGCCGAGGAGAATCTGCGCCGGCTGCGGCAGGCCATCGACGACATCCGCGACTACGCCATCGTCACGCTGGACCTGGAAGGTCGCATCACCTCGTGGAACGAGGGCAGCCGCCGTCTTTTCGGGCACACGGAGGAGGAGGCGCTGGGGCACCCGCTGTCCCTGCTCTTCGCGCCGGAGGAGCGCTGCGCGGAAAACATCCGCGGCCTGCTGGCCGGGGTGGCGGAGAAGGAGCGCTGCGAGGTCGAATGGATCCACGCGGCGCGCGACGGACGGCGCTTCTTCGGCTCCACCGTGCTGACCGTGGCGCGCGACGCCGCGGGCGCGCCGGCGGCCTATTCGGTGGTGGTGCGCGACATCACCGACCGCCGCGCCTCGGAAATCGCGTTGCGCGACAGCGAGGCCAAGTTCCGCGCCATCGCGGAAAGCATGCCGCAACTCGTCTGGTCGGCCCCGCCGGACGGTCTCCCCGACTACTACAACCTGCATTGGTTCGCCTACACCGGCACCCGGCCGGAGGCGATGACCGGCACCGCCTGGATGGAGGTGGTCCATCCCGACGACCGGGCGCGGACCGCCGCCCTGTGGACCGCCGCGGTGCGGTCGGGCGATTTCTACGAGGTCGAGTACCGGCTGCGCGAGGCCGGGGGCCGGTACCGCTGGTTCCTCGGGCGGGCGGTGCCGCTGCGCGACGGCGACGGTCGGATCACCCGCTGGTTCGGCACCTGCACCGACATCGACGACGCGGTGAAGGCCCGCGCTGCCCAGGCCGACGCCCGCGAGGATCTGGAACGGCAGGTGGCCGAGCGCACGGCGGAGCTGGTGGCCGCCAACCGCCGGCTGCTGGGCGAGGTGGCGGAGCGGCAGCGCGCCCAGGCCGACCTCAGCGCGCTCTACGCCAAGACCCCGGTGCCGCTGCACTCCCTGGACGCCGAGGGGCGGCTGCTGAGCGTCAGCGACCGCTGGCTGGAGTTCATGGGCTATGAGAGCCGGGGCCAGGTGCTCGGCCGCAACATCACGGAGTTCATGCCGCCGGACGTCGTGCGGGAGCACCGGGAGCACCACTGGCCGGAGCTGCTGCGGCTCGGCGCGTTCCAGGACATGCCCTACCGGCTGGTCAAGCGGTCGGGGGAGGTCGCCGACGTTCTGGTGTCCGCCCGGGTCGAGCGGGACGGATGGGGCGCCTTTCTGCGCACCATGGCCGCGGTGGTCGACGTCTCCGCCCGCCTGCGCGCCGAGGCGGAGCGCGAGCGGGCGGAGGAGGCCCTGCGCCACTCCCAGAAGATGGACGCGCTGGGCCAGCTCACCGGCGGCATCGCCCACGACTTCAACAACCTGCTGACGGCGATCTCCGGCAATCTGGACCTGCTGCTGTCCCGGTTGGACACGGCGGAGCGGGCGGACCTGCGCGACTACGCCAGCCACGCCAAGGTCGGGGCGACCCGCGCCGCCGGTCTGACGCAGCGCCTTCTCGCCTTCGCCCGGCGGCAGCCGCTGCGCCCCGACGCGACGGAGCCCTGCGTGCTGGTCCAGGGGATGGAGGACCTGCTGCGCCGCACGGTGGGCGAGCAGGTGTCCATCGCGACCGACTGCCCGCCGGACGCCTGGGCGGCCTGGTGCGATTCCAACCAGCTGGAGATCGCCCTGCTGAATCTGGTGGTGAACGCGCGCGACGCCATGCCGGACGGCGGGCGCATCACCATCACCGCCGCCAACGCCCATCTGACGGCGTCCGACGTGGCGGGCGACGCCTCCGGCGCGGCGCCCGGCGATTATGTGGTCCTGACCGTCGCCGACACCGGCATGGGCATGCCGCCGGACATCATCAAGCGCGCCTTCGACCCCTTCTTCACCACCAAGCCGATCGGGCAGGGAACCGGGCTGGGGCTGTCGCAGGTCTATGGCTTCGTCAGCCAGTCGCACGGGCTGGTGCGCATCGACAGCGAGGCCGGTCGGGGCACCGCCGTGCGCCTCTATCTGCCGCGCTGCGACGGGGAGGAGGGCACCAGCCTTCCGCCGGGGACTACCGCGGCGCCCGTCGCCGACGGTGCGGTGGACGGTGCGGTGGACAACACCGCCGGAACCGTGCTGCTGGTCGAGGACGAGGCGCTGGTCCGCATGGTCGCGGTTCAGGCGCTGGAGGACGCCGGTCTGGACGTGGTCGAGGCGTCGGACGGGACGGAGGCGCTGGAGCTGCTGGACGGTGGGCTGCGCGCCGATCTGGTGGTGACCGACGTCGGGCTTCCCGGCATGAACGGGCGGCAGCTGGCCGAGGCGGTGCATGAGCGGCGGCCCGAGCTGGGCGTGCTGTTCATGACCGGCTACGCCTACGACGCGACGCTCGGCACCGGCATCCTGGAGCCGGGCTGCGAGGTGCTCCAGAAGCCCTTCGAGACGACGGCGCTGGTTGCCCGCGTCACCGGCATGCTGGCCCACACGCGTGGTGGCAGTGGCGGCGGCGCCCTGCGCGAATCTGTCCCGGAACGTCACTGCGACTGATGCGTTACTCTCCTCCAAGGACGAGTCCGGCCCCGCGCACGGACTCCGCGCGGGGGAGGACGGGCGATGCTTCAGGTCTCCGAATCGCAGGTGCGCCTTGGGCTCTCCGCGCCGGACAAGACGGAGGCCATCCGCATCGCCGGGCGGGCGATGGTCGACAGCGGCCTGATCGACCCCGGCTACATTGACAGCATGCTGGGCCGCGAGGCGGTGTCCGGCACCTATCTCGGCAGCGGCATCGCCATCCCCCACGGGCTTCCCGAGGCGCGCGATCTGGTGCGGCGGACCGGCGTGGTGGTGGTCCAGTTTCCGCAGGGCGTCGATTGGGGCGGCGGGGAACCGGCGCGGCTGGTCGTCGGCATCGCCGCCAAGTCGGACGAGCACATCGCCGTGCTGCAACGGCTGACCGGCGTTTTAGGCGATCCCGCGGAGGCCGCGCGGCTGGGCAGCACGGGCGACCCGCGCGCCATCATGGCCGTTCTGAACGGCGAGGCACCCGCCGCGCCCGCGAGTGAGCCGGTCACGCTTCCCATCGATGGGGGCTCCATAGCGGTCACCGCCCCGTCGCCCCACGGGCTGCACGCCCGCCCGGCGACGGCGCTGGTCGAGGTCGCCAAGCGCTTCCGCGCGGAGATCGCCGTCCGGCACGGCCGTACCACGGCCAACGCCAAGAGCCTGATTTCCCTGCTGCGGCTCGGCGCTTCGGGCGGTCAGCCGTTGACCGTCACCGCCTCGGGCGAGGACGCGGCGGCGGCGCTCCAGGCCATCCGCGCCGCCTTCGAGGCGGGGCTGGACGAGCCTGTCTCCACGACGACGCCCGCGGAGGAGCCGGCGCCGCGGGCCGTCCCGGCCGACCTCGATTATGACGGACGGGTGATCGCCGGCATCTCCGCCTCCCCCGGCGTCTCCACCGGCCCGGTCTGGAAGTTCCAGCGCGAGGAGCTGACGGTCGCCGAGACCGCCCCCGATCCCGAGGCGCAGCACCGCCGGCTCGATCAGGCGCTCGCCGCCGCCGCCGCCGACCTGCGCAACCTGCACGAGGAGTTCTGGAAGAAGGCCGGCGCGGCCAAGGCGGCCATCTTCAAGGCGCACCAGGAGCTTCTCGACGATCCTGAGATGGTCGCCGAGGCGCATGCCCTGATCGGTCAGGGTAAGAGCGCCGGCTGGGCGTGGCGCGCGGTCTACGAGGAGCGCGCCGGCACGCTGGCCCAGCTCGCCGACCCGCTGCTGGCCGGGCGGGCCGCCGACCTCAGCGACGTCGGGCGCCGCGTGCTGCGCCTGCTCGCCGTAGTGACGGAGAGCGTGGCGGCCCTGCCGGACCATCCCGTCATCCTGCTCGCCGAGGATCTGGAGCCGTCCGACACGGCGAAACTCGACCCGGCCAAGGTGCTGGGGCTGTGCACGGCGGGGGGCGGCGCCACCTCCCACACGGCGATCATCGCGCGCTCGCTGGACATCCCCGCGGTCGTCGCCGCCGGGCCGTCGGTGCTGGACCTGGAGAACGGGCGCGCGGCGATCCTCGACGGCGACGGCGGCGTTCTGGTCGCCGACCCCAGCGAGCGCGACCGCGGCCGCGCCGCCGAGGCCCGCATCAAGGTGGGCGAGCGGCGCGAGGCCGAGCGGCTCGACCGCTACAAGCCGGCCATCACCACGGACGGCCGGCGCGTCGAGGTCGCCGCCAACATCTCCGACCCGGCGGAGGCGGTGCAGGCCGTGGAAGCGGGCGGCGAGGGCGTCGGGCTGATGCGCACGGAGTTCCTGTTCCTTCAGCGCGACCTGCCGCCGGACGAAGAGGAGCAGTTCGCCGCCTACCAGACCATGGTGCGGGCGATGAACGGGCTGCCGATCATCCTGCGCACGCTGGACATCGGCGGCGACAAGAACGTCCCCTATCTGCGCATGCCGGCGGAGGGCAACCCCTTCCTCGGCGTGCGCGGCATCCGCCTGTGCTTCGAGCGGGAGGACCTGTTCCGCACCCAGCTCCGCGCCATGCTGCGCGCCTCCGTGGAGGGGCCGGTGCGCATCATGTACCCGATGATCGCCGCCCCCGCGGAACTGGAGCGCGCCAAGGCGATCACCGAGGCGGTGCGGCGGGAGCTGGACGTGCCGCCGGTGGAGCTTGGCATCATGATCGAGGTGCCGTCCGCCGTGATGATGGCCGACCGGCTGGCGCGGGAGGTGTCCTTCTTCTCCATCGGCACCAACGACCTGACGCAGTATGTGCTGGCGATGGACCGGCTGCACCCGGTCCTGGCCCCGCAGGCCGACGGGCTGCACCCCGCCGTCCTGCGCATGGTGGAGCGCACGGTGGACGCCGCCCGCCGCGCCGGAATCTGGGTCGGCGCCTGCGGCGGCGTGGCCGGCGACCCGGCCGGGGCGGTGCTGCTGTCCGGGCTGGGCGTCGCCGAGCTGAGCGTGGCCATTCCCGCCGTTCCCTCCGTCAAGGCGCGGCTGCGCGCCATCGCCATGGCCGACGCCGAGCGCACCGCCCGCGAGGCGCTGGACTGCGCCGACGCGGCCGAGGTCCGGGCGCTGGTCCGTCAACGTTTCGCCGACGCCGGAGGCGTGTCATGAGCGCACCGTCCACTCCACGCCCCGGCGTCGTCACCGTGACGCTGAACGCCGCCATCGACCAGACGCTCGACGTGCCGGGATTCGCCGCGGGAGCGGTCAACCGGGCGGTCGCCGAGACGCGGACCGCCGGCGGCAAGGGCATCAACGTCGCCGCCTTCCTGGCCGGAGCGTCCTTGGCGGGCGGCGCCACACCCGTCACCGCCACCGGCTTTCTGGGTGAAGAGAACACCGCCGTGTTCGACGCGCTGTTCCGCCGCCGCGGCATCCGTGACCGCTGCCTGCGCTTGGCCGGCCGCAGCCGGGTGAACATCAAGCTGGTGGATCGCGAGGGCCACTCCGTCACCGACATCAACCTGCCGGGCCTGCATGTCCCGGCGGAAAGCTGGCGCGGGCTGCTGACCGTTGTGGACGATCTCGCCGTCACCAACCGGACCTTCGTTCTGTCGGGCAGCGTCCCGGCGGGCGTTCCGGACACCGCCTACACCGAAATGGTCACCGCCCTGCACCGGCGCGGCGCCTTCGTCGTGGTGGACGCCAGCGGCCCGCCGCTGCGCCACGCCGTGGCCGCCCGCCCCGACATGGTGAAGCCGAACGCGGCGGAGCTGGCCGAACTGCTGGGCCGCCCGCTGAAGGATCGGGCCGAGGTGGTGCGCGCCGCCCGCGAGCTGTCGGAATCCGGCATCGCGCTCGTCGTCGTGTCGCTGGGCGCCGAGGGCGCCGTCTTCGTGGAGGGCGGCCGCGCCCTGCTCGCCATGCCGCCGCCCGTGGAGGTCGCCAGCACGGTCGGCGCCGGGGACGCCATGGTGGCCGGGGTCGTCGCCGCCCGGCTGGAGGGCATGGGGTTGGAGGACTGCGCGCGGCGCGGCACCGCCTTCGCCGCCGGCACGCTGTCCCGCCTCGGCCCCGAGTTGCCGCCGCCGGAGCGCCTCGCCGAGCTGATGCGGGCCGTTCGGGTGGAGGAATTGTAAGGCATTCAGCGCCGGAGGGATCGCGATGGCAAAGCTCGTGGCTGTGACCGCCTGCCCGACGGGGATCGCCCACACCGTCATGGCGGCCGAGGCGCTGCGCCGCACCGCCGCGCTGATGGGCCACGCCATCGCGGTGGAGACCCAGGGGTCGAACGGTGTGCAGACGCCGCTCTCCACCGCCGACATCGCGGCGGCCGACGCGGTGATCCTGGCCACCGACATCGCCGTGGACGATTCCCGCTTCGCCGGCAAGCCAATCCTGCGCACCACGACCGCCGCGGCGATCCGCGACACCAAATCGGTGGTTGGCAACGCCCTGGCCGATGTTCCCGGCGCGCAGCCCGAAGCCGCCCCTGCGCCGCCAGCCGCGAAACCGGCTCCCACCGTGGTGCGCAGTCCCGGCCTGCTGGTCGCCATCACCGCCTGCCCGACCGGCATCGCCCACACCTTCATGGCGGCGGAGGCTCTGAAGCAGGCCGCCCAGGCCAAGGGCTACCGCATCAAGGTCGAGACCCAGGGCTCGGTCGGCGCGAAGAATGCGCTGACGGAGGAGGAGATCGCCGAGGCCGAGGCCGTCATCATCGGCGCCGACACCCACGTCGCCACCGACCGCTTCGCCGGCAAGCGCCTGCTCAAGACCTCGGTGGGGGAGGCGCTGAAACAGCCCGCCCGCGTGATCGACGAGGCGCTCGCCCTGCCGGTCCCCGCCGCGACGGGGAATGCCGCCGCGCCCGCCTACGCCGACGCGGTGTCGGGTGCCAAGGCGCGGCAGAAGGAGGCGCAGTCCGGCCCCTACAAGCATCTGCTGACCGGCGTGTCCTTCATGCTGCCCTTCGTGGTGGCCGGCGGTCTGCTCATCGCCCTGTCCTTCGTCTTCGGCATCGAGGCCTTCAAGGAGCCGGGAACCCTGCCGGCGGCGCTGATGCAGATCGGCGGGGAGGCCGCCTTCGGGCTGATGGTGCCGGTGCTGGCGGGCTACATCGCCTATTCCATCGCCGACCGGCCCGGCCTCGCCCCCGGCTTCATCGGCGGGATGCTGGCGGCCAAGATCGGGGCCGGCTTCCTGGGCGGCATCGTGGCGGGATTCCTGGCCGGCTACATCGCCCGCTGGCTGCGCGACACCATCCGGCTGCCGCAGAATCTGGAGGGGCTGAAGCCGGTGCTGATCATCCCGCTCCTGGGCACGCTGGCGGTCGGTCTGCTGATGGTCTACGTCATCGGCACGCCGGTCGCCGCGATCATGAACGGGCTGACCGCCTTCCTGCAGAGCATGACCGGAGCCAACGCGGTGGCGCTGGGCGCGCTGCTCGGCGCCATGATGGCGCTGGACATGGGCGGGCCGGTCAACAAGGCGGCCTACACCTTCGCCGTCGGGCTTCTGGCCTCCAACACCTACACGCCGATGGCCGCGGTGATGGCGGCGGGCATGACGCCGCCGCTCGGGCTGGCGCTCGCCACCATGGTCGTGCCCAGCCGCTTCACGATGCAGGAACGCGAGGCGGGCAAGGCCGCCGGCGTGCTCGGTCTCGCCTTCATCACGGAAGGGGCGATTCCCTTCGCCGCCAAGGACCCGCTGCGCGTCATCCCCGCGGCCATGGCCGGGTCGGCGGTGGCCGGCGCCCTGTCGATGTGGTTCGGCTGCGGCCTGCGGGCGCCGCACGGCGGTGTTTTCGTGCTGGCGATCCCCAACGCGGTGGCGCCGCTCGGCCCCTATGTCCTGGCCATCGTCGCCGGGACCATCGTCACGACGCTCGGCCTGATGATCCTGAAGCGCCGTGTCGAGGCCGACCCGGCCGCGGCGCCGGCACTCGACACGGCGGCCCCGACCTCGTCCAGCCCCGCGCCCAGCGGGGCTGGACGCTGAAAGGCCGGGACGACCGCACCCGCTGATTGTCGGCTATACCGCAAATTAGTTTTAATTTTCGCCAAAATTGAAAGAACTCGACAACTCCAGAGTGCTATCGCTAGCTTTGCGATGTTCCGCCGCCGGCCTGTTCCGCAGTCCCCTGGAGGAACGGCAGCCGGCGGAGCGTGATGAGGATCTCGTATCGCATAGCGACGGTGGGTGGAATCCCGGTGGTCATCGCGGCGCTGATCGCGGTGTCCGCCTGGATTCTGCTGGAGCGCGCCGGCCGTTCGCGCGAGGCCGCGGTCCTGGCCGGCACCGTCTACCGCGAGATGATCGCCGCCACCGCGGCCCGCAACGACTTCATCCATTCCGCACCCGAAGGCCGCCTGCCCCACGAGATCACGTTCCGCCGCGCCACCCACGGCGCGCGGGAGGCGCTGGAGGCGCTGGGCGGCTTGGCGGACCAGGGCGCGCAGGCCGACGCGGTCGACACCGCCCGCCGCGCGTCGGACCGCCACACCGCCCGGCTGGAGGAGCTGGTGGATGCCATCGCCTTCGGCGACGCCCGCGCCCGCGGCATGGCGGAACAGGAAGCCCGCCTGCTCGCCCTGGCCGAACAGGCGCGCCAGCGGCAGCACGCCGGCAACGCCACGCTCGTCGCCTCCCTGGCCGAGGTCGACCGGCGGTTGCTGGACAGCCGTGCCGTGGTGGACGGTCTGCACGACCTGCGGGAAGCGGTGCTGCGCGCCCGGCTGGCTGCGAAGGACGCGGCGGCCACCACCGACTCGGACGCCGCTCCACCGCCCGAAGCGCAGCCGCGGCTTGATCCCTTGTCCCCGTCGCTGGACCGGTTGGAGCTCAGCGCGGACCGCCTTGCCGCGTCGCTGGCCCGGGCGGGCGAGGGGATGGGGCAGGACGGCGCACCCGCCGCCGCCAGCGACGCCTATGAGGTGGCCTTCGCCGAACTGACGCGGTTGCGCGCCGAGCGGCTGGACCGGTGGACGCTGCCGCAACTGGCGCCACGCTATGACGCTGTCGCCCAACGGATGCTGGACATCACCGGCACCGGCCATGGCGCCGTCCAGGCCGAGGTGGCGGAGCTTCTGCGCCGCACGGTGTCGGCCCACGCCATGGAACAGGAAACCCAGACGGTCGCCATGACCGCCCTGTCGCTCAGCGGACGGACCCTGAGAGCGCTGGAACGGCGCGACACGCGCGGACTGCGCGATGTCGCCACCGACAGCGGGCGGCTGCGCGACCGGGTGGCCGGGCTGCCCATTTCCCCGCTGATCCAGGACGGGATGCTGGCCGCCATCACCGCCTGGCGCGACGGGCTGGAGCGCGCCACCGACGGGCTGGCCCGCCAGAACGGGGCCATCGCCGCGATGGACATGGACGCCGCCGCGGTGATGAACACCGCCCGCCGTCTGAATGACCTGTTCCAGGACAGCGCGGTGCGCAGCGCCGGCCTGCTGCGCTCCACCCTGCTCATCGGAGCGACCATCGGCCTGCTGTTCGCCGCCGGGGCGGCGCTTCTGGTGGCCGGCGGCATCACGCGGCCCCTGCGCCGTCTTCAGGGCGCCACACGGCGGCTGGCCCGCGATCCGCGCGACGGGCAGGTGACCGACCTGGAGCGGCGGGACGAGCTGGGCGACATGGCCCGCGCCGTCCATCATTTCGCCGCCGAGATCAACCGCCGCGAGGACGAGATGCGCCGGGCCAAGGAGCAGGCGGACTCCACCCTGGCGGAGTTGCGGCGGACCCAGGCCCATCTGGTGCAGGCGGAGAAGCTGGCCGCTCTGGGGCAGGTGGTGGCCGGGGTGGCGCACGAGATCAACACGCCGCTCGGCATCACGCTCACCACCTCAACCCTGGTCCGCGAGAAGGTGCCGAAGATGAAGCGCCTTCTCGATTCCGGCCAATTGCGCCGCCGCGAGCTGGAACGCTTCCTGACCGACCTGGGCGACGTGTCCGAGTTGCTGGTCAACAACACCGTCCGCGCGGCGGAACTGGTCCAGCGCTTCAAGGAGCTGGCGGTGGATCCGGCGGGCGAGACGCGCCGGCGCTTCGACCTGCGCCTCTGCCTGATGCAGGCGGTCGAGGCGCTGGGACCTTTCTGGGAGCCGGCGGCACACCGGGTCGTCGTGGACTGCCCGCCGGGTCTGATGATGGACGGCTATCCACAGGCCATCGCGCAGATCGTCTCGCACCTGCTGCTGAACGCGGTCAACCACGGCTTCGCGGACGGGGAGGGGGCGGATGGGCAGGAGGGAGAAGGGCGGAGCGGCACGGTGACGGTCGTAGCCCGCCGGGCCGCGGCGGACGTCGTGGAACTGGCCGTCGCCGACGATGGGCGGGGCATCCCGGTGGCGCTGCGGCCGCGCATCTTCGATCCCTTCTTCACCACGCGCCGCGACCGGGGCCACGCCGGGCTCGGCCTGCACATCGTGCACAACACCGTCAGCCAGCTCGGCGGCACCATCGGTTTGGAGGAGGGAGAGGCGGAGGCGGGCGGGGCGCGCTTCGTCATCCGCCTGCCTTCCGCCACGCCGGAGAAGGAGGACGCGTGACGCCGTCGGACGCTTGCGCGCCGCGCCGGTTCCGGTTTACTGCAAGGCGGGTCCGTTCGACGATTTCCCGTTTGACGATTGCAGCGCGGGGTGCGGGGGCATGGCGACGATCGAGGAAGCCTACGCGGTCGCCATCGACCACCATCAGGCCGGGCGGCTGGACGAGGCGGCAGTCATCTACCAGCGCATCCTGGACGCCGATCCGGAGCAGGCCCACGCCGCGCATCTGCTGGGCATCGTCGCCGGGCAGCGGGGCCGTCCCGCCGAAGCCGTCGCGCTGATCGGCGCCGCGGTGGCGCGGGACGGGCTGAACACCGATTTCCTCGGGAATCTGGGCGCGGCGCTGAAGGCCGCCGGTCGCTACGATGATGCCATCCGTCATTTCGCCCGCGCCCTGGCGCTGGAGCCGTCGGCGCGCGGCGTTCCGGGCAATCTCGGCTCGGCCCTGGCCGCCGATGGCCGGATCGGCGAGGCCGTGCCTTGGCTGGGACGCGCCGCCGCCCTCGACCCGGCGCATTTCGAGACGCTTTTGAATCTGGGCATCGCGTTGCGCGACGCGGGCCGGTTCGACGAGGCGGAAGCGGCGCTGGAGGCGGCCAAGGCCCTGCGCCCGGACCATCCGCACCCGGTCTGCGAGCTGGCGGTGCTGAAGCTGGCGCTCGGCGATTTCGAAGAGGGTCTGGCGCTTTACGAACGGCGCTGGGACTATACCGGCCAATCCGCGGCGGTGTCCGGCAAGCCGGTGTGGCGGGGCGAGGACATCGCCGACAAGACCATCCTCCTCTATTACGAGCAGGGCCTGGGCGACACCCTGCAATTCGTCCGCTACGCGCCGCTGCTGGCCGACCGCGGCGCGCGGGTGCTGCTGATCGTCCAGCCGGAGCTGCGCCGCCTGCTGGCCTCGGTGCGGGGCATCGACCGTCTGGCCACCTACGACGACGCGGCGGCGCTGCCGGCTTTCGACCTGTGCTGCCCGCTGATGAGCCTGCCCTTCGCCTTCGGCACGCGCATCGACGGGATACCCTCCGGCGAGCCCTACATCGCGCCGCCCCCCGATCTGGCGGCCGCCTGGGCGGAGCGGCTCGGCTGGAACCAGACCGGAGACCCCGCCGGAAAGCGCCCGTTGCGCGCGGGATTCGTCTGGTCGGGCAACCCGCGGCGCCACGACCCCACCTCCCACGCGATGGACCGCCGCCGCAGCGTGCCCTTCGCGTTGATGGAACCGCTTCTGTCGGTGCCGGGGATCGCGGCGGTCAGCCTCCAGGTCGGGGACGCGGCGGAGCAGGCGCGGACGGCTGTCGCGGCGGGCCTGCTGACCGACCCCATGGCGGGCGTGACCGACTTCGCCGACACCGCGGCCATCGCGGCGCATCTCGACCTCGTCATCACCGTGGACACGTCGGTCGCTCACCTCGCCGCTGCCATCGGACGCCCGGTGTGGATGCTGTCGCGCTCCGACGCCTGCTGGCGCTGGTTCCGCGGGCGCGACGACAGCCCGTGGTACCCGACGATGCGCCTCTACCGGCAGGACTCGCCCGGCGACTGGGGGCCGGTCATGGCCCGCCTGGGCCATGACCTTGCCGCCGCCGCCGCGGCGTGGGATCAGAACTGCGCCGAGGCGCTCAGCAGGAAGGCCCGGCCCGGCTGGTAGAGCGGGGTGACGGTGCCGAACTCCTGCCCGTAGGTGGCGCGGTCGGCGTAGGTCTCGTCGAAGAGATTGCGGACGTCGAGGCGCAGCGCCAGGTTGGCGTGCTCCGGCAGCCGGTGCTCCACGAACAGGTTGGCCGTCTGATAGCCCTTCAGCGGCCGCTGCCCGGCCTGGACCTTGTCGTAGTCGAGCACGAACTCCACATCGGCGCCGAAGGTCAGGTTCCAGGACTGCACGGTGTGGGCGCCGCCGACGGTGAAGACCTGCCCGATCGGCGTGGCGAGGTAGGTGCCGGTGTCGGAATCCGCGGGCAGCCCGTCGATCTTCACGTCGATGTCGGCGTATTTGGCGCGGATGAAGCCGTTCGTCCAGGCGTAGCCGAGGCCCAGCTCATAGCCTTCCGACCGCACGTCGCGGGCAAGGGTGGCGCTCGTGGCGGCGAAGCGCGCGGCGCGGGCGTCGTCCAGCTTGGTGCGGAAGATCCGGCCTTCCGCGGTGAAGCCCTCGTAGCGGGCCTCCAGCCCGGCGGTGCTGTTGTAGGCCGTCACCGGGCGCGGGCCGGCGCCGTAGTTCCAGGCCGGGTTCATGATGTAGTTCTCGGCCAGCTGGACGCCGCCCCAGCCGCGGGACACGCCGGCCTTGGCGGTCAGGTAGCGGGGCAGCAGGTCGAACTCGCCAGAGAGGTTGTGGCTGAGGCCGTGGTTGGTCCACTCCCGCCCGGTCGTCCCCTCGAAGGTCTGGCGGTCGCCGCGCAGGCCGAAGGACAGGCGCAGACGCTCCATCGGCTCCAGCCGGGCCTGACCGTACAGGCCGTTGTTGCGCGCCCGCTCGGTCGCGGTCATCGTCCGGTCCCGGTAGTTGGCGCGGTCCACGTAGAAGTCGGTGCCCGTCGTGACGGTGCCGATCCGGAAGCCGAAGGTGTTCTCCAGCTTGCCGTTGAAGGAGCTGGTCGCCCCCTTGCCGGGGTAGCTCCCCGGCACGGTGCTGCTGCCGACCGGGCGGGTGAAGATCGGCGTCTCCACGTCGGTGCGGCCATAGGCGAGCACCAGCTTGGGGTTCCACAGCTCCGTCGGCAGGGCGTCGGTGTAGGTGAAGACCATATTCTGACGGTCGAGCGAGTAGTCCCGCACGCGCGGCTCCCAGGCCGGGCGGCCGGCCAGCGACCCGATGTTCGCGCGGAAGGGCCGCGGCGCGTCGTCGTAGACCCGCTCGTAGCTGGCCTGGAAGCGGTGGCCGCTCTCCGTCTGCACCGCCGCCTTGCCGAGACCGCTGACCACGTCCGTCTCGGTGCCGTCCACCTTGCGCCCGTTGCCCGCGGTGTATTTGCCGCCCTTGCCGTAGGTCACGGTGCCCAGCGCCTCCAGCCCCTGGTGGCGCCCGAAGCCGGCGAGGTTGGTGGTCAGGCCGGAGCCGTTCGTGTTGAAGGTGGTCTTGCCGAAGGCGCCGACGCCGTCACTCGCCAGAAAGTCGCTGGCGTCCTTGGTCTCGTAGGCGATGGAGCCGGCGAGCGCGCCCGGCCCGGCATCGGCGGGGGCGACGCCGGCGTCCACCCGCGCCACCTTCAGCAGCGCCGGGTCGATCAGCGTGGTGCCGTTGTGGTGGAAGACCTTGTTGTTCTGGCGGCTGCCGTCGATGGTGACGGCCAGATTGGTTTCCTCGACGCCGTTCACATAGACCTTCTGCGACATCGGCACGGAACTGCCCACGCGGATCGTCGGCTCACCGGAGAAGACGTCGCGGAGGTCGCTGGGATTCTTGCGCTCCAGATCCTCCCTGGTGATGGTGATGTTGCCGCTTCCGCTGCCGGCGCTGGTCGAGGCGGTGACCGACACCGGCGCCAGCATGGTGACGTCGCCGGTCGGGGCCGGAACCAGCGTCGCGGAGCCGGTGCCGGTCGTGCGGTAGCCGACGCCCGTCCCGGACAGCAGCGTGTCGAGCGCCTGGGCGGGCGTCATGCTGCCCGACACCGGGCGGGAGCTGCGCCCGGCGGCCAGATCGGCGGAATAGCCGATCTGCCAGCCGGTCTGGCGCGCGAAGGCGTCGAGCGCCGCGGGCAGGGACTGCGCCGGCAGCGCGAAGGCCATCGTCTGCGCGGCGCCAGGGGCGGGAGCGGCCTGCTGGGCCAGGGACGGGGAGGGGAGGGCCAGGACGCCGCCGAGCGCGGTGGTCGTCATCAGGGCCAGGATCAGATGCCGGGCGGCGGTTCCCCGCGCGCACACCAAGAACTTGCCTGTCGAAACCGTCCGGCCTTCCATTCCTCACAACTCCCGTCTGCGCTGGTGGCGGGGGCGTGATTACCGGTGTATGAACCGTGCCCCCTCTTTTCGGCAGACGCACGGGGGTATGGCGTCTCACAAAAAAATCCCGAAAGAAGGACAAAGCCTATCGAAGCAGGATGATTCCGGCAGGAAGCTCGGTCACGCGGGCGCCCACGACGTCGGCCAGCGAGCGGATCGCCGTAATGGGATCGTCCAGCCGGTAGTTTCCGCTGACCCGCGCGCCGGCCAGCCGGTCGCCGATCAGGACGATCGGTGCGCCATGGTAGCGCCGGATGGTGTCGACGATCGCGGCGAAGGGCTGGTCGTGGAACACGTAGCGCCCATCCTTCCAGGCAAGCGCAACCGCCGGGTCCGGCCGGGCGGGCGCCGACAGGCCGTCCACCGTGGCCGTCACCCGGTCACCCGGAACGAGGGTCACCGTCCGGCCCGGCGGTTCCCGCCGGCTGACCGACACCCGTCCGCGCTCCAGGAAGACGGCGTCCTGCCCGCCGTCCGACCGCACGGTGAAGGCGGTGCCGGTCACCTCCACCTCGCTGAAGCCGGCGGTGACGCGGAAAGGGTGGGCGGGGTCGCTGACCACGTCGAAGTAAGCCTGCCCGCGCAGCAGCCGGACGTGGCGCCGGCCCTCGGCGAAATCGAGCGCGACCGCGGAGTCGGTGTCGAGGATCAGCAGGGACCGGTCGGGCAGGGCGATCTCCCGCCGCTCCCCGGCGGCGGTGCGGTGGTCGGCGGTCAGGCGGAGCGCCAATGTGGGCTGGAGATGGACGCCGATGGCCAGCAGCAGCGCGGCGGCCAGCGAGGCCCGCCATCCGAACCGCCCGGACCGCCGCCGCGTCGCGGACCGGGTGGCCGGCGGCGAAGAGGCGGTCTGCGGGTGATGGGCGAGCGTCGCCGCCTGCAGTTCGGGCATGCTCCCAAGCGACGACAGGCGGTCGAACGCCGCCGCGTGGCGCGGGTCGCGGTTCCGCCATGCCTGATAGGCGGCTCGGGTGTGCGGGTCCACGGGCGCGTCGAGAAGCGTCACGAACCAGGTGAGCGCCTCGTCCGTGATCGGGTCCGCATGCCGGTAGGCCCCGGCATCCTGTCCGCCGTCTGCCTTGTCCTGCTCCACGCTTGGTCTTCCACTCTTCCTTGACCGGACTCACGTACAGTTGAGACGTTTCATCGCTCGGCGGGTCACAATTCGCAAACCGCGGGCCATGGCCCGCAGATGGTGATCGTCCTCGCGCCCGTCCAACCGGCTTGACATCTGAAATTGAGAATCATTATCAATCTCGATGTTGCAAGGCCGCCGATGTCGCACCGACCGCGGTGGTGTCCTTTCCGCCGCCGTACCGACAGGGCTATCATGTCCGCAAGCCTGATTGCGATCTATCTCGATCACCGCCGCTCGTTGTTCGGGTGCGCGATGAAGATTGTGCGTGATCTTCAGGTTGCCGAGGATCTGCTGCAGGAAAGTTATCTGCGCGCCTGCAAGGCGGTGGAGAGGGGACCCATCGACAACATCGGGGCTTTCCTCCACCGGACGGTCCATAACCTCGCGCTGGACCATCTCCGGCGCTGCCGGACCCAGGAGCGGTTCGAGGCCGGCCCGGCGGACACTGTCGAGGCGCTGGGCATCGCATCGGAAACCCCTTCGGCGGAAGAACGCCTGCTGCACCGCGAGCGGCTGTCGTGCTTCATGGACGCCCTGGACCGTCTACCGGCGCGGGCCCGGCAGGTGTGGCTTCTGAACCGGGTCGAAGGCCTGTCCTATCCCCAGATCGCCGCCCATCTGGGTGTGTCGCAGGGCACGGTCTTCAACGACATGAAACTGGCGATGGGTCATTTCGTGGACACCATGGCGCGCCGCGACCGCCCCGAATCCACCGCTGCCCGGCCCGGCGGGACGCTCTAGCCGCGGAACACGCTCCCAACCGGAAAGGGTGGGCCGAACCCCGGAGCACGGTAAGCAAATGCACGGATCCGAGTGTGGGTGTATGCATGATGCTTGTCCGTTTAAATCATCGTGGAAATCCCATAAGGTGTCTTATGGAAAATAAACGAGTTAGGCTTGCGCTGCGCGCCGTTGCCCGCAGGATGAAACTGCTGGGGCCGCTCAGCTATCGGAAGGCTGTCGGCACCCTTCGAGCCAAACGTCACCATGACCTTTGGGAACACACGCTCCTGCCGCCAAGCGTTCGATCCGCCTGACACGCTCGTCGAGCGCAGGATCATTGTCACGAAGCTTGAAGGTTGCTGGTGAGATGAGGACGGCCACCAATCGAGCAAACTCCGTGCTGTTTAACTCAGCCGGCGGCCGCCCATAGATTGCTGAACTTGCCTTATGAAAGCCAGTCACCCAACCTTCCGGACCTTCACCCATTTCCAGCGTATCGAGCCAAAGGGCCAGAATCTGATCCTTGGAGAGTCGGCTTTCCAGACCCATCGCATACCCGGTTTGTCGTATCTTCCCAACGCCCGGTTGAAATTTTTCGAAAGCAAGGCGCTTGGAAGCCGATTGCGTGATTGTCGTCGCTCCAGCGCCAGGGGTCGAAAAATCCACTCCGGCGTGATCGACGAAATTTGGGTCTTCAACTTTCAGCAACATCGCCAGATGGTCCGCGCCGAGCGAATCCCCTCCCAAACCTTGAGCTATCAGATCGTCTGCGCGCTGACGCAATTGCGGAGCATCCGATAGAGCGTCCCAGTATCCTTTTCCGCCGTAAGCAATGGCCGCGACGACAAGCAAAGCAACAAGAAGACTTGCGAGCTTGAAAATTCGTCTCATGAGTCGTTTCCCAAGGCGTGATGTATGAGCCGAAGCATTCATTTGGTTTCCCGCTGGTCTGGCCGAGCTGGTCATTCGGGCACAGCGGGCAGCATGATTTCGGCATTATTGCCGAGCGAAGCGATGGTTTCCAGCGTCATGCAGCGCGCGCTGGAAAGGGCTGGAGCGCCCATAGGATCACGGTGAACGGCAACGCCGCCGCCTTGCAGGAGACGTTCGGCACCAGGAACATGCAGGTCGGGTCCAGCCCCTACACCGGCGACGATATGATCATCTGGTAAACCCGCCCGCTGCGCGGATGGGGTTGTCTGGGTGGGCAGGCAATTTTCACAGCGTGAAAATGTGCAAAAATTCGTGGTGGCCCTTCATTTCCCGCAACATGGCTCCCCTTCCGGAAAGCGGCGTGCTAGGCTTTCGTCCGGCCTGTTGAAAGGCCCATGACCGGACCGACGGCCGGACCGGTCGGGAACATCAGGACAAGCCTACCATGAATCACATCGTCGCCCCCTGCTTTCAGGATCAGGGCCTCAAGGACCAGAACCTCAAGGGGTTGGACCGCCCGGAATCGCCCCTTCTGGAGGGCGTCGACGGCATGTGGGCGATGCTGCGCGCCGAGGCGGAGAACGTCGTCGTCAAGGAGCCTTGGCTGCGCCCCTTCATCGACACCGCCATCCTGCTGCACCATGACTTCCCGTCGGCGCTGGGCAGCCTGCTGGCGCGCAAGCTGGGCGACTCCTACATCTCCGCCGACCAGCTCGCCATGCTCGTGCGCTCGGCGGTCGCCGACGCGCCCTGCATCGTCGAGGAGGCCTGCTCCGACCTCCAGGCCATCTGCACGCGTGACCCGGCGGCCGACAACTGCCTGACGCCCTTCCTCTACTACAAGGGCTTCCACGCGCTGGAATGGCACCGCATCGGCCACTGGCTGTGGCGGCGCGAGCGGCGCGACCTCGCCCACTTCCTGCAGAGCCGGGTGTCGGAGGTGTTCGCGGTGGACATCCACCCGGCGGTCCCGGTCGGACGCGGCGTCTTCATCGACCACGGCACCGGCGTGGTGATCGGCGAGACCGCGGTGGTCGGCAACGACGTCTCGATCCTGCAGGAGGTCACGCTCGGCGGCACCGGCAAGGAGCATGGCGACCGTCACCCGAAGGTGCGCGACGGCGTCCTGCTGTCGGCCGGGGCCAAGATCCTCGGCAACATCGAGATCGGCAGCCGCGCCAAGGTCGGAGCCGGCAGCGTGGTGCTGAAGGACGTGCCGCCCTGCGCCACCGTCGTCGGCGTCCCGGCGCGGATCGTCGGCTGGTGCCGCGACACGGTGCCGGCGCTCGCCATGGACCAGACGGTGCCGGAGCCGGAGTATCACATCTAGCGGCCCTGGCCGCTCCGGAACTCCGGCGCGGTCATCTCCTCGCGGGTCAGGGCGATGAACAGGTCCACCACCGGGCTTTTGGAGCGGTTGGCGTCGAAGGCCACCTGGAAGGGGGCCTGATAGGACAGGATCTTGGGCAGCAGAATCCGCAGCCGCCCGGCCTTGACGTAGGGTGCGGCGTAATGGTCCGGCAGATAGCCGGCGTAGGCGCCGGACAGGATCAGCCGCGCCGCCCCCTCCATGTCGCTGACCGTCGCCTTGGGCGTTGATATGGCGAAGATCTTCAGGTCGCGCGATCCCCAATAGCTGCGCGCGACCAGCCGGTAGCGGCGGATTTCGTCCAGGTCGATGGCCTCGTCCGGCAGGGTGAACAGCGGGTGCCCGTCCGCCACGCAGAAGTGGATCGTCTCGTTGTAGAGATCCTGGTAGGACAGGCTGGGCACGATGCGCGGAAAGCTGGCGATGGCGAGTTGCAACTGCCCACCGATGACGTCGCGCAGCAGCTCGTTCGGCGGGCGCACGTTGATGATCAGCGAGACCTCCGGCGCCGCCTCGGTGAAGCGGGCGAAGACACGCTCCAGCGGGGCGCGCGGGTCGGTCAGCGTGTTGTCCACCAGCCCGACAGCCAGCGTGCCGGTCAGCCGCTCGCGCAGGCCGCGCACCCGCCCACGGAAGCGCTCCAGCGTGTCGAACACGCGCCGCGCCTCGTCATAGACCGCCTGCCCTTCCGGGGTGAGCTGGAATCCCGACCGTCCCCGCCGGCACAGCCGCAGGCCCAACCGCGTCTCCAGATCTGCGAAATGGGTTGAGATGGTGGACAGCGACAGGTTCAGTTCGCTCTGCGCCGCACTGAATCCGCCGGCCTCGACGATGGTCATGAACAACCGCAACAGGCGCAGATCCACGGTTTCCAGCTGAATCATCGCCACGACGCCCGCCCTCCCCTGCCCCGCCCGCCGGGTCCGGCCCCCCGATACTTCGGCCTGGATCGAAGTAAGGTACAAAACTTTCTGATTTTCGGGCAACGGCGCCGGGGGTCTAATGATCGCAGGCCGCAATGCTGGCCTCACGAACAGATAAGCTCGTCCGCAAGGAAAGGTCGCATCCATGAACGAGACGACGGGTAAGCAGGGACTTCACGCCGCTTTGACCGGCGGCATCAGCCGGCGCGCCGTCCTGGCCGGAGCGGGCACGCTGGCCACGGTGGCCGCCATCGGCTTTCCGAACATCGTCCGCGCCCAGTCGAAGACGCTGAAGGTCGGCGTCTACGGCGGCTACTTCAAGGAATCCTTCGAAAAGCACATCTTCCCGGAATTCTCTAAGGCCACCGGCATCGCGGTGGAGGCCATTGCCGAGCCGACCGGCGAAGCGTGGCTGGTCCAGCTCGAACAGGCGGCCCGCGCCCGTCAGGCGCCCGCCGACGTCTCGATGATGTCGCAGGTGGCGATGCTGAAGGGGGCCTCGGCGGAGCTGTGGGCTCCCTTCGACCTGTCGAAGATCCCCAACGCTGCCAAGGTCGTCCCGCACCTCATCAACAAATACCCGGACGGCAAGGTCAGCGGCATCGGCGCGGTGTCCTGGTACATCACGCTGGTCACCAACACCAAGAGCTACCCGCAGGCCCCGGACAGCTGGGCGGCGCTGTGGGACCCGGCGAACAAGGACAAGCTGGGCCTGCTGGCGCTGGTCAGCAACAGCTTCCTGCTGGAGGTCACGGCGGCCACTTTCTTCGGCGGCACCAAGCATCTGGACAGCGAGCAGGGGCAGCTCGACTGCTTCAAGAAGCTGGCGGAGCTGAAGTCCAATGTGAAGCTCTGGTACCGCGACGAGGCGCAGTTCGAGGCCTCGCTGAAATCCGGCGAGATTCCGATGGGCCAGTATTACCACGATGTGACCGGCCTTGCCGCCGCGGACGGGCAGCCGGTGCGCTCGACCTTCCCGAAGGAGGGCGGCATCCTCGACTCCGGCAGCTGGGCGGTCACCCGCGCCTCCAAGGCCGGCGACCTCGCGCATGTCTTCGTGGACTACATGTGCCAGCCGTCGATCCAGGCCCTGCTGTCGCGCAAGGTCGGCACCGCCCCGACCATCGACCGCAAGCTGACCGACCTGACCGACCAGGAGTTCGCCGCCGTGTCCTCCGACATCGCGCCGATCATCCCGCGCTACGACCTGTACACGAGCAAGTCCGACTGGCTGAACCAGAAGTGGACGGAAATGATCGTCGGGTGAGTGCCTAACCCCTCTCTCGTCTCGGGAGAGGGAGGGGGCCCGCCGCACCGCGGCGGGAGGGTGAGGGTGCCGCCAAGAATCAGCCCCTCGATTCTCGGACGACCCTCACCCGCCCGCTTTCGCGGGCACCCTCTCCCGGGACGGGAGAGGGGAATCACTCCCTCCATCAGAACAAAGCCATCCCATGTCAGCTCTTGTCCTCGACGGTCTCACCAAACGATACGGTCCCGTGACCGCGGTGCACGGCGCGTCGCTGCGCATCCCGCACGGGCAATTCGTCTGCCTGCTCGGCCCGTCCGGCTGCGGGAAGACGACGCTGCTGCGCATGATCGCCGGGCTGGAGGACCCCTCCGGCGGACGGCTGGTCATCGACGGGCGCGACATCACCACGGCCCCCGCCCACACGCGGGAGTTCGGGATGGTGTTCCAGTCGCTGGCCCTCTTCCCGCACCTGACGGCGGGGGAGAACATCGCCTACCCCCTGCGCATCCGCGGCGCCACGAAGGCCGAGCAGCGCAAGCGCGCCGACGAGCTGCTGGAGCTGGTGCGCCTGCCCGGCGTCGCCGACCGGCCGGTCTCCAAGCTGTCGGGCGGGCAGCGGCAGCGCGTCGCCATCGCCCGCGCGCTGGCGCTGTCGCCCAAGCTGTTCCTGCTCGACGAGCCGCTGTCGGCGCTCGACGCCAAGCTGCGCGAGGCCATGCAGATCGAGCTGAAGCAGCTTCAGCAGCGGCTGGGCATCACCACCATCGTCGTCACCCACGACCAGCGGGAGGCGATGACCATGGCCGACCTCGTGGTGGTGATGTCGCAGGGCCGCATCCATCAGGCGGCCCCGCCGATGGAGGTCTACCGCCAGCCCGCCGACGCCTTCGTCGCCGACTTCATCGGCATGACCAACCTGCTGGAGGGCGAGGTCGCCGCCCCAGGCACCGCCGCCGTGCCCGGCGGCACCCTGCACCTGCCGGACCTGCCGCCGACCGGCCGCGTCCTGCTGTCCGTCCGCCCGGAGGACGTGGTCGTCCACCCCGCCGGGACGGACGGGCCGAACCGGCTGACCGGCACGCTGTCCTTCATGCGCGACCTCGGCGCCAGCGTGGAGTTCCGCATCGACGTGGCCGGGCGGGAGATCGTCGCGCTGTCGCGACCGCAGGAGCGCCCGCCGGTCGCCCCCGGCGGCGCCCTGTCGGTGGAGTTCCCCCCGGCGGCCTGCGTCGTGCTGCCGCCGATGGCGGAGCGCCCGCAATGATCCGCCGCGCGCCCCGTGGCTTGGCCGAGCACGCGCCGATCCTCTTCCCGGCGCTGATGCTGGTCGTCTTCTTCGTCATCCCCTTCAGCCTGATGATCGCGGTCAGCGTCTTCCGGCGCGTGCCCGGCGGCTTCTACGAGCCGGACCTCGTCTTCGCCAACTACGAGCGCTTCCTGACCACCTTCTTCGGCGGGGTGATGTCCTTCTCGCTGGGGCTGGCGGCGCTGGTCGCGGCGCTGTCGGTGGGCATCGCCTTCCCCTTCACCTATCGGCTGGTCAAACTGCCGCGCGGGGCGCAGATCCGCTGGCTGGTCTTCCTGCTGTCGATCCTGTCGCTGTCGGAAGTCATCATCGGCTTCGCCTGGTCCACCCTGCTGTCGCGCACCGCGGGCATCACCAACCTGTTCGTCGCGCTGGGCCTGATGGCCGAACCGCAATCGCTCAGCCCGAGCTTCGGCGCGCTGCTGGCCGGGCTGGTCTATCAGGCCTTCCCCTACACGGTGCTGGTGCTCTACCCCGCCCTTGCCCGCCTCGACCCCTATCTGGAGGAGGCGGCGCGCACGCTCGGCTCCTCGCCGCTGCGCGCCTTCTTCACGGTGGTGGTGCCGGGGCTGCGCAACACCATCGTGGCGACCACGATCATGGTGTTCGTCTTCGCGCTCGGCTCCTACCTGCTGCCGCAGCTTCTGGGACGGCCCCAGCATTGGACGCTGTCGGTGCTCATCACCGATCAGGCGATCTACCAGTCCAACATGCCCTTCGCGGCGGCCATGGCCGTCTTCCTGGTGCTGGTCAGCCTCGCCCTCGTCGGGCTGGCGCTGCTCGCCGGGCGGCGGGAGGAGACGGCCTGATGCTGATGCGCACGCTGAATTCCCTGGCCGCCGGCCTGATCGCCCTGGTCCTGGCCGCCCCCATCCTGGTGGTGGCCGGCGTCTCTGTGAACGAGAAGAAGGCGCTGACCTTCCCGCCGCAGGGCTTCTCGCTCGCCTGGTACGCAGAGGTCTTCACCGATCCCGGCTGGCGCGGCGCGCTGATCACCAGCCTCGTCGTCGCCACCCTGTCGGCGGCGCTGGCGGTGCTGATCGCCTTCCCGCTGGCCTGGTTCCTGTGGCGCTGGCGCGCGCCCTGGGCGCGGGCGTTCGAGGTGCTGGGCATGACGCCCTTCATCCTGCCGCCGGTCATCACCGCGCTGGGCTTCCTCAGCTTCTGGGCGGCGGTCGGCGAGTACGGATCGCCCTGGACGGTGGTGGTCAGCCACGCGGTGTTCTTCGTGACACTGCCGCTGGTCACGCTGTCGCTGGGCTTCGGCGCGGTGGACCGCTCCTACGTGGAGGCGGCGGCGACCATGGGGGCGGACGACCGGACGGTGCTGCGCACGGTGGTGATGCCGCTGGTGCGGCCCTACGTGATCTCCGGCTTCGCCTTCGCCTTCGTGCTGTCGCTGAACGAGTACATCGTGGCCTACATGGTGGTCGGCTTCACGCTGGAAACGCTGCCCATCAAGATCTTCAACGCGCTCCGCTACGGCTACACCCCGACCATGGCCGCCGTGACGGTGCTGTTCGTGTCGCTGACGGCGGTGGTCTTCGGGCTGATCGCGTGGTTCGGCGACCTGCCCCGCCTGCTCGGCGCCTGGGCCAAGAACGACTAACCTTCTTTCCTTTTTCAAAGAGATCCGGACGATGATCGACCCTCAGAAGCTTGATCGTTTGCGTACGAAGTACAGCGGCTCCGGCGGCGACGACTTCCACGATCCGGAGTTCCAGCGGGTGGCCGCCCTCCAGTTCTCCGGCGGCAAGCGGGTGCAGCCCTTCGCCGGGGTGTCCACCCTGCTCGACGCCCCCTACCGCCCCGACGCGGCCGACGCCGCGGACTTCGGCGGGCTGGACATCGCGCTGATCGGCGTGCCGATGGACCTGGGCGTCACCAACCGGGCCGGCGCCCGCCTCGGCCCGCGCGCCGTGCGCGGGATGGAGCGCATCGGCCCCTACGAGCACGCCCTGCGCATGGTCCCGGCGGCCTCATGCAAGCTCGCCGACGTGGGCGACGTGCCGCTGTCCAGCCGCTTCAGCCTGGAGGCCTGCCACGGCGACATCCTGGCCTTCTACAACCGCGTGATGGACGCCGGCGTCGTCCCGCTGTCGGTGGGCGGCGACCATTCCATCACCTATTCGATCCTCAAGGCGCTGGGCCGCGAGCGCCCGGTGGGCATGATCCATTTCGACGCCCATTGCGACACCGGCGGCCCCTACGAGGGCGCCAAGTTCCACCATGGCGGCCCCTTCCGGCAGGCGGTTCTGGACGGCGTGCTGGACCCGGAACGCACGGTGCAGATCGGCATCCGCGGCAGCACCGAATATCTGTGGGAGTTCTCCTACGACAGCGGCATGACCGTGATCCACGCGGAGGACATCCCGGAGCGCGGCATCGCCAGCGTCATCGAGACGGCGCGCAAGGTGGTGGGCGACGGGCCGGTCTACGTCTCCTTCGACGTGGATTGCCTGGACCCGGTCTTCGCCCCCGGCACCGGCACCCCGGAGGTCGGCGGCCTGACCACACGGGAGGCGCTGGCGATCCTGCGCGGGCTCGACGGGCTGGACATCATCGGCGGCGACGTGGTGGAGGTGGCACCCCAGTACGACGCGACGACCAACACCGCCCACGCCGGCGCGCAGATGCTGTTCGAGATCCTTTGCCTGTCGGTGCGCGCCCTCGCCAACCGCCAAGGCCGAGGCTGACCGCATGCGGCTGACCCTCTTCCAGACGGACGCGGAGCCCGGTGCGCCGCACCGCAACCTCGACCGTCTGGAACGGGCGGCGGCGGAGGCGGCGGAGCGCGGCCCCGCCCTGCTCGTCGGGCCGGAAATGGGCCTGACCAGCTACGACATCGGCGCCGAGACGGTGCGCGCCCTGGCCGAGCCGGTGGACGGGCCGATGGCCGCGCGGGTCGCCGAGATCGCCCGGCGGCACGGCATCGCCATCCTCTACGGCTATCCGGAGCGCGGGGCGGACGGCGCCGTTTACAACGCCGCGCAGTTGATCGGGTCGGACGGTCAGTCCCTGCTGAACCAGCGCAAGACCCATCTCTACGGCGACCTCGACCGCGGCTCCTTCGCGCCGGGCGGCGACGCCTTCCCGACCGCAGAGGTCGACGGGATGCGGGTCGGCGTCGCGATCTGCTACGACGTGGAGTTCCCGGAACTCGTGCGTCGCCACGCCCTGGCCGGGGTGGACGTGCTGCTGGTGCCGACCGCGCTGATGACGCCCTACGAGATCGTCGCCACCACCGTCATCCCCGCCCGCGCCTTCGAAAACGGCATCTTCGTCGCCTACGCCAACCGCTGCGGGCGGGAGGGAACGTTGCGCTATTGCGGGCTCAGCAGCGTGGCGGCGCCGGACGGATCGGTGCTGGCGCGGGCCGGCGACGGCGAGGCGCTGCTGACCGTCGATCTGGACGCTGCCCTGCGCCGGGTCGGCACGCATCTGGCGGACCGCCGCCCGGACCTGTACGGTGCGGTCTCCAGTACGCCTGGGAAGGGCGGTTCGTAGAGGAAGCACAGGACATGCCGGTCACCATCGACGACATTCACGCCGCCGCCGAACGGCTGGCCGGACGCATCAGCCGCACGCCCTTCCTGCGCTCCGAAACCCTGTCGCAAATCACCGGCGCCGAGGTCTGGGTCAAGCTGGAGAATCTCCAGTTCACCGCCTCCTTCAAGGAGCGTGGGGCGGCCAACCGGCTGCTGCACCTGACGCCGGAGGAGCGGCAGGCCGGGGTGATCGCCATGTCGGCCGGCAACCACGCCCAGGCCGTGGCCTACCACGCGAAGCGGCTGGGCATCGCGGCGACCATCGTCATGCCGCGCTTCACCCCCTTCGTGAAGGTCAAGCGCACGCGCTACCACGGCGCCACCGTCATCCTGGAGGGCGATTCCCTAGCCGAGGCCGCGGCCTTCGCCCACGACCTCGCCAAGCGGGACGGGCTGGTCTTCGTCCATCCCTACGACGACGACGCGGTGATCGCCGGCCAGGGCACCGTCGTGCTGGAGATGCTGGCGGAGGTGCCGGACCTCGACGCGCTGGCCATCCCGGTGGGCGGCGGCGGGCTGGCCGCCGGGGCCGCGGTCGCCGCCCGCGCGCTGCGGCCCGGCCTGGAGGTCGTCGGGGTGGAGGTGGAGACCTACCCCGCCGCGGCGCAGCGCCTCGCCGGGCAGCCGGTCAAGGTCGGCGGCCCGACGGTGGCCGAGGGCATCGCCGTGCGCGACGTCGGCGACCGGCCCATGGACATCCTGAAGCAGAACGGCTGCGACGTGGTGCTGGTGCCCGAGGCGGTGATCGAGCGCGCCATCGCCATGCTGATCGAGGTGGAGAAGACCGTGGCGGAGGGCGCCGGGGCCGCCGGTCTGGCCGCCCTGCTCTTCCACCCCGAGCGCTTCCGCGGCAAGCGGGTCGGTTTGATCGTGTCGGGCGGCAACATCGACACGCGCACGCTCGCCAACGTGCTGATGCGCGGCTTTGCCCGCGACGGGCGCCTGATCAACCTGGACATCGACGTGGCCGACCAGCCCGGCGCGCTGGCCCAGGTGGCCCGCATCGTGGCGGAGTGCGGTGGCAACATCATCGACGTGCAGCATCAGCGCCTGTTCGGCGCCTTCTCCGTCAAGTCCGCAGAGGTCGCCCTGCTGATCGAGGTCGAGGACGAGGGCCACGGCGACCGCATCACCGAAGCCCTGCGCGGCGCCGGCCTGCCCGTCCGCAAGGCGGTGGTGGCGGAAGCCGTGCAGCCATTGTCCAGCGCGCGGCCCTGAGCCGAAGCCCTTCGCTTGCGACGCATTAGCCCTCTCCCCTCCGGGGAGAGGGTGGCCCGGAGGGCCGGTGAGGGGGTTGCGCTTGTGCCGGACGACCCGACACGCGCACCCCCCTCACCCTAACCCTCTCCCCAGAGGGGAGAGGGGACATTGGGCTGCCCATGGATTGAGCATCCTTCCCGAACGCCGCTGCCTTTCGCGGCACATGTCGGGGGGCCGCGCACGGGTCTCCCGCCCCGCCGGTTGTGGCACGGGCCATGCACTTCGCGCCTGTTCATTCGCGGAGGTCATGGATCATGTCGTCGCTGGAATCACCAACCCGACCCCACCCGGTTGACGAGAGGCTTCCGCTGCTGCGCCTGCTGGCGCTGGGCATGCAGCATGTGATGGTGATGTACGCGGGCGCCATCGCCGTGCCGCTCATCATCGGCGGCGCGCTGAAGCTGCCCAAGGACCAGATCGCGCTCCTCATCAACGCCGACCTGTTCGCCTGCGGCATCGTCACGCTGATCCAGACGCTGGGCTTCTGGAAGTTCGGCATCCGCCTGCCGGTGATGATGGGCGTCACCTTCGCCGCGGTCGGGCCGATGGTCGCCATGGCGGGGAACCCGTCGCTGGGGCTTCTCGGCATCTACGGCGCGGTGATCGGGGCCGGCGTCTTCGCCACGCTGGCCGCCCCGCTGGTCGGGCGCCTGCTGCCGCTGTTCCCGCCGGTGGTGACGGGAACCGTGATCGCCATCATCGGCATCTCGCTGATGCGGGTGGGCATCACCTGGGCCGGCGGCGGGGCCGGGAACCCGAATTTCGGCGATCCGCTCTATCTCGGCGTCGCCCTGTTCGTGCTGGCGGTGATCCTGCTGATCACCAAGTACGCCAAGGGCTTCTGGGCCAACATCTCGGTCCTGCTTGGCATCGTCGCCGGCTTCGCCCTGACCATGGTTCTGGGGCTGGTCAGCTTCGACGGGGTGGGACAGGCCAAGTGGGTGGACGTGATCTACCCGTTCCAGTTCGGCATGCCGGTCTTCGAGTTCTGGTCGATCCTGACCATGTCGCTGGTGATGATCGTCGTCATGATCGAATCCACCGGCATGTTCCTGGCGGTGGGCGAGATGGTCGGCCGCCCGGTGACGCCGGAGCAGTTGACCCGCGGCCTGCGCACGGACGGGCTGGGCACGCTGATCGGCGGCGTCTTCAACACCTTCCCTTACACCTCCTTCTCGCAGAATGTCGGGCTGGTCGGGATCACCGGGGTGCGCAGCCGCTGGGTCTGCGTGGCGGGCGGCGTCATCCTGGTCGCCTTCGGCCTGTTCCCGAAACTGGCGCACGTCGTCGCCTCCGTCCCCACCTATGTGCTGGGCGGGGCCGGGCTGGTGATGTTCGGCATGGTCGCGGCGACCGGCATCAAGATCCTGGCGAAGGTCGATTACACGACCAACCGCGGCAACATCTACGTCGTTGCCATCAGCATCAGCCTGGGCATGGTGCCGCTGGTCGCCGACAAGATCTTCCAGAAGATGCCGCCCTTCCTGTCGCCGCTCCTGCACAGCGGCATCCTTCTCGGCACCATCGCCGCGGTCCTGCTGAACCTGTTCTTCAATGGGCTGGGCAAGGCCAGCAGCGAGGAATTCGTCGCCGCCGCCAAAACCGCGGAGGCGTGAGGGCGACGCCCAATTGGGATCGAGGGCCGGTTGGGATCAGAGGATTGATCCCGACCGGACGTCACTGCGTCGGGCGTTGCTCGAAGACGCCCGGTCCGGGATCGCGGGCCGGCTCCACGGCGATGTCACTGACCACGGCGGCGGAGGGGCCGCGGCGGCAGGCTTCCAGCATCCGATCCACGGCGTCCGCCGGGCCGGCGAACAGCGCCTCCACCGTTCCGTCGCCGCGGTTGCGCACCCAACCGGCCAGCCCCAGCCGGTTCGCCGTGTCCACCGTCCAGCCGCGGTACCAGACGCCCTGCACCTTGCCATGAACGCGGGCCAGCACGGCCTTGCGGTTTTCCTCATCCGCCATTCTTATCCCCGGTATCGTTTCCGTACGGTCAGGACAATAGGACAAGAGCCGGTTCCGGAAAACCCGGCGCGCCCCGGCGCCTTCCCCTCCCCCAATGAACAGTGCCGCCAACCATTCGTCGGCGTATCATCCGTGCATGGCGGGGCGCGGGACCTCCTGTGACCGCCGGGCCGCGACAGCGAAGGCCGCGACCGGGCACGGGCGGGCTCGCACCCCCTGAACGAACGGTTCGGGAGGAACGGACATGACCATCCGAAACCCTGCGGAATGGGGAGCGGCACATTTCAAATCCTGGTCCCACGGCTTGGCCGAAGCGGGCCACGCCATCGCCCCGCCGGCGCGGGAACGGGCGGCGCTGGAGCCCACGGTGCGGCGCATCCGCAGCGACGACCTGCGCGACGCGCTGAGGAAAGGGCTCCATGACTTCATGGCCTGCCGGACCGACGTCCTCTTCATCGCCCTGATCTACCCGCTGGTCGGGCTGCTGCTGGCCGAACTTCTGCTCCACGGGAACGCGCTGCACCTGCTGTTTCCGCTGGCCTCCGGCTTCGTGCTGATCGGCCCCTTCGCCGCGGTCGGCCTCTACGAAATGAGCCGCCGACGCGAGCGGGGCGACCAAGTGTCCTGGGCCGACGCCTTCGCGGTGGCGCGCTCCCCGGCCTTCGGCGCGATCCTGGCGATGGGAGCGATCCTGACGGTGGTGTTCCTGCTGTGGTTGGTGGCCGCGCAGCTCATCTACATGGCGACCCTCGCTCCGCTGGCGCCGGAGGGGTGGAGCGCCTTCACCCAGGCCCTGTTCACCACCCGCGCCGGCTGGGCGATGATCGTGCTGGGGGTCGGGGTCGGCTTCCTGTTCGCCGTTCTGGCGCTGGCGATCAGCGTGGTCAGCTTCCCGCTTCTCATGGACCGCCGGGTCGGCGTGGCGACGGCCATCCGCACTTCCGTGCGCGCAACGCTGAGGAATCCCGAGCCCATGGCGCTGTGGGGCCTGATCGTGGCGGGCGGGCTGCTGCTCGGCTCGCTGCCCGCCTTCGTCGGGCTGGTGATCGTCATGCCGGTGCTCGGCCACGCCACATGGCACCTCTACCGTCGCCTGATCCCGGAATGAGGCGGTTAGGCTAGCCGCAGGCCGGCACCTGCAGGGCCGGCAACCCGTTCCACAGGATGGCGACCAGCGAACCCGCGGCGGCGAGTCCGGTGAACAGGCGGATGAAGCGGCGCGGGTCCTCGCTGGTCCGCCGGCCCGGCGCGGCGCCCCACAGCGCCGCCGCCAGCACGCCCGCGGCCAGCAGCAGAGCGACCGCCGTGGCGCCGAGGATCAGCACCACCGCGACGGGGTGGCCGTACAGGTCCGCCCCGTCCCACTCGCGGGCGCAGATCAGCCCGTTGATGCCGTAGATCGCCGCGAAATGGACCGCCCAGATCAGAAAGGCCGACATCATCCCGGTGAAGGTCGCGGTAAACGCCGTCCTTTCCATGGTCCACCTCACACGGCCAGACGCGGAAACAGATGCACCAGCAGGAGGGACACGATCCCCTGCCCGCAGGTGTAGAGCCACACCAGCATCACATTGTCGAAGGTGACGCGGCGCCGCGCGTGCAGCCGCCCGGCGAAGGAGCGCGCCAGCGTGAAGCCGGTCATCAGGACCAGGATCACGACATGGAAGACCTGCCAGGAGGCCAGCATGTAGACGATGGCGCCATAGGCGCTCTCCGACGCCACGAGACCGCTGGCGATGCGGTTGTAGGGCTCGGCCACCGCGGCGGCCAGCATCAGCAGGACACCGGCGAGCAGGAGGCCCCGCATCGCCCAGGAGCGGTTGCCGGCAACGGCGCGGCTCGCCAGCAGCATCGCCCCCGCCGCCACGATCCAGAGCGCCACCTCGCCGAACAGCCACCCCAGCCCCGGCAGGGAGTCGGTGCCCACCGGCCAGACGTCCGGGCTGACCGTCCACAGGAAGACGTAGGTGAAGCACAGGCAGGCGAAGGCCGTCCCGTCCACCAGCAGCAGGACCGCCGTCCCCCACCAGGAATGGTTCTCCGATCCCTGGAGATAGACCGGCACGCGCCAGCCGCCGCCGACGTCCTGCGGCGGATGGTCGGCCCCCTTGTCGAGACTCCACACCCACCAGAAGACCGAGGCGATGGCCAGCACCCCCGGCACCAGCGACACCCAGTAGAGCTGCACAGCCAGACAGATGAAATGGGCGGCGGTGAACAGCCCGGCCAGGAAATGGCTCCAGTGCGGTCCGGGCATCGGCATCAGATACTGCGGCCGGGCCTCGATCGGGCTGGTCACGATGGTCTCGCGCCGGCGGGTCGGGGCGCCGGGCAGGTAATGGGCGCCCTCCTGCACCTCGCGCGACAGGTTCGGGTTGTCCCACAGCGGGTAGAGCGAGCGGACATGCGGGATGCTGCGCGTCGCGTAGTCGTCGTTCGGAATCCACTCCAGAGTCCCCGCCTTCCACGGATTCTCCGGCGCCGGGCGGCCCCGGCCGAAGGCGTCGCGCGCCATGTCGATCAGCACCAGCAGGACGCCGAAGGCCATCACGAAGGCCCCGACGGTCGAGACCATGTTCAGGACGTTCCAGCCCAGATCCCCCGGGTAGGTGTAGACGCGGCGCGGCATGCCCATCAGGCCGCTGACATGCATGGGGAAGAAGGCGACGTTGAAGCCGATGAACATCATCCAGAAGGCCCAACGCCCCAGCCGCTCCGACAGCATGGTGCCCTTCATCGTCGGCCACCAGTGATACAGCCCGGCGAAGACCGGGAAGACCATGCCGCCGATCAGCACGTAATGCAGGTGCGCCACCACGAAGTAGCTGTCATGGGCCTGCCAGTCGAAGGGAATGACCGCCACCATCACTCCGGTCAGGCCGCCGGCCACGAAGATGAACAGGAAGCCCAGCAGGAACCACGTCGCCACCGTCCATTGCAGCCGCCCCTTGCCCAGCGTGGCGATCCAGGCGAAGACCTGGATTCCGGCGGGCACCGACACGGCCATGCTGGCGGCGGAGAAGAAGCTCAGGCTCAGCGGCGGGATGCCGGTGGCGAACATGTGGTGCACCCACAGGCCGAAGCTGAAGAAGCCGGTGCCGACCAGCGCCACCACCACCCAGTCGTGGCCGACCAGCGGCCGCTGCGCCAGAGCCGGCACCATCATCGACACCAGCCCCGCCGCCGGCAGGAAGATGATGTAGACCTCCGGATGGCCGAAGAACCAGAACAGGTGCTGCCAGAGCAGCGGGTCGCCGCCCCGCTCCGCGATGAAGAAGGGCCAGTCGAAGGCGCGCTCGATCTCCAGAAGCGCGGTCGCGATGATCACCGCCGGGAAGGCGAAGACGATCATCCCGGCCATGACCAGCATCGACCAGCAATAGACCGGGATCTTGTCCAGCGTCATGCCGGGCGGGCGGGTGCGCAGGATGCCGACGATGATCTCGATGGCCCCGGCGATGGCCGAGATCTCGATGAAGCCGATGCCGAGCAGCCAGAAATCGGCGTTGATGCCCGGCGAGAACTTCATGCTGGTCAGCGGCGGGTACATGAACCAGCCGCCGTCCGGCGCCACCTCGAAGATCAGCGAGCAGAAGAAGGCCAGCCCGCCGAACAGATAGGCCCAGAAGGCGAAGGCCGACAGCCGCGGAAAGGGCAGGTCGCGCGCCGCCAGCATGGAGGGCAGCAGGAAGACGCCGATGGCCTCGACGATGGGCACGGCGAACAGGAACATCATGCCCGTGCCGTGCACGGTGAAGAACTGGTTGTAGAGGCTGTGCCCCAGAACGTCGTTCTCCGGCACGGCGAGCTGCGTCCGCATGACCAGCGCCAGCGTGCCCGAGATGACGAAGAACAGCAGCGCCGTGGCGATGTACATCACCCCGATGATGTTGTTGTTCACCTCCTTCAGCAGGCCGAGGCCGGAGGTCGGCTTCCAGGCGCGCTTCAGCGCCTCCAGCTCCTCCTTCGGGCGCGGCAGGCGGTTGGGCAGGGCGGCATCGTCGAGCGGCGGGGTCATTTCAGGCTCTCCAGCCAGACGGCGATGGCGTGCAGATCGTCGCCGCCCAGGATCGGGAAGGACGGCATGCGGTTTTCCGGCTTGATGTGCTGCGCCCCGGCGATCCAGCCGGCCAGCGCCTCCGGCGTGTTGGGCAGCGTCCCGGCGGCCAGCGCGTCGCGCCCGCCGACATGGGTCAGGTCCGGCCCGGCCGCCCCGTTGGCCGACGTGCCGCGCACCGTGTGGCAGGACCCGCAGCCGGCGCGCAGGAAGGCGTCGCGCCCGGCGGCCTGCTGCGGCCCGGCAGGTTCGGCGGCGGGGCGGCGCTCGGCGGCCAGCCACTCCTCGAAGCGGTCGGGCGGCTCCACCACCACGTCGAAGGCCATCAGCGCGTGCTGGGCGCCGCAGTACTCGGCGCACTGGCCGCGGTAGGTGCCGGACCGCTCCCCGACCAGGATCAGCCGGTTCTCGTGGCCGGGGATCATGTCCATCTTGCCGCCCAGGCTGGGCACCCAGAAGCTGTGGATGACGTCCGCCGCGGTCACCACCACCTCCACCGGGCGCCCGGCCGGGATGACGAGGCGGTTGGCGATGCGCAGGACCTCACCCCCTTCCACCCTCACGTCGGGATAGCGGACCTCCCACCACCACATGTAGCCGGTGACCTCGATGCGCAGCGGCTCCACCCCGCCGGTGTCCGACAATTGCCGGGCCACGGCGAACTCGTAGACCTGAAGCGCGGTCAGCGTGACGATGGGAAAGACGAGGCCGCCGCCGATGATCCAGGCGCGGCTTCCGGGGAAGCGCTCCGGCCGGGCGATGACGGCGTACCCCGCCAGCGCCATGACGAAAAGGAAGATGACCCCACCCCCGGCGACGAGAATCAGCGTCAGGTCGAGGATCGCCTCGGCGTTGCGTCCGGCGGGGTGAAGCGCGGATTGCGGCCCTCGCTCGCAGGCCGCCAGGAGCCCCATTCCGCCGGCCAGGGCCGCCCCCCGCCACTTCCGTCTGCGTCCCTCGCTGCGGCCAGACCTGCGGTCCATGCACCCCCCTCGCGGCGTTGGCCCGCGGCGGCGGGCGTCGTCGTTGCACGGCTAAACTCACGGCAAGGCCGCAGGTTCCGCCGGAACTTCGGTCAGCGGGGGAGCATTCATTCGGGGACGAACACTCACAACCGGCGGAGCGTCCCATCCATGCGCAGAGTTCTGACGATCATCGGGCTGGTTCTGGGCGCCCAAGCGGTGGGGGGCTTCCTGTTCGCCTGGTCGGGGCTCTACAGCATCGCCGCCAGCAAGGAGCACTGGCCGCCGGTCCACTGGTTCTTCAGCATGGCGATGCGCAGCTCCATCGAGACGCACGCCGCCTTCGTGAGCGCTCCGCCCGACCTGGACGACCCGGCGCTGATCCGGCGCGGCGCCGGCCATTACGAGGATGGTTGCGCCCCCTGCCACGGCGCGCCGGACGTGGGGCGCAACCCGATCTCGCGCCACATGCTGCCCACCCCGCCCTTCCTGCCGGGCCATGCCGGGGACTGGACGGACACGCAGCTCTATTGGATCACCTACAACGGCATCAAATACGCCGGCATGCCCGCCTGGCCGGCGCAGGCGCGCGACGACGAGCCGTGGGCGGTGGCCGCCTTCCTGCGCCGGCTCGACGGCATGAGCGCCGAGGAGTACCGCCGTCTGGCCTTCGGGGAGACACAGCCGGACGGCGACCGCTCGGCGCTGAGCGATCTGGCGATGCTGGACGGCTCCGCCCGCGAGGTGCTGGACAATTGCGCCCGCTGTCACGGCTATGACGGCGCCGGGGGCGGCGCCGGGGACAGCGCCGCCGCCTTCCCCCGCCTGTCCGGCCAAAACGCCGACTATCTCTTCCACGCGCTGAAGGCCTACGCCGAAGGCGGGCGGCACAGCGGCATCATGCAGCCGGTGGCCGCCGGGCTTGACGATTCGATCCTGCGCACCCTGGCCAACCACTATGCGGGGCAGACGGCGGCGCCCTATCCGCCTCCGCCCGCCGACGCCGCTCCGGCCCTGCTGGAACTGGGCGCCCGGCTGGCCGAGTCCGGCGACCGCGGCACTGGCGTGCCGGCCTGCTCCGGCTGCCACGGCGAGGACCGCGACCCGCGCTACCCCCGCCTCGACGGGCAGCACGCGAGCTACATCGCCGACCAGCTCCGCCTCTGGCAGAAGGACGCGCACGGCGACACGCCGCTGTCCAGGATCATGGGCGCTGCGGTGCGCAACCTGACGGAGGAGCAGATCCGCGCCCTGTCGCTGCACTACGCGCTGAGCCGCCCACGGGAGACGGCGGAGGCGGAGGGAAAGCGCTGAACCCCACCCCTCGAGGAGGCGCCGGCCATTCAAGCGCAACAATGGTTAGTTTTACTGATTTTCCGTATCACGGAATAATTCGCGCATTCCTCTGACGGGCGGGATGAAGCGGGACCTATGGTTTTGCGCCCACGGAGCACAGGCCGCGAAGGCAGTCCGCGGGCGGATCAATCATGGGAGGAACCGATGTCCAAACGCTTTTCCCTGCTGCTGTCCACCGCGGCGGTTCTGACGATGCTCGGCACGCTGCCGGCCTACGCCGCCGATCCCGCCCTGGAAGCCAACGTCCGCAAAACGGTGAGCCCGCAGACCCAGACTTGGCTCGCCGACCCGGCGGTCGTCGACGCCGTCAAGGCCCAGAACGCTCAGAACAAGGGCCTCGACCAGGCCAAGATCGACGCCATGGACAACGACTGGAAGGCGGCGGCCAAGGCCAAGTCCGCCAACCCCACCTACGACAAGATCGCCGCCAACGCCGTGACCAAGCGCCTGAAGGAGGTCACGGACAAGAGCAACGGCCGGATCGTGGAAATCCTGCTGATGGACAACCGCGGCCTCAACGTGGCCCAGACCGGCGGCACCTCCGACTATTGGCAGGGCGACGAGCCGAAGTGGCAGAAGGTCTACAGCGGCGGCTCCGACCTCTACATGACCGACCCGGAGAAGGACGCCGAGACGAACGCCATGCTGACCGAGGTCAGCGTTCCGGTGATCGATCCGGCCAGCAAGGAGAAGATCGGCGTGGCGATGATCGTGCTCGACACCAACAAGCTCGGCAACTGACGGGGCGCGGCTTCCCGTCGGTCCGCTCCATTCGGACAGCGGCCAGCCGGGGAGCCGCTTACCCAGCGTTCTCCACCAGGAAGCGCTGGAAAGCGTCCACGTCCAGCGGGCGGCTGATCAGGAAGCCCTGGATGCGCGTGCAGCGCTGGCGGCGCAGCATGTCCGCCTGCTCCTCCGTCTCCACCCCTTCGGCGATGGTGTCGAAGCCCAGGCTGTCGGCGAGGTTCACGATGGTGTTGACGATGGCCGGGTCGGTGGAGGACTGCACGATGTCGCGGACGAAGCTGCGGTCGATCTTCAGCGTGTTGATCGGGAACCGCTTCAGATAGGCCAGGGAGGAATAGCCGGTCCCGAAATCGTCGATGGACAGGCGGATGCCGATCCCCTTCAGCCCGTGCAGGATGGTCACCGCCTTCTCGATGTCGCCGATCATGGCGCCCTCGGTCAGCTCCAGCTCCAGCCGCTCCGGCGGGACGCCGCTGCGCTCCACCACGTCGCGCACGAAATTCACCAGACGCGCGTCCTGGAACTGGCGCGGCGACAGGTTGACCGACACCGACGCGATGTCCAACCCGGCGGCCAGCCAGCCGGCCAGCCGGCCGCAGGCCTCCCTCAGGGTCCAGGCGCCGATTTCCCAGATCAGGCCGGTCTCCTCGGCCAGCGGGATGAACTCCGCCGGGCTGACGAGGCCGCGCACCGGGTGGTGCCAGCGGATCAGCGCCTCCGCCCCGATCACCCGGTGGAAGCCGCGCTGCGGCATGTCCACCTTGGGCTGGAAATGCAGCGCGAACTCCTCGCCGGTCGCGGCGGCGCGGCGCAGGTCGCTTTCCAGCCCCAACGTGAAGCCGGTGCGCTCCCGCATGCCCGCCTCGTAGAAGACGAACTTGCATTCCGGGTTGCGCTTGGCGTGGTACATGGCGAGGTCGGCGTTGCGCAGAAGCTGGTCCGCCGTCTCGCCGTCGTCGGGGAAGAAGGCGACGCCGATCGAGGCGCCGCAGAAAAGCTCCTGATTGTGGACGGCGAAGGGCTCGCCCATCGAATAGAGCACCTTCTCGACCAGCCGGGCGCCGGCGGCGCGGTCCACCGCGTCGGGCGCCACGATCAGGAACTCGTCGCCGCCGAGCCGTCCCACCGTGTCGGACACGCGGGTGCAGTTGCGCAGGCGCTTGGCCACCAGCTTCAGCAGGTCGTCACCGGCGTGGTGGCCCAGCGTGTCGTTCACCTGCTTGAAGCGGTTGAGGTCGAGGAAGGCCACGGCGACCTTGGTGCGCATGCGCTGGGCGCGCACGATGGCCTCCTCCAGCCGCTCGCAGACCAGCCAGCGGTTGGGCAAGTCGGTCAGCCGGTCGAAGCTGGCCTGATAGCGGATCTGGTGTTCCTGGTACTTGCGCTGGCTGATGTCGGCGAGCGTCAGCACGTAATGCTCCAGCGCCCCGCCCGGCGCACGCACCGCCGTGACCGACAGCGAGGCCGCGAAGGCGTCGCCGGAATGGCGGAAGCTGGTCACCTCGCCCTGCCAGCGCCCCTCCGTGCGCGCGGTGCGCCAGATGTCCTCGATGAAGGCGCGCTCGTGGGAACCGGGGGCGAAGATCACCAGCGGGCGGTGGAGAAGCGCCTCCCGCTGGAAGTCGGTCATCACCTCGTAGGCCGGGTTGACCGCCTGCACCGACAGATCGGGGTCCACGATCAGGATGCCGTCGGCCACGCTGTCGAAGACGGTGGCGAGCAGCCGGATCTTTTCCTCGTGCTGCTTGCGCTCGGTGATGTCCTGGACGGTGCCTTCGTAATAGCGGATGCGGCCCTGCGGATCGCGCACGCAGCGCGCGTTCTCCGAAATCCAGATGATCGAACCGTCGTTGCGGAAGACCCGCGCCTCGAAGCTCTGCACCACGTCGCGCTCGGCCATCAGGCGGGCAAAGGCCTCGCGCTTGCCGGGATCGACGTAGAGCTGGCCGGCGATGTCCGTCAGGTTGTCGATTAGGTCGGCCGGCGACCGGTAGCCGTAGATGCGCGACAGCGCCGGGTTGACCCGCAGATAACGCCCGTCCACCGTGGTCTGGTAAATACCTTCGACCGCGTTCTCGAAAATACTTCTGTATTGCTCTTCCGTCTCTTGGCTCATGGACCGGGCCTCATCTGGCGCGAGAGCGTTGGCCTCAGGAAAAAGCATGCGAAGGACCTGAGCGGGCAATTGCGATGGACGCCTCTTTTGCGCCGCAAAAAAGTAGAAGGCGGATCGCGACGCGCGTCAAGGCGGTTCGTTTTATATTTTTCACAATTGCAATAAAAGAGGCATATGACTCATCCCGCCCGGACGTTGCATCGCCACACCGCCGGGTGGCGGAAAGGCCACAGAATCGAGCTGAACCACCGGTTCGGACCGCCGGCAAACAAAAAGGGCCGGATCGCTCCGGCCCTCGCTGCGCGCGGGATTTCCGCCCTGTAAGAGACTCCGCCGGACTCAGTGCCCGTGCGTGCCCGTCTTCGCGCCTTCCTTCAGGACGAAGTGGCGCGAGCAGTAGGGGCATTCGACCTTCCCCTCGGCGCTCAGCGTCAGATAGACCAGCGGGTGGCCGAGCGCACCGCCGCCGCCGTCGCATCCGACGGTCAGGGTCTCGACTTCGATCGTTTCAACTGGCTGCATGGCAGACATCCTCCACTTTGACACACGCGCGCGTTAACGCCATCGTTAAGATGCCCACCGAATGAGGCACGCGCGCGGGGTCGGATCATACCCAACGCGCCGGACGGATCAAGTGATTGGACAGTGATCGCCCCCGTGGGTTCGGACTCGGGGCACGACCGGAAAGGCCCTTTCAATTCCATGGTTGCGCACGCCCCGCTGAACGCCGCCGCCCTGCCCGCCTCCACCTTGCCCACCCACGCCGTCCCCGCCTACGCCGTGGAGGTCCGCGGCCTCACCAAGACCTATCAGGCCGCCGGCAAGGCCGGCCCGAAACAAGCCCTTAAGGGCATCGATCTGGCGATTCCCCGCGGGGCGGTGTTCGGGCTGCTGGGGCCGAACGGGGCGGGCAAGTCGACGCTCATCAACATCATGGCCGGGCTGGTCAACAAGACCGGCGGCACGGTGTCGATCTGGGGAACCGACATCGACGCCCATCCGCGCCAAGCGCGGGCGTCGATCGGCGTGGTCCCCCAGGAACTGAACATGGACCCTTTTTTCACCCCTCGGGAAATGCTGGAGCTCCAGGCCGGCCTCTACGGCGTGCCCAAGGCCGAGCGGCGGACCGAGGAGCTGCTGGAGGCCGTGGGGCTGCGCGACAAGGCCGACGCCTACGCCCGGTCGCTGTCGGGCGGCATGAAGCGGCGGCTGATGGTGGCGAAGGCGATGGTCCACACCCCGCCCGTCCTGGTGCTGGACGAGCCGACCGCCGGCGTGGACGTGGAACTGCGCATCCAGTTGTGGGAGCATGTGCGCAAGTTGAACCGCGAGGGCTCGACGGTGCTGCTGACCACTCATTACCTGGAGGAGGCGCAGGAGCTGTGCGACTCCATCGCCATCATCAACCACGGCACGGTGGTGGCCTGCGAGCCGACCGCCACTCTGCTCCGCCGGGTGGACGCCAAGGCGCTGACCGTTCTGGTCGACCGCGACCTGGCCGCCGTGCCGGCGGAACTGTCCGCCTTCACCGCCGAACTGGCCGAGCCGCGGCGCCTGATCGTCCGCTACCAGCCGAGCCGCCAGAGGGTGGACGGCATCCTCGCCGCCCTGGCCGGGGCGGGGCTGGGGGTCGTCGATCTCAGCACCGAGGAATCGGACCTGGAGGACATCTTCCTGCAATTGACCGGCGGCGCGCACGCCCGGAAGGAGATCGCACACGATGCGGCGTAGGCCGGCCGGCCGGATGGCGAAACTGATCGTCGGGATCGGCCTTCTGCTGTCCGGCTGCACCGCGGCCTATCAGCCGATGGGTTTGCCCATGACCCAGCCGGCCCTGACCGACAGCGCCCTGATCGCCGCCGACGGCTTCGAACTGCCGCTGCGGCGCTGGCTGCCCGAGGGCGGGGCGCCGCACGCGGTGGTTCTGGCCCTGCACGGCTACAACGACTACTCCAACGCCTTCGACGGGGCTGGGCGCAGCCTCGCCGCGCGGGGGATCGCCGTCTACGCCTACGACCAGCGCGGCTTCGGCGCCACGCGGAACACCGGCATCTGGCCGGGCACCGACACGCTGGTGGCCGACCTGAAGGCGGCCGTCTCCCAGGTCCACGCCCGCCACCCCGGCCTGCCGGTCCATCTGATGGGCGAGAGCATGGGCGGTGCTGTGGTGCTGGCGGCGATGACCAGCGCGACTCCGCCCGACGTGAACGGCACGATCCTGGTCGCCCCCGCCGTCTGGGGCCGCGACGCGATGGGCTTCTTCCCGCGGGCGCTGCTCTGGCTGAGCTACAACACGGTTCCCGGGATGGTGGTGCACCCGCCGAAGGACCTGAAGATCCAGGCGTCCGACAACATCGAGATGCTGCGGGCGCTGGGCCGCGACCCGCTGGTCATCAAGGGCTCCCGCGTCGACGCGCTGGAGGGGCTGACCGACCTGATGGGCACGGCCCTGGCCGCCTGCGGGCATCTGTCGGTCCCGTCCCTGGTGCTCTACGGCGCCCACGAGGAGGTGTTGCCGAAGACCCCGGTCAACCGCGCGGTCGAGGATTTCGAGTCCGGCGGGCGGCATGTGGTGGCGGTCTATCCCGACGGCTGGCACATGCTGCTGCGCGACCTGAAGGGCCAAGTGGTGGTCAACGACATCGCCGCCTGGATCGAGAACCCCAAGCAGCCCCTGGCGAGCGGCGCCGACCGCAACCGCAGCCTCCTGGCCGCGAAATAAGCGTGGATGGGCGGCCCCGGCGGGGTGTGAAAAAATGTCGAAAGGAGTGTTTGCACTGGCCGAGGCTTTTCGCTATGGTGCGCCTCCGCTGATGATGGACCCGTAGCTCAGCTGGATAGAGCGCTGCCCTCCGAAGGCAGAGGCCGATGGTTCGAATCCATTCGGGTCCGCCAGCGATTTCCCAAGCGCCCCAATAGGTTGGGCGCGCTGGGAAATGCTAAAAATCAAACAAGCACTGATTTCGTGCCGCAACATTGGCACCCTGCACCCCCTGCGAAGTAATTCAACAGAAATGGGGCCAGATCATGGATCAAAACCCTATTTCTATTGACTAAAAAATACCAATTTTCTTGAGAGCTCGATTGGTCTCCAATCCCGCAGCTACGTCATAGAAAAGTAACGTTTATAGATGGGGTCTTGTACATTATTCAAAAGATATAATTTTAGTTTTTGCTTTTCATCATAATTAAATTTTCCCGATTGCAAAACATCCATGCATATAAGGAATTTATGCAGCGGAAAGGCTTTGTTTGCTACTTCACCATGTTTAAAGTACGACATTTCTGGCTTCTCAAATTTTTCTCGAGTCCGAATGTCGTCAAGGTTCTTTATCACAGAAGCAGCGTCGTTGAGCCCACGCTCACTAATCCAACGCTCTACCTGCTGGCAAAAGTCAGGTAATAAACGCAATCGAGGAAGCGTCGCCGCGACTTGTCGCGCAAGATAATGAGTTGAAAGCCACCTATTTTTATTATGGTTGATAAAATTTCTAAGCTCTCCTGGCGCTGAGTACTTTGCATTTATCCAGATAGGTCCAACCAAGTTATGCCTGCGCTCTTTCTCCATCTCATTGGCAAGCCAGCGAATACGATCTGCGCCTTCGCTCTCCCAATCCAGTTTCCAACCTATAAGTACTCGTACGGCAGAAAACATTGATACATCATCAATACAATGCTCACTTGTTAGATAATTTACTATTTGTTTCAATCTATTATCTGAATATCCAAGAGATGAATAATAGCTGAATATATTGTCTCTAACTGCTGGAAAATTCGATAGCAAATCCGGGAGGAATGACTCGATATAGTTATCATTAGTTTTAGAGAACAAGCCAATATATCTTTTCAGCACCTTATCCCAACGACCGCTCCTTGATTCACAGAAAAATTTGTCAAACCTTGCCTGGAGCGCTTCATTAGGAACATTCTGATTATCAGCTTTTGTTTCCTTTATAGCCTCTTCGATTAAATCAAGATTTTTATTCTCATCGGAGAAAAGATACTGCTTTGCTAATTCCGCATTTAGAATCTTTGTTTTTGAGCCATTAAGCCTTAATCCTCTGGCATTTAGTATTTCATCTAGCCGACACAGGAGATGTTTGCATGATTCCTCAGAGTCTGCAGGAATATCAATGTCATCCATCCATCTAACAAAGTTATCATCAGTACACTTTGCAATCTCTTTGTCTAGTTCAAACAAAAAAGCATGTCCAAGCAATCGAGGAGCATCAAAATCCACCTGAGGCAGGCCCCTTCCTGGCGCAGGCAGGTAGTCAGAACGCCAACGAAATTCGTCTAATATATTAAAAAGAATATCCATTATCACCTCTTTTATTTCACCCATTGATGAAATAGAGTTGCGAAGAGACGACAATTCAATATTATCAAAATAATTTGCTACATCAGTCACTAAAAGGAAATTACTTGTTGATGCAAATTCTTGAAGGCGGTTTGCAAATTTCTTATATTGGACAAACCATATATAGTCAGCCTCAATATCTATGCGAGGCTTTTTGTTCTTATGACTTCTACTATAATATGCATTTTTTGAAGGGGCTTTCTTTATTATTGAAGGGCTTATGCATTCAACAATTGTTTGCAGAACAACAGCGTCTTCAGCCGATGGAACAGATAACCGTCGACATATTCCATTAGCCTTCTCAAGTCTAATAGACATTGGCGGCTCAGGACGATATTGTCCGTCGAGAATTCTTTGCCTTAAACTAAGAAGTACAGCTCCTCTGTTTCTATGGAAATCATAATGATCATGAAGATCAATCCAATATTGGCTCCTCATTCCGCCCATTACATATTTTTCCCAGGAAGATTTCATTGCGTTCACAGTAAAAACATCACTAAGATCTTCCCTACGCTGGTCAAGACGGGCAGTGTGTGACGAGCTATGTATGACATAGCTTTTCTTTGTTAAATTATTTGTTTGAGAATGGTTTTTAGAGCTGGTCTGTACCTTTTCCAAAGGTTCGGCAGCATTCTGCTCATTAGTATCGTTCATTGCTCAGTCAGCCACATTACACTTGTTGCGAGAGTGTGTTGCCGCTGAAGTTACCACATCTCACAGAAGTTTCTAGAGGTTCTCTTAAATGCCGTTTTAGAATAACCGACGCTCAGAAAAACGGGTGATGCCACAACCATCACGGCGCTTAAATTGTAATCGTAATGCAAGATTACTATTTAGTTATCAAAATTTAAAACCTTTAAATTTCATTAAAATAAAAATAAAAAAACGGGATTACAATGAATTTTTCCTGAAGATTGCTGAATACGGTAGACTGAATATTTAACATTAATAAATGAAATACTTTAGTGTCATTAACAGTTACAACCATTTTGTTTACATTTGCGCCAAATCGGCTCTAGCCTTCCCGCTCATCAAATACGCAGCCGTGACTCCCGTAACCCCTCCCCACACCACATGGGCGGCCAGCATCAGGCTGTTGCGGGCGCGCGGATGGCGGGTCGCGGGGGTGAGGATGCGCATCGCCGGGATCCAACCGAGATAACTGGCACCCCAGACCGCGAGGCCGTAGCCGATTCCCGTCACCGCCGCCGGTCCGCCAACCCGCTGCGCGACCGCCGGATACAGCGCTCCGGCGGCGGCGCCGTAGCCGTAATGCAGGGCGAGCGTCAGGTCGCGGCGCTCCGGTTCGTCCAGCGCGTCCATCAGTCCGGTCGGGCCGACGACGCGGTCCGTGATCAGGCGCGGCGGCAAGGGGTAACGGTCCTTCTCCGGCAGGGCGCGGAACATCGCGCGCATGGCCGCCGTCATGGCGACGGTGCCGGCCAGTCCGGCGATGGCTCCGGCGACAGGGTGGTTCATGGGAAATGGACCAGAGGTTGTTGTGGGGAGCCTTCAATCAACAGGACCCCGCCTTTCAAGGTTCCTGGCGAGGCTTCGGGGAGAGCGGGGAAACCTCTTGCCTGGCCAAGCGTTGACGGACCAGGGCGTGGCATCAGAATCCGTGGCATCAAAAAAAGGTGCAGCACATGCGTCGCTTCCTGCGGGACAACGGGTTGTCGGTCGCCTTGTTCGGGCTGTTCCTCGTCTCGATCGTCGGGCAGGTGCTGGCCGGATGGCGCACCCTGGCGGAGGAGCTTCGCCTCCACGCCCAGCCACCCGTCGGCTTCCTGGATTACCTGACCACCGGCCATTTCCTGTCGGCGACCTTCGAGAACTGGGAGAGCGAGTTCCTCCAGATGTCGGTCTATGTGCTGCTGACCGCCATCCTGGTCCAGAAGGGCTCCTCGGAATCCAAGAAGCCGGGAGAGGCCAACCCGGAGGACGAGGCGCCCCAGCGGCGGCGCGGCGACCCCGACGCGCCCTGGCCGGTGCACCGGGGCGGCCTGCTGCTGCGGCTCTACTCCCACTCGCTCAGCATCGCGCTGGTGACCCTGTTCGTGATGTCCTTCGTCCTGCATCTGGCGGGCAGCACGCGGCGCTCGAACGAAGAGGCGGCGTGGCACCACCAGCCCACCAAGACCATGGGCGAAACCCTGGCCGATCCGGAATTCTGGTACGAGAGCTTCCAGAACTGGCAGAGCGAGTTCCTGTCCATGGGCGTGCTGGTCGTGCTCGGCATCTATCTGCGCGAGCGCGGCTCCCCCGAATCCAAGCCGGTCGCCGCCCCCAACCGCCAAACCGGCGACTGACCGCCCGGCCCTTCACGACCGGCCTTTTCAGGGGCGTCGGGCGCTCGACTCTCGGGCCGCCTTCGGCCATGGTATCGCCCCGAAGGGAAGAGGCCGCACCACATGTCCGACGAAAAGACCACCGACACGCTCCAGACCGCCACCGACGCCCCCGCGCCCGCCGGGGACGGCAGCGGCCTGTATCTGGTGGACGGGTCGGGCTTCATCTTCCGGGCCTTCCACGCCCTGCCGATGCTGAACCGTCCGGACGGCACGCCGGTGAACGCGGTGCTGGGCTTCTCCAACATGCTGCTAAAGCTGCTGGCCGACCTGAAGGCCTCCGCCGTGGCGGTGGTCTTCGATTCCAAGCGGCTGAACTTCCGCAACGAGTTCTATCCCGAATACAAGGCCCACCGCCCCGAGCCGCCGGAGGAGCTGAAGCCCCAGTTCGCCCTGATCCGCGAGGCGACGGAGGCCTTCTGCCTGCCCTGCCTGGAGTTGGAGGGCTACGAGGCCGACGACCTGATCGCCACCTACGCGCGGCTGGCCAACGAGGCCGGGCGCGAGGTCACCATCGTGTCGTCCGACAAGGACATGATGCAGCTCGTCCGCCCCGGCGTGCGCATGCTCGACCCGCTGAAGAACAAGCCCATCGGCCCCGATGAGGTGTTCGAGAAGTTCGGCGTCGCCCCCGACCGGGTGGTGGACGTGCAGGCGCTGGCCGGCGACAGCGTAGACAACGTGCCGGGCGTGCCGGGCATCGGCGTGAAGACCGCCGCCCAGCTCATCACCGAATACGGCGACCTGGAATCGCTGCTGGCCCGCGCCGGCGAGATCAAGCAGCCGGCCCGCCGCCAGAAGCTGATCGACTTCGCGGAGCAGGCGCGGATCTCCCGCCGCCTCGTCCTGCTGGACGACCACGCCCCGCCGCCGAAGCCGCTGGAGGAGCTGCGCGTCCGCGAGCCCGACCACCAGAAGCTGATCGACTTCCTGCGCGCCCAGGGCTTCCGCACCATCGTCAGCCGCGTCGAGGCGGAGATGCGCAAGGACGGCACCATCGCCGACGGCGCGGTCCCCTCCTCCGCCACCCCGGCGGCGGAGGTCGGCGCGCCACGCAGCCGCCCCGCCCCGCCCACCGACGTGGAGCAGCGCTACGAGCTGGTGCAGGACCTCGACGCCCTGGCCGTCTGGCTGGAGCGCGCCCGCACCACCGGCGTCCTGGCCGTGGACACCGAGACCAACTCGCTGACCCCCGCCACGGCGACGCTGGTCGGCATCTCGCTGGCGACCGAGCCGGGGCTGGCCTGCTACATTCCCCTGGCGCATCAGGCCCCCAACGCCGCGGCCAGCGGGGAGCTGTCCTTCGAGACGCCGGAAGCGCCGAAGCAGATCCCGGCGGAGGACGCGCTGAAGGCCCTGAAGGAGGTGCTGGAGGACCCGGCGATCCTGAAGATCGGGCACAATTTCAAGTTCGACCACCAGCTCTTCGCCCGCCACGGCGTGCGCGTGTCGCCGGTCGATGACAGCATGCTGATCTCCTACGTGCTGGAGGGCGGCGCCCACGGCCACGGCATGGACGAGCTGGCGGAGCTGCACCTCGCCCACACGACCATCCCCTATAAGGAGGTCTGCGGCACCGGGAAGAACCAGATCACCTTCGACCGCGTGCCGCTGGACAAGGCGCTGGCCTACGCCGCGGAGGACGCCGACATCACGCTGCGCCTGTGGCGGGCGCTGAAGCCGCGGCTGGTCGACGAGCGGATGGTCACCGTCTACGAGACGCTGGAACGCCCGCTGGTCCCGGTGATCGCCGACATGGAATCCTGCGGCATCCGCGTGGACCGGGCGGCGCTGGCCCGCCTGTCCCAGGACCTCGCCGTCCGCATGGCGGAGATCGAGAAGGAGGTCCACCAGCACGCCGGGCGCAGCTTCAACATCGGCTCGCCCAAGCAGCTCGGCGAGATCCTGTTCGACGAGATGAAGCTCGGCACCGGCAAGAAGGGCAAGACCGGCGCCTACTCCACCGATTCCAGCGTGCTGGAGGAGCTGGCGGAGCAGGGCCACGTCATCGCCCAGCGCGTGCTCGACTGGCGGCAGCTCGCCAAGCTGAAGAACACCTACACCGACGCGCTCCAGGCCCAGATCGTCGAGGGATCGGAGCGGGTGCACACCGCCTTCGCCATGGCGGCGACCAACACCGGCCGCCTGTCCTCGACCGACCCGAACCTGCAGAACATCCCGGTCCGCACCGAGGAGGGGCGCAAGATCCGCCGCGCCTTCGTCGCGGCACCGGGGCACAAGCTCATCTCCATCGACTATTCGCAGATCGAGCTGCGGCTGGTGGCGGAGATGGCCGACATCGCGGCGCTGAAACAGGCTTTCCAGGACGGCATCGACATTCACGCGGCGACCGCCAGCCAGGTCTTCGGCGTGCCGCTGGACCAGATGACCTCAGAGATCCGGCGCAAGGCCAAGGCGATCAACTTCGGCATCATCTACGGCATTTCCGGCTTCGGGCTGGGCCGCCAGCTCGGCATCGCGCCGGGCGAGGCCAACGCCTTCATCAAGGCCTATTTCGAGCGCTTCCACGAGCTGAAGTTGTGGATGGAGGCGACCAAGGCCTTCGCCCGCCAGAACGGCCATGTGGTGACTCTGTTCGGGCGGCGCTGTTACATCCCCGGCATCCACGACAAGAACGCCGCCCGCCGCGCCTTCGCGGAACGGCAGGCGATCAACGCGCCGATCCAGGGCACCGCCGCCGACATCATGAAGCGCGCCATGGCCCGCGTGCCCGGCGCCCTGAAGGAGGCCGGCTTCGACGAGGTCCGCATGCTGCTCCAGGTGCACGACGAACTGCTGTTCGAGGCGCCGGAGGATCAGGCCGAACGCGCCGCCGCCCTGGTGCGGCAGGTCATGGAGGGGGCCGCGACGCTCGGCGTGCCGCTGGTGGCGGAGGCCGGCATCGGCGGCAACTGGGACGAGGCACACTGAGATGTCCAGCAAGGAAACCAGCGCCAAGGACCCCGTCGACCCCGAATTCGAGGCGCTGATCCGCTACATCCAGGAAAGCCGCGGCCTCGATTTCCGCGGCTACAAGCGCACCAGCCTGCAACGGCGCATCCGCCGCCGGATGGAGGAGGCCGGCTGCGAGGATTTCGCCGCCTATCACGGCCTGCTGGAAGCCGACCCGCAGGAATTCATCCATCTTCTGAACACCGTGCTGATCAACGTGACCTCCTTCTTCCGCGACACCGACTCCTGGGACGTGCTGCGGAAGGACGTCGTCCCGCAGATCCTGGCGCAGCGTTCCGACCGCGATCCTATCCGCATCTGGAGCGCCGGCTGCGCCTCGGGGGAGGAGCCCTATTCCCTCGCCATGCTGCTCGCCGAGGCGTTGGGCAAGGACGCCTTCATCAACCGGGTGAAGATCTATGCCACCGATCTGGACGACGCGGCGCTGAACACCGCCCGGCACGCCATCTACTCGCCGCGTGACGTGGAAAGCGTGCCGCCCCCGTTGCTGGAGCGGTATTTCGAGCGCACCAACAACCACTACGTCTTCCAGCGCGAGCTGCGCAAATGCGTGATCTTCGGGCGGCACAATCTGGTGACCGACGCCCCGATCTCGCGCATCGACCTGCTGGTCTGCCGCAACCTGCTGATCTATCTGGAAAGCGACACCCAGAACATCGTGCTGCCGCGCCTCCACTACGCGCTGACCAGCGATGGCGTCCTGTTCCTCGGCAAGGCGGAGACCCAGCTCGCCCGCTCCAAGATGTTCGAGCCGGTGAACCTGAAGAGCCGCATCTTCCGCAAGGTGCCGCAGGAATGGCGGCGCAGCCTGGGCGGCAGCCTGACCATCGCGCCGGAGCACAACAACCACCGGCAGAGCTTCCAGAGCCGGCTGATGGAAGGCATCGTGGACAGCAGCGCCACCGCCTATCTGTCGGTCAACAGCGACGGCATCCTCGTCTTCGCCAACGCCATGGCCCGGCGCCTTCTCGACGTGGGCGAGATCGACATCGGCCGCCCGTTCCAGGACCTGTCGATCTCCTACCGCCCGGCGGAGCTGCGCTCGCGCATCGAGGAGGTGCAGAAGACGGGGCGCGTGGTGCGCATCGAGCATCAGGAATTCGCCCGTCCGCCGGGCGAGCCGATGCGCCTGAGCATCGAAATCTCCCTGCTCTACGGGCGTGACGGCAAGCCCTTCGCCACGCTGCTCGGCTTCACCGACACCAGCCGGCACTTCCAGGTGCAACAGGAGCTGGAGGCCGCCCAGGAGAGCCTGGAGACGACGATCGAGGAGCTGCAAAGCTCCAACGAGGAGCTGGAGACGACCAACGAGGAGCTTCAGTCCACCAACGAGGAGTTGGAAACCACCAACGAGGAACTCCAGTCCACCAACGAGGAGCTGGAGACCATGAACGAGGAGCTGCGCTCCGCGAACGAGGAGTTGGAGGTCGCCAACGAGGAGCTGCGCCGCCAGGGCGAGGAGTCGGGGGAGTTCCGCCGCTACTCGGAATCGGTTCTGCGCAGCATGGACGTGGGCATCATCGTTCTGGACCAGAATTTGCGCGTGCGCTCCTGGAACCGCTGGGGCGAGAACATGTGGGGCCTGCGCGCCGAGGAGGTGCAGGACGAGGAGTTCCTCGACCTCGACATCGGCCTGCCGGTGCACCGGCTCCGCCTCGATCTGGAGAGGGTCCTGCACAGCGAGGCGCCGCAGACGCCCGTCATGCTGAACGCCGTGGACCGGCGCGGCCGCGCGGTGACCTGCCGGGTCCGGCTCTCCCCGCTGCTGTACGAGGCGCGGGAGGCCCGCGGCGTCGTCCTGATCATCGAGGACGTGACCGAACAGACCCGGACCGAGGCCTTCGCCGGCTATCTCGGGCGGATCATCGGCGAATCCCTGAACGAGGTCTATTTCCTGGACCCGTCCAGCTTCCATTTCCTGCTGGTGAACCGCGGCGCCGAGACCAAGCTGGGCTACAAGCTGGAGCATCTGAAGCAGCTGGCCGTGCACGACCTGATGCCCGAGGTGCCGGCGGAGCGGTTCCGGGCGCTCGTGGCGCCTCTTCTCTCGGGCGACAAGGAGGAGGTGGTCTTCGAGACGGTGATGCAGGGCAGCCAGCGCGGCCCCCATCCGGTCGAGGTCTGCCTTCAGCATTTCGGCGGGGAACAGCCGCCGATCCTCGTCGCCATCGTGCACGACACCACTGAACGCCAGCATCTCGGCGCGGAGGGCGGCGAAAAGGCGGAGGTAGAGTAAGGGGCCGAGTATAAAGGGCGGGTCAGAACCGGTCGGGCGCGCCGCCGCTTCCGGGGTGGAAAGGTGGGCGAATCCACTCCTCGCCCAGGAAGCGGATCAACAACTCCGCGCGCTCGCGCGCCTCGCGCCCGGCCTCGTCCCACCGCTTGGCGGACAGCCCCTGCCCCATGCCCTGCGCCGTCTCGGCAAGGCGCAGGCACAGGGCGGCGCGTTCGTTCAAGGCCCGCAACGCCACCTCGAACGCCTGCTCAACCATGTGAAGCTGCGCCTCCTCCATGCTGTCGGCGCCGTAGCGGTGGCCGATGTGGCAGGTGAAGTAGGGCAGCGTGTCCACCTTGGTCTCCCGGAGCGCCCCTCCGCAATCCGGGCAGGTCAGGGCGGCCGGCCTGTTCAAATTGTACATGCCTTCCATAGGCGCCTCCTTGGATGCCGCGGGCGGTGCGGCGTCCGCATCGCGTTCCGCGGCCAGCCGGCCGAGCAGCGCACCCATGGCCGCCGCCGGCACGCAGTGATCGACCGCGACGTGGTCGAGCGCGCTGCGCGGCATGCCGGGATACCGCGCGTCCGTGGGGTCCTGCACCACGGCGACGCCGCCCCGCCGCTTGATTTCGGCAAGGCCCGCCGTGCCGTCGTTCAACGCCCCCGACAGCACCACGCCGATGACCGCCGGTCCGCAAGCCCGCGCGGCGGACCGGAACAGCGGATCGACGGCAGGCCGGGTGCTGTGCTCGCGCGGCCCGCGCAACAGGCGCAGGCACCGGGGCGCTTCCACCACCAGATGGCAACCCGGCGGCGCCACATGGATGTGGCCGGCGCGGAGCGGCTCCCGGTCGCGGGCGTGGCTGGCCGGAAGCGGCCCGGCCCGGTCGAGGATCGACGGCGCCGCGGTGGGCCGGTCGCCGATGTGCAGGACGATGCACACCGCCGCCGGCAGATCGGGCGGCAGGTCCCGGACCAGGGCTTCCAGCGCCTCCAGCCCGCCCGCCGACGCGCCGATCACGATCAGGGGGCCATCCGTCATGGGACCCCAGCCTTTGCCCGTTCCGCATCGGCTGGAGTTCGTCCCATCAATCCTCTCCTTCCTCGGCCAGGCTGCCCGCCAATTCCTGCCCCTGTTTCGACAGCACCTCCTTCAGCATCGCCACGGTCCGCTCGGCCTCCTGCGCCGACCGGGTCCAGTTGGCCTCGACGGTGGGGTGTCCATGTTCGCGGGCCCGCCCGGCCAGGCGCCGGAACATGATGGCGCGGTCCTGATGGGTGCGCAGGGCGACCCAGATGGCCTGCTCGATCGACTCCCGATGGGACTCGGCCAGCGCCGCGGGACCGTAGGCGTGGCCGACCTTGCAGCGGAAGCGCAGCAACGGCCCGTCCTCGATCTCCACCAGATTGCCGCCGCAATCAGGGCAGCTCAGCGTGCTCGGCTTGCCGACGGAGGCGGTGAGTTCCGGCACCGCGTCGAACTCGTTCTCCGGGACGCGCGCCTCCATCGCGATGTCGTCGGGAACCGGCACCGGGGGGCCGCAAGGTTCGGCCAGCCGGCGGGCCAGCAGCGCCGGCAGGTCGGACAGCGGGGCGCAGGCGTCCACGGAGACATTCCGCATGGCGTTGCGCGGCATGTCCGGCCATTCGGCGTCGTCCGGGTCCTGCACCATCGCCAGCCCGCCGCAGCGCTTCACGGCGCGCAGCCCGGCGGTTCCGTCGTCCAGCGTGCCGGTCAGGATCAGCCCCACCGCCCGCACCCCGTAGGCGACCGCCACCGACCGGAACAGCGGGTCGATGGCCGGACGGCAGCGGTTCTCCCGCGCGCCGCGGCGCACCAGCGCGCAACCGTCCTTGACGAGAAGATGGTGATCGGGCGGGGCGACATGGATCCAGCCCTCCCGCACCGGCTCCCCATCCTCGGGATGGAAGGCGGGAAGCCAGCCGGCGCGCGACAGCAGGACCGGCAGCACGCTGTGCGTGGCGCCGACATGCTGAACGACGAAGACCGTGGCCGTCACATCGCGCGGCATCGCCGCGAACAGCCTCCGCAAGGCGGTGATTCCGCCGGCAGAGGCCCCGATGGCCAGGATGTCCCTCTTATCCATGGGTCGGAAACAACAGTTTGTGTATGCGCTGTGACAACAGGGCGTTGACCAAGAAATTCCGGCTTTGGTCCTATAACTTTTCCACGCGCGCAGTGTTGTGCGGTCTGTGCAATCATTCGTTCCCAGCGAGGGGGAAGCTTGGACAGATCGGCATCCATCCGCGCGGGGAGTGAGACTCGCGAGTCCGAGCGCGAAGTGTTGCTCCAGCGCGTTGCAGAGCTGGACCGGAGCCTGGAACAGGCCCTGGTGACGGCGGAGGACGCCCAGGAGGAAGCCCGCCTTCTCGCGGCCGACCGGATTCAGATCGAAGAGGAAATGACCGCGCAGCGGCATGAGATCGCCGCGTTGCGCGAACGCCTCACCGCGTCGGAAACCCGCCGGGCGGAGCTGCTCGACGCCCTGGCGGATTCCGACCAGCGCTTGAACACGCTCCGCCGGGACGAAACCCATCTGTCGGAAGAACTCCAGACTTCCTACGAGGAGCTTCAGGTCCTCACCGAGGAGCTGGAGGAGGCCAACGCCGCTCTGGAACAGCGGGTCGAGGAGCGCACCGCCCAGCTCACCGAGAGCGAGCGGCGGTTCCGCACCCTGTTCGAGGCGATGGACGAGGGGTTCCTGCTCGCCGATGTCCTGTTCGATGGCGACCGGCCGGTGGACGTCCTCTATCTGGAGATGAACCCCGCGGCACGGCGCATGGCCGGGGAGGATTACGTCGGGCGGCGGATGCGCGAGATCAGCCCGGCCTTCGAGGATTTCTGGTACGAGGTGTTCGGCCGCGCGGCGCGCGACGGGGAACCGACGCGGACGGAGCTGTATGCCGGGCCGCTGGAGAAATGGCTCAGCTTCTACGTCTTCAAGGTCGGCGCCCCCGAGCAGCGCCGCATCGCCGTGATCTTCCGCGACGTGACCGAGCGCAAGCGGACGCAGGAGCAGCTCAGGCAAGCCAAGGAGACGGCGGAGGCGGCGAACCGGGCCAAGACCAAGTTTCTCGCCGCGGCCAGCCACGACCTGCGCCAGCCGATCCAGGCGGCGGCCCTCTACGCCCATGTCCTGCTCGGGTCGGTCGGCTCTGACCCGATCGCCCAGGAATCGCTCAACCGGCTGAAGGCGTCCATCGACAGCCTGAACGGCATGCTGAGCGGCCTTCTCGACCTGTCCCGGCTGGAGGCCGGCGTCATCGAGGTGTCGGTCAGCGACTTCTCGCCCACGGCCCTGATGACCCGTCTGGCCGAGGAGTTCCGCGGCGTGGCCGAGGCCTCGTCCATCGACCTGCGCTGCCGGCCCAGCCGCCTGGCGGTGTGCACCGACCCGCATCTGCTGGAACGGCTGCTGCGCAACCTGCTGTCCAACGCCATCGCGCACGGCCACTCCAAGGAAACGGGCGCCAAGGGGCGGGTGCTGGTGGGCTGCCGCCGCCGGGCGGACGGGGTGGAGTTCCAGGTGTGGGACAACGGGCCGGGCATCCCCGAGGACGCCCGCGAGGCCATCTTCGAGGAGTTCCGCCAGCTCAACAACCCGGAGCGCAACGCCACCCAGGGCTTTGGGTTGGGCCTGTCCATCGTGTCGCGCATCGCCCGCCTGCTGGGAACGGAGGTGACGCTGCGCTCCTGGGTCGGGGTGGGTTCGGTCTTCTCGGTGACGGTGCCCTACGCCCGCAAGCCGGAGGCCGGCGCCGTGGCGGTCCCGGTCGCCAACCGGGAGCCGCGGCTGAAAGGGCGCACGGTGCTGCTGGTGGAGGACGACGAGCAGGTCCGCCGCAGCATGACCATGATGCTGAAACGCTGGGGTCTGAAGGTGGTCGCCGTGTCCTCGGCGGGAGAACTGGCCGCGGCGCTGCCCGGCCTGCGGCGCCCCCATGTGGTGCTGACCGACTACCGTCTGCCGGGCGGCGATTCAGGGCGCTCGGTGGTCGAGCTGGTGCGCCAGCGCTGGCCGGTGCCGGGCATCATCATCACCGGCGACACCGCCCCGGAACGGTTGCGCGAGGCGATGTCGCTCGGTTGCCGCCTGCTGCACAAGCCGGTGCTGCCCGCGGATCTGGCCGGGGCGCTCGGCGAGGTTTTGCCCTCCTGATTTTGCCCTCCTGGGGTTGCGCGCCGACGCGGGGGTGCGACCAATGGTCCCTTGTTCCTTCGGCTTAGCCCGATTAGCCTAACCCCTTGCTCGGATAAAGGGGTTCGCCCGGAACATGCCGGCTTTGTTAGGAAGCATCGGACGCAGGCTGGGCCGCGCCGCCGTGATGGCGGGCGGGGTCGCTTTGCTTCTGCAGCTTCTCGGCTGGGCCTTCCTGATTCCGGTGGCCAACGCCGCGACCGGCGAAACGGTCATGATCTGCACGCCGCAGGGCATGGCCTCCATCGCCCTGCCCGACGGCCCTCCTCCTCAATCCCTGCTTCCGGACGGCAAGCCCACGCTGTCCATGGGCGAGGACTGCCCGGTCTGCGGGCTGGTCGCTGGCCTCACCGCGCCGCCGCCGCTTCTGACGGTGGTGCTGCCGGTCTCCGTCGTCGCCCACAGCTCCATCGGGCTGCCCGGCCAGCACATCGCCGCCGGCTGGTTCCTGTCGCGGCTGAAGGCCCGGGCGCCCCCGGCCCTCGTCTGACCACCCTCGGCACGCGCCTTGTGATCGCCGCGCCCGGCTGTTGAGCCCGGCGGCGCGGCCCTCCCGGCCGTGCCCACACCATTCCTCACGCCAGCCTCCGCACCGCAACCCGCCGGTTCCGATCCCCTGCGCCGATTGTCGCGGGATCGACGGCCGGGCGGAACGGCACGGCTGTGCCGATCTCCCCTCGTCCGATTCGAGAACGAGCGCCTTATGATTTGCCTGTCCACCGCCGCCTCCGCGGCGAACGCCCCCCGCTTGTCCAACCGCCTCCTCGCCTCCACCGCCCTTCTGACGGCGGTCCTCGCCGCGCTGAGCGCGCTGCCGGCCCAGGCACAGACCCCGCAGGCCCTGCCCGCCGTCCCGGTCGAGACGGAGACAGCACCCGCCGCCACGGTGCCGGAGAAGGGGCTGTCCCGGCCGCTCGGCGCCGGCACGCTCGACGCCGCCGAGATCGCCAGTCGCAAGCTCGCCAGCCCGGACGCCGCGGCGCTTCTGCGCAGCCTGCCGGGCGTGTCGCTCTACAGCGCGGGCGGCTTCTCCAGCCTGCCGGCGCTGAACGGTCTGGCCGACGACCGCGTGCGCGTCCAGCTCGACGGCATGCCGATGACCGCCGCCTGCGCCAACCACATGAACGCGCCGCTGTCCTACGCCGACCCCGCCGTCATCGGCGCCATCGAGGCCATCGCCGGCGTCACCCCGGTCAGCAAGGGCGGCGACAGCATCGCCGGCACCGTCGCGGTGACCAGCAAGCCCCCCGTCTACGCCCAGCCCGGCGAGCCCATCCACGGCGAGGGCAGCCTGTCCACCGTCTACCGCTCGAACGGCAACGGCACCACCCTGTCCGGCACCGCCACCGCGGCGACCGAGCGGTTCAGCCTGCGCTACACCGGCGCCTGGAGCCGTGCGGACGATTACGAGGACGGCAATGGGGACAAGGTCCGCTCCACCCTCTACAACGTGCAGAACCACGCGCTGTCGGCCAGCGCGCGCAGGGACGGGCACGAGATCACCCTGTCCGGCGGCTATCAGTATTCGCCCTATTCCGGCTTCGCGAACCAGCGCATGGACATGACGCTGAACCGCGGCACCACCCTGAACGGCCATTACAAGGGTGAATTCGACTGGGGCACCCTGGACGGCCGGGCCTTCTGGCAGCGCACCGTCCACGCCATGAACTTCCTGCACGACAAGGGCGGCGCCGACCGCGGCGGCATGCCGATGAACACGGACTCGCACGAGATGGGCTACGCCGTCTCGGCGGAGGTGCCGCTGTCGGCGCAGGACACGCTGCGCGTCGGCAACGAGCTGGTCCGCTACCGCATCGACGACTGGTGGCCGCCGGTCGCCGGGGCGGCGATGATGTCGCCGCTGACCTTCGTGAACCTGAACGACGCGCGGCGCGACCGGCTGGGCACCTTCGCCGAGTGGGAGAAGCGCTGGACCCCGGCCTGGACCTCGCTGCTCGGCGTGCGCAACGACGTGGTGTGGATGGAGAACGGACCGGTACAGCCCTATTCCTGGGCCAACACAATCGGCATGGGCATGATGGGCATGGCAAACCCGGACGCGGCGGCGGCGCGGGCCTTCAACCGGGGAGACCGCTCCAAGACGGACGTGAACATGGACGCCACGGCGCTGCTCCGCTTCGCGCCGTCCGCCTCGGAACGCTACGAGCTGGGCTTCGCCCGCAAGACCCGCTCGCCCAACCTGTACGAGCGGTTCGCCTGGGGCACCGGGGGCATGTCCTCCACGATGATCGGCTGGTACGGCGACGCCAACGGCTATGTCGGCAACCCGGACCTGAAGCCGGAAACCGCCTACACGGTCGGCGCCACCGCCGCCTGGCAGGACGCCGAGGCCAAGCGCTGGTCGGTCAAGGTCACGCCCTATTATTCACACGTCGAGAACTTCATCGACGCCGACCGCATCGGCACCCTGTCGAACGGCTTCGTCCAGCTGCGCTTCGCCAACCACACGGCGGAGCTGTACGGCATCAACGCCGAGGGCCGCAGCATCGTCCACCAGGACGAGCGCCTGGGCGAGTTCACGGTGGGCGCCGTGGTCAGCTACGTCCGCGGCCGCAACCTCGACACCGGACGCGACCTCTATCACATCATGCCGCTGAACGGGACGATCGACCTCGGCCACCGGCTGGGCGACTGGAGCAGCGTCCTGGAGTTCCAGATGGTCGGGCGCAAGTTCCTGGTCGATTCCGGGCGGAACGAGCCGGAAACCCCCAGCTACGCCCTGGTCAACCTGCGCACCAGCTACGTCTGGGGCAACCTGCGCGCCGACGTCGGGATCGAGAACCTGTTCGACGCCCAGTATTACCTGCCGCTGGGCGGCGTCGATTACGGCGATTTCCGCGCCAGCGGCAACCGCCAGCCGATCGGCGCGCTGGCCGGCATGGGGCGGTCCTTCAACCTCGGCCTGACCATGGCCTTCTGATGGAGGCCGGCTGACGAGGCCCCCGCCTTGCGCGCGATCCGCCTGCATGAGCGTCCCCAGCCGGCCCGCCGGCCGCTGGGGGCGCTCGCCCTGTCCGGGACGCTGCACGCCGGCGTCCTGGCCGTCCTCCTGTCCGCCGCCGGAGCGGCCCCCGGCACGGTCACGGAGGAGACCGGCGCCGTCAGCCTCAACGACACCATCACCCCGGTGATCGAGGTGATGTTGGTGGCGTCCGAGGCGGACAGCAGCCCGCCGCCGGCAGCGGCCGCCGAACCCGAGAGCGAGCCGGAAAGCGAGCCGCAGCAGGACCCCGTGTCGGAACCGGAACCGGAGCCCATCCCCGAACCGGCCCCCCCGGTGGCGGAACCGCCCCCGGACCCCGCACCGGAACCTATCCCTCCACCACCACCCAAGCCGCTGCCAAAGCCAGCGCTGAAGCCGCCCGTCAAGGCGGCGCCGAAACCGCAGGCCGCTCCCGGTCCGAACCCATCACCGACGCCGCCCGCCGAAGCCGGAGCCGGCCGCAACGCGGCGGCGGCGGTCGAGCCAGTCTCGGCGAGCCGGGGCGCGATGGTGGATTACGGGGCGCAGGTCTGGGCCTGGATCGGGCGGCACAAGCCGGAGAAGGTGGTCGGCGGCGGGCAGGCCACCGTCAAGCTGACCCTCGGCACGGCGGGCGAGGTGCTCGACGCCTCCATCCTGGCGTCGAGCGGCGACGAGGCGCTGGACCGGGCGGCCCTGGCCGCGGTGCGCAAGGCGTCGCCCTTCCCCACCCCGCCGCCCGGCCTGACGGCGGAGGACCGCGTGTTCTCCGTGCCCTTCCTGTTCCGGCCGCGGTGACTCCCGCACGCCGGAAGCGGCGCTCAACCCTGCCCACCCCCACTTCCCGTTTGCGCTTTGCGGCTCCACGTAGGATAAAGCGCCCCAATTCCCGAGATTTCCGACGGCGAGCACCCCCATGGGCTTCAATTGCGGCATCGTCGGCCTGCCGAACGTCGGCAAGTCGACCCTGTTCAACGCGCTGACCGCCACCCAGGCGGCCGAGGCGGCGAACTTCCCCTTCTGCACCAAGGAGCCGAACGTCGGCCGCGTCGGCGTGCCCGACCCGCGGCTGGACAAGCTGGCGGCCATCGCCAAGTCGCAGAAGATCATCCCGACCCAGCTCGAATTCGTCGACATCGCCGGCCTGATCCGCGGCGCCTCGAAGGGTGAAGGGCTGGGCAACCAGTTCCTCGCCAACATCCGCGAGGTGGACGCCATCGTCCACGTCCTGCGCTGCTTCGAGGACGACGACGTCACCCACGTGGAAGGCAACGTCGATCCCCTGCGCGACGCCGAGGTGGTCGAGACGGAGCTGATGCTCGCCGACATGGAGAGCCTGGAGCGCCAGCTCACCAGCCTCCAGAAGAAGGCCAAGGGCGGCGACAAGGATTCCAAGATCAAGGCCGATCTGATGGAGCGCGCGCTGAAGGTCCTCCAGGACGGCAAGCCGGCCCGCGTCGTCGAGGTCAGCGAGGAGGAGAAGCCGGTCTTCAAGCAGTTCATGCTGCTGACCGCCAAGCCCGTCCTCTACGTCTGCAACGTCGAGGAGGCGTCTGCCGCCACCGGCAACAGCCTGACCGCCAAGGTCGCCGAGAAGGCCAAGGCCGAGAACGCCGGCATGGTCGTCATCTCCGCGGCCATCGAGGCGGAGGTCGCCCAGCTCTCCGACGCCGCCGAGAAGCAGGAATTCCTGGAATCCCTCGGCCTGGAGGAGACCGGTCTCAACAAGCTGATCCGCGCCGGCTTCCAGCTTCTCGACCTCATCACCTTCTTCACCGTCGGCCCGAAGGAAGCCCGCGCCTGGACCGTGCGCCGCGGCGCCAAGGCCCCGGAAGCGGCGGGCGTCATCCACACCGATTTCGAGCGCGGCTTCATCCGGGCCGAGACCATCGACTTCGACAGCTACGTCACGCTGGGTGGCGAGCAGGGCGCCAAGGACAACGGCAAGATGCGCCAGGAAGGCAAGGAATACGTCGTCAATGACGGCGACATCTTCCATTTCCGCTTCAACGTTTGATTGGGCAGCCGCGAAACCCTTCTCCTCTCCGGGGGAGAAGGGTTAACGCCTCCCAATCTTATCACCGCCGAGAAATCCGTTAACTCTTTCGTAAATCTAGAAAAACCGCTTAAATACCCCTGAGATATGGTTAACAAGCCTCGCTTCGGCTGTTAAGTCCACTGGAATGGGCGACAACCGAGGGCTGGACCGGAGGGGATATGGCGGTGAACCAGAACGCGACCGCCGCGCCGGGTGCCATCGCGCCGGGTGCCGGCACCTTCTCCGACCGCGTGCGCGACGCCATCCGACACGGCGAGCTGCGCTTGGCCTTCCAGCCGCAGGCCGACACCCACAGCGGGCGGCTGACCGGGTTCGAGGCGCTGTCGCGCTGGCGGCTCGACGACGGCACGGTGATCCCCCCTGACGTCTTCATCCCGATGGCGGAAACCAGCGACGCCATCAACATCCTGGGCGAATGGACGGTGCGCCGCGCCTGCGAGACCGCCGCAGGCTGGATGCAGGACGGCGTCGCCGATGTACCGGTGGCGGTGAACCTGTCGGCGCGGCAATTGGAAGACCCCGGCTTCGCCCGCACCGTTCTGGGCATCCTCGCCGAAACCGGCCTGCCCGCCGCCAACCTGAAGCTGGAACTCACCGAAACCGCCCTGTTCGAGCACAGCGAGTCCTCGCGCGAGGTGTTGACGCAGTTGCGCGGCGCCGGGGTGCGGCTGGTGCTGGACGATTTCGGGACGGGCTATTCCTCGCTGTCCCTGCTGCGCCGCGTGCCGGTGGAGGCGCTGAAGATCGACAAGCACTTCACACAGGCGATGGTGCAGGACCGCGACGCCGCCGCCATCGTGCGCGCCATCATCGACCTCGCCCACGCGCTGGGGATGCAGGCGATCGCCGAGGGGGTGGAGACCAACGACGAGCTTCTCTACCTGCGCGCCTACCGCTGCGACCGCATCCAGGGCTATCTTCTGGCCAAGCCCCTGGACACGGCGCAGGTCCCCGACTTCATCCGACGGCTCGCCGCGACGCCGACAGGCGGATGACCCGCTCCGTCTCGTCCCATTCGGTCAGCTCCGCGGCCTCGTCGATGGTGACCCAGCGCGCCTCCAGGGCATCGTCGGCGCACACCGCCTCGCCCTCCGGGCTCTCCGCCGCCACCTCGACGATGGTGTAGTGGTACTGGACAACCCCGGTATCGTCGAGCGTCATGGCGTCCACCACCGTGACCACCTCCGTCGGCACGACGTGCAGGCCGGTTTCCTCCAGCACCTCGCGCACCGCCGTCTCGAACACCGTCTCGCCCACCGACTGGGCGCCGCCGGGCAGGCTCCACTGACCCATCCGCGGCGGGCGGCCCCGGCGGATCAGCAGCACCCGGTCGCCGCGCCACACCACGGCGCCCACCCCCACCCAGGGACGGTCGGGGTATTCGCGGCCGGAACGGTCTGCGGGGGGAGTGGTGCACATGGTTGCTCCTCGTTGCGCTTGACCCGACGCTAACCCAGGGGGACAGTCGGATACCAGTGGCCAAGAGGCCGAGCGACCCGCCACCCTGGACAGCGAGCCCCGGACGCCGCCATGAAGCTCAACGAGATCCGCACCTTCGTCGCCGTGGCCGAGGCCCAGTCGGTGCAGGAGGCCGCGCACCGGCTGGGGCTGACCCAGTCCGCCGTCTCCCGCCTGATCCAGCGGCTGGAGGCGGAGCTTGGCGTGTCCCTGTTCGACCGCCAGACCAAGCCGCTGGCCCTGACCCGCGACGGCGAGATGGCGCTGGCCCACGCGCACCGGGTGCTGAAGGCGACGGACGAGCTGTCGGACGCCTTCGCCGGGGCCGCCCAGCCCCAGGGGCTGCTGCGGCTGGGGGTGGCCCATGTGCTGACCTCCATCGCCGCACACCATCCGCTGGACCGGCTGCGCGCCGCCTTCCCCGGCCTGACCGTCCGCCTGCATTCGGACTGGAGCACGCCGCTGGTCGAGCAGGTGCGCAACGGCACGCTGGACGGCGCGCTGGTGCTGACCCACGACGCCCAGACGCCCCCGGACGACCTGGACGCCGTCTGCATCTCGCGCGAGCCCGTGCGGGTCGTCGCGTCGGCCGAGCTGGCCGGGCAGCGGGACTGGACGCTGCCGGCGATGAACGCCGTGGGCTGGGTGCTCCAGCCCGATGGCTGCCAGTACCGGACCGCCATGAGCCGCGCGATGGCCCAGCACGGCCCGGCGCTGAACGTCACGGTGGAGGGGTTCGACCAGTCGCTTCTGCTGTCGCTGGTCGCCCGCGGCGTCGGATTCGGGCTGGCCCCGCTGCGGCTGATCGCCCCGACCCTGCACGCCGCCCAGGTGCGGCCTCTGGAGACCCCCGACTTTGCGCTGACCGTCGCGGTGTGGCTGCTGCGCGGCCGCTTCACCGGGCGCATCGGTCCCGTCTTCGACGTGCTGGAGGACAGCCTGCTGGACCTGCTGCCCCCGGCGGAAGAGGCGCCTTTGCCCCTGCCCTGCCATTCCGCGGCCGAATAACCTTCTTTCCCATTGTGAATTTGATGCACGCCCGGCGCACGCTTATCGTGTGACCCTGATGAGACGCGGGCCAGCGTTGCCGCACCGGCCACAGCCCGCGCTGAGGGAGGAAAACTTGGACACCAGCAACCGGGTGGGCGGGGCGCCTTCGCCCCGCTCCTGGCGGACGCCGGGATTCGTCGTCGCCTGCGGCTGCCTGATCGCCATGCTGGCGTTCGGCCCGCGGTCCAGCATGGGCCTGTTCACCGCACCGCTGTCGGAGGCGCACGGCTGGGGCCGCGACGTCTTCGCCCTGTCGATCGCCATCCAGAATCTGGTCTGGGGCATCGGCACCCCCTTCGCCGGGGCGCTGTGCGACCGCTACGGCCCGGCGCTGGTGCTGGGGATCAGCGGCGTTCTCTACGCGCTCGGCCTGGCTCTGATGCCCTACGCCGACACGCCGCTGATGCTGCATCTCAGCTCCGGCCTGCTGATCGGTCTGGGTCTGGCCGGGGCGTCCTTCGGCATCGTCATCGCCGGCTTCAGCCGCATCGTCCCGCCGGAGAAGCGGAGCTGGTCGATGGGCGTCGCCACCGCCGCCGGCTCGATGGGCCAGTTCCTGTTCGCCCCCACCGGCCAAGCCTTCATCGCCGCCTACGGCTGGCAGACGGCGCTGATCCTGTTCGGCGCCTCGATGCTGGTGATCCCGGTGCTCGCCTCCTCCTTCGCCGGGGCGGGCGGGTCGAAGAGCGCGCAGGCCGTCACCGGGGCCGACATCGGCTTCGCCGCGACGATCCGTCAGGCCTTCAAGCATCGCAGCTACGTCCTGCTGGTCACCGGCTTCTTCGTCTGCGGCTTCCAGCTCGCCTTCATCACCACGCACCTGCCGCCCTACCTGACCGCCGCCGGGATCAGCCCCGGCCTCGCCTCCTGGGCGATGGCGCTGATCGGGCTGTTCAACGTGGTCGGCTCCTACATGTCGGGCGTGCTGGGCGGCAAGATGAGCAAGCGCCTGCTGCTGTGCGCCAACTACACGCTGCGCGGCCTGTGCACGGCGCTCTTCATCCTGCTGCCGGTCACCCCGGTTTCGGTGATCCTCTACGCCGCGGCGATGGGCCTGCTGTGGCTGTCCACCGTGCCGCCGACCTCCGGCCTCGTCGTTCTGATGTTCGGCACCCGCTATCTCGGCATGCTCTACGGCTTCGCCTTCCTCAGCCATCAGGTGGGCGGCTTCCTCGGCGTGTGGTTGGGCGGCGTGCTCTACGAGCGCGTCGGCTCCTACGACGTGGTGTGGTGGGCCAGCGTGGCCTTGGCCTTTGCCGCCGCGGTGGTGAACTGGCCGATCACCGAGAAGCCCGCCCCCGCCCTGGCGGCGGAAGCCAAGGCCTGACGGTCATGACGAACCCGGTGCCCGTCTCCTCTCCAGGCTTCGGTCATGGCTTCGCGCTGGCGCTCGGCGCGCTGGCGCTGGTCGTCTGGGCGGTGGTGACGGGGGTGGCGCTGACCCAGGCGGCGCTCAACGAGGAGGACGGCGGCACGGTGCTCGCCGTCTTCCCGCCGGGCACCCCGACCGCCGAGGCCTTCACCGCGGTGGTCCGCGCCGGCGGCCAGCCGGTGCGCCAGACCTGGATCCCCTTCGCCTGGGTCGCCCGCAGCGACGGCAGCGGCTTCGTCGGCCGCCTGAAGGAGGAAGGGGCGGTCACCGCCTACGGTGAGCTGTCGGTCGGCCCGGCGCTGGGCGGCTGCGCGGTGGTCTCCCTGGATGACAAGAGGCCGGTCGGCTTCCAGTTCAAGTGACGTCACAAACCCGTCATCAAGCGGCAACGGGACCGCAGTTCGGGTATTGACAACCCCCGCAAGGAAGAGCAGGCTACCTCTCAGAGCAACACTGGTTGAGGTGAAGACGCGGTGGACACCGCATCAAGTTGGCCCAAAAGCCAGCTTCTCATCACAGCAAATGTTCCCGTAGCCAGGAGGGTGTGATCATCATGAGTCCACCTGCGCTTACTTGAGGAAGCCGACCTGTTCGGCCACACATTTCTGAACATTGCCGTTGAGACGGCTCAACCATTGCGGATGTCCTGGCACAACCGCTGAAACCCCCGCCCCCCGCGCGGGGGTTTCGCTTTTTCGGCCCTCCATGCCACGCGCCATATCCTCGACGATCCATCTTTTTTGACGGCCCCAAGAAAAACCCCTCCCCCGCGGGTGCGGGAGAGGGGCGAAGGCGTCGTGTCGCTTCAAACGGGTCCGCAGACCCGGGAGTCAATGCACCGGCCGGTCAGTACATGTGCTGGCCGCCGTTGATCGACAGGGTCGAGCCGGTGATGAAGCCGGCGTCGTCGCCGACCAGGAACAGCACGCCGCGGGCGATCTCCTCGGCCTTGCCGAGACGGCCGACCGGGATGCGGGCGACGATCTTCTCCAGCACGTTGGGCGGCACCGCGCGCACCATGTCGGTGTCGATGTAGCCCGGCGCGATGGCGTTGACGGTGACACCCTTGGCCGCGCCCTCCTGGGCCAGCGCCTTGGTGAAGCCGTGGATGCCCGACTTGGCGGCGGCGTAGTTCACCTGACCGTACTGGCCAGCCTGGCCGTTCACCGAGCCGATGTTGACGATGCGGCCGAAGCCGCGCTCGCGCATGCCGTCGATGACGTTGCGGCAGAGGTTGAAGCAGGAGGTGAGGTTCGTCGCGATGACGTCGTTCCACTGCTGCGGGGTCATGCGGTGGATCACGCCGTCGCGGGTGATGCCCGCGTTGTTCACCACCACATCCACCGGCCCGAGTTCGGCCGAGATCTTCGCGATGCCATCCTTCACGGCGTCGAAGTCCGACACGTCGAACTTGTAGACCGCGATGCCCGTGCGGGCCGAGAATTCCTTCGCCTTCTCATCGTTGCCGGCGTAGTTGGCGGCGACGACATAGCCGGCGTTCTTCAACGCGACGGAGATGGCTTCGCCGATACCGCGCGTTCCGCCCGTGACGACTGCAACTCGAGCCATTGGCTCCTCCCCCAAAGCTTGGTGTTGGATTCTTTATCGGTTTCTGTAGGCGCACATACGAAACGGGCCGCACCCCGGAGGGAACGGCCCGCTTTTCATCAGCCCCGCTCGACGGTGAGGGCGATGCCCATGCCGCCGCCGATGCACAAGGTGGCGAGGCCCTTCTTGGCGTCGCGCTTCTGCATCTCATAGAGCAGGGTGGTCAGGACGCGGGCACCGGAAGCGCCGACCGGGTGGCCGAGCGCGATGGCGCCGCCGTTGACGTTGACCTTGGAGGTGTCCCAGCCAAGGTCCTTGTTGACGGCCAGGGCCTGCGCGGCGAAGGCCTCGTTCGCCTCGATCAGGTCCAGGTCATCGTGCTTCCAGCCGGCCTTCTCCAGCGCGAGGCGGGAGGCCGGGATCGGGCCGGTGCCCATGATCGCCGGATCGACGCCGGCGGTCGCCCAGGAGACGATGCGGGCCAGCGGGGTCAGGCCGCGGCGGGCGGCGTTCTCGGCGGTCATCAGGACCAGCGCGGCGGCGCCGTCGTTGATGCCCGACGCGTTGCCCGCGGTCACCGTGCCCTCCTTGGAGAAGGCCGGGCGCAGCTTGGCCAGCGATTCCGCGGTGGTGCCGTGCTTCGGATACTCGTCGTCGGCGACGATGATGTCGCCCTTGCGGCCCTTGATGGTGACCGGGATGATCTCGTCCTTGAAGCGGCCCGACTTCTGGGCGGCCTCGGCCTTCTGCTGCGAGGCGGCGGCGAAGACGTCCTGCTCCTCGCGGGTCAGCTGCCACTTCTGGGCAACGTTCTCGGCCGTCGTGCCCATGTGGTAGCCCTTGAAGGCGTCCATCAGGCCGTCCTTCAGCATGGTGTCGAGCATCTCGGCGGCGCCCATCTTCACGCCGTTGCGCAGATGCATGACGTGCGGGGCCTGGCTCATGCTCTCCTGGCCGCCGACGACCATCACCTCGGCGTCGCCGTTGCGGATCGCCTGATAGCCGAGCGCCACCGAGCGCAGGCCCGAGCCGCAGAGCTGGTTGATGCCGAAGGCGGTGGCGGAGGCCGGGATGCCGGCGTTGACGGCGGCCTGGCGGGCCGGGTTCTGGCCCTGACCGGCGGTCAGGATCTGGCCCAGGATGACCTCGGTCACCTCCGCGGCGTCGGTCTTGGCGCGGCTCAGCGCTTCGCGGATGGCGATCTCACCCAGGTAATGGGCCGGCACGCTGCTGAGCGCCCCGTTGAAGCTTCCGATGGGAGTACGCGCTGCGCTGGCGATCACAACCTCGGTCATGTTGACGCTCCTCAGATTTTGTCAGTTTTATTATCGTGTCAGTGGGCCGCACGGAGTGGGAAAAACCTTATGCGCGGATTTCCCGCAATGCAAGACACCTGACTGGCTGCGGTTATCCTGCCGCACTAAGCCATTCGGCCAGGGGGCGCCAGACGCCTGTTTCGGCACCGGCGCTGACCACCATGCCAATATGACCGAGCGGCGGCCTGATCATTTGCGCGCTGTCGATTGATCTTGCCAAGGCCACCGCGGAGGACGGCGGAACAATACGGTCGCGCTCCGGGATCAGCGCCAGGACCGGCATGCGCAACCGCGCCGGCTCCACCGGCTGGCCGGCGACCAACCACGCGCCGCGCGCCGTGTCGTTGCGCCCGTACCAGCCGGCCAGCGTGTCGCGCGCCACCCCGGCGACCAGCGGCACCCCGTCGTTCAGCCAGTCCTCCAGCGACACGAAGGCGAGCGCGGCGCGGCTGTCCGGATCCATGCGGGCGAACTGCGAGAACTTCTTCAGCGCCAGCAGCGGGTCGAGCTGGGCGAACAGCCCCTGGAGAACGTCCACCGGCAGTTCCCCCCAGGCGTCGAGCAGCGGGCCGAAGGGTTGGAAAAAGCTCGCGGCGCGGCGGGCCATGCCCGCGTCCTCGGCGTGGAAGTCCCAGGGGGTGGCGAGCAGGCCGAGCGCCGCGACCTCCTTGGGGCGGCGCTGCGCCAGCGCAGTGGCGAGCAGCCCGCCCATGCAATAGCCGACCACCGGAACCGGCCGGCCCACCGCCTCCACCACCGCGGCGAGCGCGCGCTCCAGCCGCCCGGCGATGTAGTCGGTCAGACTGTAGCGCCGCTCCAGCGGGCCGGGCATGCCCCAGTCGATCAGGAAGGGGCGCAGCCCCTGCGCGGCCAGCCAGCGCATCAGGCTTTTGCGCGCCGACAGGTCGAGGATGTAATGGCGGTTGACCAGCGACGGCACGAACAGCACCGGCGCGCCGGTCGCCGGGCCGAGGGCGCCGTAGTCGAGCAGGCGGGACGCCCCTTCCGTCCACAGCACGGGCGGGTCGGGAAGGTCGCGGCGGTAGGGGTGATGTCGGTAGCGCTCGATCCCCGTCAAGGCGAGGGAGAGCTGGCGGCGGACCTCGCGGTCAACCGCTTGGGCGAACGCGTCCCCGTCGGTTGCGGCGATCCGTCGGCGCAGGTCCTCCGCCCGCTCCCGCAGATGCGGCTTCCATGGCAGCGAGCCGTTCCTCAAGTGCGGCAATGCGGCGGAGGAGCTGAGCAGTGTCGCCGCCACCGTCGCCAGATGCAGCGCCAGGGGCCGCGGCCCCAGCCTCGGAACGGGCCGCGGGGCGGCTTGCGGGGGGATCGTGGCGTTGTCCCCGGTCACGCGGCTCTCCCTCGCAGGACGGGTGAGATGGAGCCGGCGTCGGATTCCAGCCGGTGCCCGGCGGGCTGGTGTAGGCGAAACCGCCCGGCCCCAGGACGAAGGGCGCCATCGCCGCGGCGCCCTGCGCCATCATCTGGAACAGGCGGGCGGCGGCATCGGCCATCTCGGGATCGGCGGCGCAGGCCGCCCATTGTTCCTGCCACAGGTCGAGGTACCGTTGCGCGAGCGTTTCCAGGGATGGGGTGTCGGATTCGGACGATTCGGCCATGGCCGGGAGTATATGAGGGAGGCGGTGCCCTTGACCAGAGCCGCGAAGGACCGATCGAAAATGCCGCAAATCCCGAATTATCGGGGCGGCGCCCACCTGGGGTCGCAGCGCTGCGGCACAGCACTGGACAGGGTGCATTCCTTCGAGTAGTCCTTATATCTGGAACATTCTCGCCGCACGACCCTTCTTGAAAGAAACAGCGATGGCCGACAAGGAAGACCAGAAGTCCGCGACGATCACGATCAAGAAGTACGCCAACCGGCGGCTCTACAACACGGCGACCAGCAGCTACGTGACGCTCGACCATCTCTGTCAGATGGTCAAGGACGGGCTCGACTTTGTGGTCTATGACGCGAAGACCGGGGAGGACATTACCCGCTCGGTGCTGACGCAGATCATCGTGGAGGAGGAGAGCAAGGGCCAGAACCTGCTGCCGATCAGCTTCCTGCGCCAGCTCATCGGCTTCTACGGCGACAACATGCAGTGGATGGTGCCGCGCTACCTCGAATATTCGATGCAGTCCTTCTCGCGCAACCAGGAGCAGATGCGCGACTATTTCCAGAACACGCTGGGCGGGATGTTCCCCTTCGGCCGGCTGGAAGAGGTCGGCAAGCAGAACATGGCGATGTTCGAACGGGCCATGCGCATGTTCTCGCCCTTCGGCGGCGCTGAGGACGGGCAGCCCGGCGAGCACCCCGCCGCCCCGCCCCGCCCGGCGGCCCCCGGCCCGTCCGCCGTTCCGCCCAACGGCGCGGCCGCGGCGGCCAGCCACACCTATGAAGAGCTTCAGAAGCAGATCGACGACCTGCAGAAGCAGATCGCCAGCATCGCCAAGCCGGCCCGCCCGGCGAAGCCCGAAGGGAAGTGAGCGGCGGCGCCGCCACTCGCATCGACGGCCATCGCGTTCACGGCGTTGCAGCGCAGGGCGGGGAAAGTTCCCCGCCCTTTTCTGTTTTTTCGGCACCAGTGGCCCCCCCGGCTGTTTGTCCAACGGAACGGTCCAGAGGAGGAACGCCATGAAGACCGAGCTGCAGATGTCGATGGAACTGGAGGTTGCGGACGCCCAGGACGCCCAACGGTTCGAAGAAAAGCTGCGCGGCTGGCTGCGCCACCAGAGTCAGGTGGTGTCGGTGTCGGCCACCCACAGCGGCGTCGGCAATGACGTCGCGTGGCGGGACGCCCGCCGGGCGGCGTTCGGCTCGCCGTTGCCCAATCCCTTCGCGCCGGGCCGCGGCCGCTGAGGACTGCCGGTTGATCGCTGCCGAAGCGCCCGCCCTGCGCCTCGTTGGAACAGGGCGGGCTCCTTCCACCCCGTGAATGCGCGTCAGCTGCGGAAGATGTGCGGCACCATCGCCGCGTCGGAGCCGACCCGCGGTTCCGCCGATTCACGGACCGACATGCCCAGGCACTTGTCCCCGATGATCCAGCAGTGCAGGAGCGCGTGGACGCCCTCCTCCTCGAAGATCGGCGGGGTTTCCAGCCAGACCCGCCCTCCCGGATACTCGGCGCTGCCGGTGTCCGAAATGGCGCGTCCGTGCGCCGTCATGCGCTGGGCCGCGTCGTCGAGCCCGAACAGGCTGCGCTCGGTCACCGCGTCGCAGCCGGCCAGTTCCTCAGGGTCGAGCGCGGCGCGGCACAGGTTCGGGTGGCGCGGGTAGAGCGACCAGAGCGTCGCCAGCAGCCCGTGGTTCGACATCGGCCAGCACCACAGCGGCGACAGCATGCTCATGCCGCCCATCCGCAGCTTCTGCAGGAAGGCGTCGTCGGCCAGCCCCTGCCAGGGGTAGATCTTCGCCAGCCAGGAGGCCGCCCGCCCCTCGTCGTCAACGAAGCGCTGGCCGTCCCAGCCCAGGCTCTGCAGCGGCAGCAGATGCGTGGCGATCCCGGCCTCCGCCGCGGTGGCGGCCAGATAGACCAGCTCGCTCTCGCGCATCGGGTCGGGGGTGGCGCAGGCCAGATGGACGAGCCCGCGGCCCGGCATGCCCGCCGCCAGCTCCTCCCAGCGCTCCACCAGCCCCTCGTGCAGACCGTTGAACTGGTTGGCGTCGCCCATCAGGGCCTCGCGCCAGTTGCGCTGGATGATCGAGGCGGCGAACAGCCCCTCCGGCGTGTCGTAGTTGCAGGCCAGCAGCTTGACCGAATCGCGCCCGTCATAGGCCAGCGTCAGCCGCCCGATCAGCGCGCCGGCCCGCTCGTTCAGCCGCCCCGCGGCCCAATAGTCGTTCCAGGAGGCCTCCAGCAGACGCGCCACGCCGCCGCGGACTCCCAGCCGGGCCAGCGCCCGCCCGTCCACCATCGCGCGCAGCGCCTCGCGCAGCATGGTGTGCAACTCGTCGGCGACGCTTTCGATCAGGTCGATCTGATGGGCGGAGAACTCGTACCGCACATCCTCGCGCCAGAAGGCGCCGGCGCTCATGGCGCGGACGCCGTAGGGGTATTTGCGGAGCCCCGGACGCCAATCCGCACGGGGTTTCATGACTGCTCTGCGCATCGTGTGCTTACCGGGCCGCCGGATTCAATCCATGGTTTTGCCCCGCTGCGGCGCGCCGCTTGCGGCCGTCCGGGATTCGGTGGGGGCGGATCATTGCGGCGCAAACGCGCCAACACAAGCGCCTTGCGCGCCTGCCCTTCCGTTTTTCCACGCTTGCTCTCTTCGATCTCACAAGCGGGCGCGGTCGGCCAGCCAAGCCGCGATGGCGCTTTCCATCGCCTCGGCAGTCGGGGCGCCGTGCTCCGGACCGGTTCCCACCATGGGAAGCTTGGCCGCCATGGCAATGTCCTCCACCGGGGCGCCGGTCCCGACGAACAGGTCGCAGCGCCGCAGCAGGGCGCACAGCCCGTCGAAACCCAGCCGCCCCACCGCGTTCAGGCAGGCGCCACCGGTTTCCCCGGCGATGCGCGCCGCGGCCCCCCTGGCGGCCTCCTCGCCGACCAGGACCAGGGCGGTGTCTCCCCGCGCGGCAAGGCGGCGGCACAGCTCCGACAGGCCGCCGGTGCCGACGGACGCGGACAGGCCGACCGCACAGCGCCAGCGCGCCGGAACGCCCGCGGCCAGAAGCGCGGCGGCCGCCCGCTCGCCGGCGGGGGAGGTCCAGACCTCCGTGGCGGGGTCCGCCTCCCCGGCGGTCAGCGCCCCCAACAGGACAGCGGGAGCTGGCGCGACGTGGGTCAGGAAGGCGTCGGCGTAATAGCCACGCACCGGCCGGCCGACCCTGCAACCGAGGCGGAGCGGCGCCCCCGTATCCTGCATCAGGCGGTTGGCGAAGCTGGCATCCTCACCCCGGACCGGGTTGATCGTCAGGTCGAAGGCACCGCTGAATTGTTGGCCGATCTCCTCGCGTACGGCGGTCACCAGCGCGTCGTCGGGCGCCCGCCCCGTCAGCGACGGCAGGGTGACGCGCTGGTTGACGTAGGGGCAGAGGGCGAGCGCCGCCTCCGCGTCCGGCGTCGCGAAGACGGTGATGCGGGCCAGCGGCAAAGCCCGCCGCAACTCCCGCAGGACACCCGACGCCCGCAACGCGGCGCCGGCCCCGTCCAGCAGGAACACGCCGACGCTTTGGATCAGGTCGGTCGGGAAGGGCGGCGGCTCGCCGGGGACGAGCGTGCGGCGGCGGACGGCGGGTCCGGAATTCCGCAGCAGCGCCACCGCCGGGGCGGTCGAGGCGCCCCGCGCCGGCGGCACGAAGCCCCAGCTTCCGTCGGCGTCCGGGCGCGCCAGCGGTTCCACCAAGGCATGCTCGGCGCGGGCGACGGTCGCTGCGTCGGTCACCCAGGGGAAGAAATCGCGCAACGGAAGGGTGCCGTTGCCCACCGACCGCCCGGCCGCCTGGAGGGACTCCCACCGCCCGACCGCGCCGTCGTAGCCGTAATAGATTTCCTTGAACGCGACCTGCTGGCGCGTCGCGTAGGCGAAATGCTGGAAGACGAGCCCGCTCACCGCCGTTTCCTCATGCAGGAAGGGGTTGGCCGCGCCGAGGTCGCGTTCGGACCCGTCGGGCTGCGGCCGCACCAGCCGGGGCGGGACATGCGAGTGCCAGTAATCGCCCGGCCGGTACCGCCAAGTGCGCAGCCATTCGTAGGCGCGGTAATTGCCGTACTGGTCCAGCCGGTCAAGAACCAGGGACGGGCCGACGAAGAAGTGGCAGAGGTACAGCGCCGCCGTGCGCGACGGCGAGTCGAGGAACATCCGGCGCGCGCGGGCGATCTGCTCCGCCGTCCACAGCTCGTCCGCATCGACCTGCCAGAGCAGGCATTCCTCCGTCATGGCGGCCAGCGGCGCGGTCACCATCTCCACCTTGCCCTGCCAGAAGACGCCCGGCGGCTTGCGGTAGACCGACACGCGCCCGGGCTCCTCCGCCGCGATGCGGTCGAGATACTCCGAGGTTCCGTCGCTGCTGCGCCCGTCGCGGTGAAGGTCCTGCGGGACCCGCCCGCCCCGTTGCGCGCACCAGGAGGAATCGCGGACCTGCTCCGCCACCCCCTCCACGACGTGCCAATGCCAGGGGAAGGGCAGTTGGCGGAACACCTCCAAGTGGTAACGGATGAAGGGATCGCCGTTCAGCACGATGGTCAGGAAATGAACCGGTAGCATGCCCGCAACCCCGTCCTTCGCCCATTGATCCGGCCTCGCGCAGTCAGCCGGACCTTGTCGGTTCCGCGGGAGTGGTGTCAAGGAAGCCGTGCGACTCCCCCGATGGGTCGCCATCCCCCTCTTGACGGCGGGGGACCCCGCCCCTACCCTGGCGCCGGTTATGGTTCCCCGCGCCCTCCGGTCGCGGGGCTAAGAGGGAAGCCGGTGCGCCGCCCCGCAGGGGGAGAAACGGCAAATCCGGCGCTGCCCCCGCAACTGTGAGCGGTGAGCGGCCTCGTCCTTTCCGTGTCACTGGCGCCGCCTGCGGGAACGGGCGCCGGGAAGGCCGGACGATGCCGCCTTGACCCGCAAGCCAGGAGACCTGCCGTAACCGAACGTACGTCCTCGGGCGGGGTGCCCCGGTGGTCGCTTGCCGATGTCCGGCCCGACGGCCGCCCGTCTTCCGCAAGCCGTCCCCCGGTGCGCCCATCCAGGGGGCCAAGGGGGTTGCGATGCCGGTGCCTGCCAGCAACGACGCCCTCCCAACGCATGGCAGACTCGGAAAGGGCATAGAGCATGCACATCGAACCCGGCGTCGTCGACGGCGCCAAGATCGCTCTCAGCTACGCGACGGCCGCCGGCGGCTTCGCGATGGCCGGAAAGCTGGCGCACAACGACGTCCGCAACAACGGCGGGGTCGCACCGCTGGTGCTGCGCAGCCTGATCGCCACCGCGCTGGTCTTCAGCTTCTTCGAGGTGTTCCCGCACCACCCCGTGGGCGTGTCGGAGGTTCACCTGATCCTCGGTTCGACGCTGCTCCTGCTGTTCGGCGCCGGTGCGGCCTCCATCGGCCTCGCCGCCGGCCTGCTGATCCAGGGCCTGTTCTTCGCGCCGTTCGACCTGCCGCAGTACGGCATGAACGTCACCACGCTGCTGGTCCCGCTGTGGGGCATCAGCCTGCTGGCGAAGCGGATCGTCCCCGACGCCACCCCCTATGTCGACCTGAAGTACTCGCAGGCGCTGGCCCTCTCCACCGCCTACCAGGGCGGCATCGTCGCCTGGGTGGCCTTCTGGGCCCTCTACGGCCACGGCTTCACCGCCGAGACCATGACGGAGGTCGCCTCCTTCGGCGCCGCCTACATGACCGTCATCATCGTCGAGCCGCTGGCCGATCTCGCCGTGCTGGCCGTCGCCAAGGCGCTGCGCCGCCAGAGCCAGGGCCCGCTGTTCAACATCCGCCTTCATCAGGGCGCCTGACCGGGCCTCTGGACCAGATGGTTCGCAGGAAGGGTGGCGGGGATGTCCCCGCCGCCCTTTTTTGTTCAGATCACCAGCTCGCCCTTCCGGATCGCCGCGTAGCGACGGTTCACCGCGCCCCAGTCGACGACGTTCCACCAAGCCGCCAGATAGTCGGCGCGCCGGTTCTGGTACTTCAGGTAATAGGCGTGCTCCCACACGTCGTTGCCCATCAGCACGGGCACGCCGTCCATGGCCGGGGAATCCTGGTTCGGCCGCGCGGCGATGGCCAGCTTGCCCGACGACGGGTCGGCGGTGACGAAGACCCAGCCGCTGCCGAACTGCCCCGCCCCCGCCGTGTTGAAGCGCGTCTTGAAATCGTCGAAGCTGCCGAAGTCGCGCGTGATGGCAGCCCCCACCTCGCCGTCCGGAGCGCCGCCAGCGTTCGGCCCCATGATGCTCCAGAACATGCTGTGATTCGCGTGACCGCCGCCGTTGTTGCGCACCGCTGTGCGGATGCTTTCCGGCAGTTCCGGCACGCGCTTCAGCAAGTCGGCCAGCGGCATCGCCTGAAGGTCGCCGTGGTTGGCGAGCGCCTTGTTGAGGTTGTCGACGTAAGCCTGATGGTGCTTGTCGTGATGCACGCTCATGGTCGTCGCATCGATGTGCGGTTCCAGCGCGGCGGGCGCGTAGGGCAGCGGCGGCAGCGTGAATCCCTTGCCGCCCGGAGTTTGGCCAGCCGGCGTTTGGCCCCCTGTTGTTTGGGCCAGGACGAAGCGCGGCGCCACGGCCAGCACCAGCGCGGCGGCTCCGGCGGAGAGCAGCAATTGGCGGCGATCCAGGCGAACGGACATGAGACCTCCCATTGTGTGTTTCGTGCCGAACAGCGGGGAAGCGACAGCCTCAGTGCGCCCCGCGCCTCACTCAACAGGGCAATGGGCGTACTCACTCGGTACCGGCGGACCGCGCACCGCCCGTTTCTTACAAGCGCGCCTTTCCAGCCAGTCCGGCGGACGCCGAGAGGGCCATGCCCATCGCCACGGTCCGCCAGCGCCCCAGGCGGAACCGGGACGGGGCCGCCACCGGCTTCCGGACCGGCACGACTGGTGCGGTTCCCATCGCCTCATGAATCTTACGGGCGCGGCGCTCCCGAAGCAGCAGGCGCATCACCTCCTCCTCCGTGACGAGGCGTCCAGCCTTGGCCGAGGCGAGGCTGGCGGTGTCCTGGAGGGCGGCGACCTGCGCCAGGGTGCCGGTCAGCCCCTTCGCCGCGGCGGTTTCCAGCGCTTCGCGATGAATGGCGAGGATGAACGGCTTCAGCCCTCGGTCAGGCGATCCGTGCGGCGATGTCGGCATGGCGGAATGGCTCCGGGGATTCGTTCGATCGGGTAAGCCATCATCCAACCGATAACCCCATGGCGGCAAAGCCCCCTAAGGATTAGCCCCCCGAATCCGTTCGGGGAGGCTGGCGCAGAACGGCGTTTATGCCCGCTCAGCCGAACCAGCCGGCGACGTTTCCGGTCTGGCCGAGGATGGTGATGCGGTTGCCCCCGCCGACGTCGAGCGTGGTGTTGCCGCCCTCCACCCGCGCCGAGCGGATCACCGCGCCGAGGTCCATGCTGGCGTCATAGAGCGCCAAGCGGTCCACCCCCACCTGGAAGTCCATCACCACCGACCCGCCCGAGGCCCGCCCGAAAGCGAAGACGTCCGCGCCGGCGCCGCCCCACAGCGTGTCCGCGCCGCCGTCGGCGAACAGCACGTCGTTGCCCGCCCCGCCGTTCAGCAGGTCGTTGCCCGCCCCGCCGAACAGCGTGTCGTTGCCCTCCTCGCCGAACAGCGTGTCGTCGCCCTCGCCGCCGCTGGCCAGGTCGTCGCCCGCGCCGAGCCCGATCAGGTCGCGCCCCGCCCCGCCCAGCGCCACGTCGTTGCCGTCGCCGCCGCTCAGCGTGTCGTCGCCGTCGTCGCCGATCAGGAAGTCGTCGCCCGACCCGCCGAACAGCAGGTCGTTGCCCGCCCCGCCGGACAGCGTGTCGTCGCCCGCCTCGCCAGTCAGCGTGTCGTCGCCCGCCTCGCCGAACAGGATGTCCTGGCCCGTCCCGCCGAACAGCGCGTCGTTGCCGACCCCGCCGCCGATCAGGTCGTTGCCCTCGCCGCCGAACAGCCAGTCGTCGCCCTCGCCGCCCATCACCACGTCGTCGCCATCGTCGCCGTACAGCGTGTCGTTGCCGCCGGCGCTGGCGATCGTGTCGTTGCCGCCGCCGCCGTGCAGGAGGTCGTCGCCGGCACCCAGGTACATGTACTGCTCGTGGTCGTCGCCGTAGACGATCTGCTCGCCGTCGCCGCCGACCAGCGTGGCGTTGCCGACCACCGCCGCGAACTCGACGTTGTCGAGCTGGATGGTCACCGGACCCGCCGCCGCCGTGGTATTGAGCACCACCGCGGTCGGCGCCGTGCTGGCGACCCCGGTGCCGCCCAGCGTGTTGCCGGTCACCCTGGTCTGCACCGCCTGGCCGGCGGCCACCCCCGGCGTGCTGAAGTCGATGGCGCGCACCAGGAGCTGGGCCTGGGCGGAGAGCACCGAGAGGAAGCCGTCGCCGCCGCCGGTCAGGTTGCCACGCGAGGCGGTGCCGGCGTCGGTGCGCGCCTCGATGGCGGCGATCAGCCCGGTCAGCCCGCTCTGCGCCTGCGCGGCGGTCTGCCGCTCGGCGCTGCCCGAGGTGGTGACGGCCACGCCGGTGGAGACGCTGACCGTCAGGGTGGTGACGGTGGACACCGCGCCGGTCTGGCGGTCGACCACCTGCTCGCGCACCACCGGCACGTCGGCGAGGTCGGCGTTGGCGGTGCTGGTGTCCTCGACGCGGTTGCTGTTGCTGGCCGCGATGGTCACGGTGGTGACGCGCTTGCCGTCGCCGCCGGTGGTGACCGAGCCGTTGACGGTGGCGCCGTCCACGGTGGCCGTCGGCGGCGGGGCGACCGGGGCGGGCTTCTCCACGGTGGCGGTGAGCTTCTGCGTCGTCGCGGTGAAGGGCGGCGCGGCGTTGCCCGCCGGGTCGGTCAGGCCGAGGGTCAGGGTGAGCGTGCCGTCGCCCAGGGCGGAGAGGTCCAGCCCGGTCACCCGCATGGTCGGGCCGCTCATCACGCCGCCGCCGGTGACCTGGCCGCCGCCGGCCGAGGTGATCGTCCAGGTGAAGCTGGTCCCGGCCTCGCCGCCGCTGATGGTGAAGGCGGCGCTGGACTGCTCGATGGCGTCGATGCTGTCGTCCTCGAACAGCACGCTGGCCGTCGGCGCGGTGGTGTCGACGGTCAGCGACTGGGTGCCCAGCGCCGAGATGTTGCCAGCGGCATCCGTGGCGGTGGCCGAGACCGGGTTGGCGCCGTTGGCGTTGAGGCTGAGCGTGCCGGCGGTCGGCGTCGCCGTGGCGAGGTTGAGGCTCCAAGTCCCGTTGGTCGCGGTGGTGGTGTAGGTCGCTCCACCGATGGTGACGGTGACGGTGCTGCCCGCTTCGGCCGTGCCGGTGAGGGTGGGCGTCGTGCTGTTGGTCAGCGCCGTGGCAACGGTCGGGGCGTCGGGCAGCGTGGTGTCGATGACCAACGACTGGGTGCCCGGTGCCGAGACGTTGCCCGAGGCGTCGGTGGCGGTGGCCGAGACCGGGTTGGCGCCGTTGGCGTTGAGGCTGAGCGTGCCGGTCACCGGTGTGGCGGTGGCGAGGTTGAGGCTCCAGGCGCCGCCGTTCGTGGCGGTGGTGGTGTAGGTGGCGCCGCCCACCGTGACGGTGACGGTGCTGCCCGCTTCGGCCGTGCCGGAGAGGGTCGGCGTCGTGCTGTTGCTCAGCGCCGTGGCGACGGTCGGGGCATCGGGCAGCGTGGTGTCGATGGTCAGCGACTGGCTGCCGGCCGAGGAGGTGTTGCCCGCGGCGTCGGTCGCCGTGGCCGAGACCGAGTTGGCGCCGTTGGCGTTGAGGTTCAGCGAACCGGCGGTCGGCGTCGCGGTGGCGAGGTTGAGGGTCCAGGCCCCGTTGGTCGCCGTGGTGGTGTAGGTCGCTCCACCGATGGTGACGGTGACGGTGCTGCCGGCCTCCGCCGAGCCGGTGAGGGTCGGCGTCGTGCTGTTGCTCAGCGCGGGGCTGGTCACCGCCGGCGCGGTGGGCGCGGTGGTGTCGACGGTCAGCGACTGCGTGCCGGGGACCGAGGTGTTGCCGGCGGCGTCGGTGGCGGTGGCCGAGACCGGGTTGGCGCCGTTCGGGTTGAGGCTCAGCGTGCCGGCGGTCGGCGTCGCCGTGGCGAGGTTGAGGCTCCAGGCGCCGCCGTTCGTGGCGGTGGTGGTGTAGGTGGCGCCGCCCACCGTGACGGTGACGGTGCTGCCGGCCTCGGCCGTGCCGGTGAGGGTCGGCGTCGTGCTGTTGGTCAGCGCCGCGCTGGTCACCGAGGGCGCGCTCGGCGCGGTGGTGTCGATGGTCAGCGCTTGCGTGCCGGGGGCCGAGACGTTGCCCGCCGCGTCGGTTGCCGTGGCGGAGACCGGGTTGGCGCCGTTGGCGTTGAGGCTGAGCGAGCCGGAGGTCGGCGTCGCGGTGGCGAGGTTGATGGACCAGTTTCCGTTGGACGCCGTGGTGGTGTAGGTGGCGCCGCCCACCGTGACGGTCACCGTGCTGCCCGCTTCCGCCGTACCGGTGAGGGTTGGCGTGGTGCTGTTGCTCAATGCCGCACTGGTCACCGCCGGAGCGTTGGGCAGTGTGGTGTCGATGGTCAGCGACTGCGTGCCGGCGGACGACGTGTTGCCCGCCGCGTCGGTGGCGGTGGCCGTAACGGGGTTGGCGCCGTTGGCGTTCAGGTTCAGGGAGCCGGCGGTCGGCGTCGCCGTGGCGAGGTTGAGGCTCCAGGCGCCGCCGTTCGTGGCGGTGGTGGTGTAGGTCGCTCCACCGATGGCGACGGTGACGGTGCTGCCGGCTTCCGCCGTGCCGCCGATCACCGGGGTGGCACTGTTGGTCAGTGCCGCCGAGGTCACCGCCGGGGCGTTTGGCGCCGTCGTGTCGATGGTCAGCGACTGGGTGCCCGGCGCCGAGACGTTTCCGGCAGCGTCGGTGGCCGTGGCCGTGACGGGGTTGGCGCCGTTGGCGTTCAGGTTCAGGGAGCCAGCGGTCGGCGTCGCCGTGGCGAGGTTGAGGCTCCAGGCGCCGCCGTTCGTGGCGGTGGTGGTGTAGGTCGCTCCACCCACCGTGACCGTCACCGTGCTGCCGGCCTCCGCCGTGCCGGTGAGGGTCGGGGTCGTGCTGTTGCTCAGTTCCGTGGTGACGGTCGGGGCGCTAGGCGCGGTGGTGTCGATGGTCAGCGTCTGGGTGCCGGCCAACGAGATGTTGCCGGCGGCGTCGGTCGCCGTCGCCGACACCGGGTTGGCGCCGTTGGCATTGAGGCTGAGCGAGCCGGAGGTCGGCGTCGCCGTGGCGAGGTTGATCGACCAACTGCCGTTGGTCGCCGTCGTGGTGTAGGTCGCCCCACCCACCGTGACGGTCACTGTGCTGTCCGCTTCCGCCGCGCCGGTGAGGGTCGGTGCGGCGTTCTTGGTCAGCGCCGCCGAAGTCACCGACGGAGCGTTCGGTGCCGTGGTGTCGATGGTCAGCGATTGGGTGCCCGCGGACGACGTATTGCCCGCCGCGTCGCGCGCCGTGACGGAGACGGCGTTGCTGCCGTTGGCGTTGAGGCTCAGCGACCCGGAGGTTGGCGTCGCCGTGGCGAGGTTGACGCTCCAAATCCCGTTGGTCGCCGTCGTGGTGTAGGTCGCCCCACCCACCGTGACGGTCACCGTGCTGTCCGCTTCCGCCGCGCCGGTGAGGGTCGGTGCGGCGTTCTTGGTCAGCGCCGCCGAAGTCACCGACGGAGCGTTCGGTGCCGTAGTGTCGATGGTCAGCGATTGGGTGCCCGCGGACGACGTATTGCCCGCGGCGTCGGTTGCCGTGACGGAAACGGTGTTGGTCCCGTTGGCGTCGAGGCTCAGCGTGCCGGAGGTTGGCGTCGCCGTGGCGAGGTTCACACTCCAGGCGCCGGTTCCCGACGCGGCGGCCGTGTAGGTGGCCCCACCCACCGTGACGGTGACGGTGCTGTTCGCCTCCGCCGTGCCGCTGATGGTCGGCTTCAGCGCCTTCGTCAGCGCCGCACTGGTCACCGCCGGGGCGTTCGGCGCCGTCGTGTCGATCGCCAGTGTCTGCGTCCCCGCCGACGAGAGGTTGCCCGCGGCGTCGGTCGCCGTGACGGAGACGGTGTTGGTCCCGTTGGCGTCGAGGCTCAGCGTGCCGGCGGTCGGTGTCGCGGTGGCGAGGTTCACACTCCAGGCGCCAGTTCCCGACGCGGCGGCCGTGTATGTCGCCCCACCCACCGTGACGGTGACGGTGCTGTTCGCCTCCGCCGTGCCCGCGAGGGTCGGCGTCGTGTTGTTGGTCGCCGCTGCCGAAGTCACCGCCGGAGCGTTCGGCGCCGTCGTGTCGATGGTCAGGGTGAAAGCGGTGGATGCCTGGGAGGTGCTTCCCATCCGGGTGGCCGTGGCGGTCAGGGTGTGGCTGCCCTGGGCGAGGGTGCCGGTCGGTGTGATGGTCCACTGCCCGTTGACCGCGGTGGCGGTGCCGATCGCCGTGGCGCCCCGGTACAGCACCACTGTGGCTCCGGACGCGGCGGAGCCGGTGATGACGGGAGTCGTGCTGTTGGTGATCCGGTCGCCGGCCACGCCGCTGTCGGACGCGGCGGCAAGGCCAAGGCTGCTTGGCGCGCCGGGCGGCGGCGGCTCCTGCAGGTAGACGACCATGTTGCCGCCGTTCCCGATCACGATGTCGAGATCGCCGTCACCGTCGATGTCCAGGAGGGTTGGCCGGACTTGGTAGTTGTGGGATTTGAGGCCGAATGGGTTGGTGCCGACCAGCGTGAAGCTGGGCGCCGCCGTCGTTCCGACGTTGCGGAAGACCACATCGTCGCCGTTTGTGTTTCCGATGATGGCATCGAGGTCGCCGTCACCGTCGATGTCCGCAAAGACCGGCCGGACTTGGCCGCCGATGTTCTCGAGGCCGAACGAATTGTTGCCGACCAGCGTGAAGCTGGGCGCCGCCGCCGTCCCGACGTTGCGGTAGACGTTGACGTTGCCGAACATGTTGCCGACGAAGAAATCGAGGTCGCCGTCGCCGTCGATGTCCGCGAATGTCGGAGTTGCATAACTGGTCTGGTCGATGCCGAACAGGTTGGTGCCGACCAGCGTGAAGCTGGGCGCCGTCGCCGTCCCGACGTTGCGATAAAAGATCGTGTTGCCGTAGGCGTTGCCGATGAAGACGTCGAGATCGCCGTCGCCGTCGATGTCGGCGAAGGTGGGCACGGCGTTGGCGTAGGAGCCGACGTTTCCGAGTCCGAAGGGGTTGGTGCCTTCCAGCGTGAAGCTGGGCGCTGTCGCCGTGCCGACGTTGCGATAGAGGATCGAGTCGCCGCTCTGGATGCCGATCAGCATGTCCAGGTCGCCGTCGCCGTCGATGTCGGCAAAGGTCGGCGTGGCATTCGCTCCGGCGTTGGCGAGACCGAAGGGGTTGGTGCCCAGAAGGTTGAAATAGGGGTCGGTCTGGTTGCTCACCGGCTGGTTGGTGAGCGTGGCGGTGCCGTTGCCCGCAAGGTCCCGCGCCGGCGCCGTTTGCGGCGGGGTGTAGTCCACGGTCACCGTGTCGGTGCGCAGGACCGCGTATTCCAGGGTCAGGGTGACGACCGAACCGGTGATGGCGACGTTGGTCACGCCCACCGTCGCGCCGCCTGCCTTCACCGTGAAGGCCGAGGCCGCGGGCTTGGACACCAGGTCCAGCGCCTCGGAGTAGCTCAGCGTCAGGATGGCGCCGTTCACCGTCGCCGAGGACAGGACCGGCAGCGTGGTGTCGATGGTGACGACCAGGGTCTTGGACGGCGCCGAGGTGCCGTCGCTGTTCGTCGTCTTCGCGGTCAGGGTCCGCGGGCCGTCGGCCAGCGCGGTGGCCGGCGTGATCGTCCACAGCCCGTCGCTGCCGGCGGTGGTGGTCCCCAGCGCCGTCGCGCCGTCGTACAGCACCACCGTCAGCCCGGCCAGCGCCGTGCCGGTGATCGTCGGGGTCGCGTCGCCGGTGATCCGGTCGCCGGCCACGCCGAGATCCGATGCAGGGTCGAGGGTCAGCCCTTCCGGCGCGTCGGGCGGCGGCACCTGCCGCGACACGATCAGGTCGCCGTTCGCGTTGCCGGTCAGCGCGTCGAGGTCGCCGTCGCCGTCGATGTCGGCGAACACCGGCGCCGCCCGGTTCCCGACGTCCTCGAGCCCGAAGGGGTTGGTGCCGACCAGCGTGAAGCTGGGGTAGTTGCTGTAGCCGACGTTGCGGTAGACGATCGTGTTGCCGTCCGGGGTGCCGATCAGCAGATCCAGGTCGCCGTCGCCGTCGAAATCCACGAAGGACGGCAAGGCGCCGCCGGTCACGCTGCCCAGCCCGAAGGGATTGGTGCCTCCCAGCGTGAAGCTGGGCGCCGCCGAAGTGCCGGTGTTCCAATAGAGAACCAGGTTGCCGGCGCCGTTGCCGATCAGGACGTCGAGGTCGCCGTCGCCGTCGATGTCCGCGAAGGTGGGCGCCGCGGCGGTGCCGACCCCGCCGAGGCCGAAGGGATTGGTGCCGACCAGCATGAAGCTGGGCGACGTCCGGGTGCCGACGTTGCGGTAGACGACGATGCCGCCGTTCTGGTTGCCGATCAATGCGTCGAGATCGCCGTCGCCGTCGATGTCCGCGAAGCTGGTCGAGGCGCTGGTGCCGACGCGGCCCAGGCCGAAGGGGTTTGTGCCGGCCAGGGTGAAGGTCGGGTTCGTCGCCGTGCCGATGTTGCGGTAGTAAAGCGTGTCGCCGGCGGCGTTGCCCACCAGAACGTCGGGGTCGCCGTCGCCGTCCAGGTCGGCGACCGCCGGCCGGGCGTCGGTTCCGCTGTTGCCCAGCCCCAGCGGGTTGGTGGAGGGCGGCAGGAAGTTCGGATCGGCCGGCGAGTTGTTGACAACCGCCTGCCCGGTCAGCCCGCCGGCGGAGTTGGTGCTGGCGTCCTGGATCAGGTTCGACGAAGGCGGCGTGTAGTCCACCGTCACCGTCTTGTAACGGACGACCTCCTTGGCGAGGGTCACGTTGACTGTCGAACCGCTGATGTAAAGGCTGCTGATCTCGACCGCAACGCCGTTCACCTTCACCGTGAAGGCGGACTTGTCCAAGGCGACGTTGAACAGCGTCTCCGAATAGGTCAGCGTCAGCGCGGTCCCGTTCACCGCCGCCGACACCAGCGTCGGAGCGGACAGGTCGATGGTCACAACCAGCGCGCTGGAGGCGGAGGAGGTGCCGCCGTTCTGGCTGGTCTTGGCGGTCAGCGTGTGGGCGCCGGTGCCCAGCGTGCCCGTCGGGGTGATCGTCCACTGCCCGCCACTGCCCGCCGTCGCGGTGCCGATCGCCGTGTTGCCGTCGTACAGGACCACGGTCGAGCCGGCGACCGCCGTGCCGGTGATGGAAGGCTTGGTGTTGTTTGTGATGCGGTCGCCCCGCACGCCGCTGTCCGTATCCCAGCCCAGCGTCAGCCCGGTCGGCGGGGCGACGGGCGCCGGGCCGTTCCAATAGGCGACGAGCCGTCCCCCTTGCTCGCCGACGATCGCGTCGATGTCGCCGTCGCCGTCGAGGTCGACGAAGACCGGCCGGGCGTAGCTGCCGCTGTCGGCAAGACCGAAGGGGTTGGTGCCGACCAGCGAGAAGTTCGGGTTCGTCCGGGTACCGATGTTGCGGTAGACCACCGTGTCGCCGGCGTTGGTGCCGATGATGGCGTCGAGGTCGCCGTCGCCGTCGATGTCCGCGAAGGTCGGCGAGGACATGTTGATGCTTTCGCTGCCGACTTTCCCAAGGCCGAAGGCGTTGACGCCGACCAACGAGAAGCTGGGCGCCGTCCGGGTGCCGACGTTGCGGTAGACGTACAGATCGCCGCTGCCGCTGCCGATGACCGCGTCGAGGTCGCCGTCACCGTCGATGTCGACGAAGGTCGGCTTGGCGTAGAAGCCGGTGCTGTTGAGGCCGAAGGGGTTCGTGCCGGCCAGCACGTAGCTGGGGGCGGTCGCCGTGCCCACATTCCTGAAATAGAACAGGTAGCCGCGCCCGGTGAGCGGGGAGCCGTTGGTGCTGTTTGCGGAATCGCTGCCGATCAGCAGATCGAGGTCGCCGTCGCCGTCGAGATCGGCGAAGGCCGGCGACGACCAGCCGCCGACATTGCTCAGACCGAAGGGGTTCGTGCCGGCCCACGTGAAGGAGGGCCAGCCGCTTGTCCCGACGTTCCGATAAAGCGTGAGGCCGCCGTTCACATCGCCGATCAGGGCGTCGAGATCGCCGTCGCCGTCGATGTCGACGAACACCGGGGTGGCCTGTCCCGCCACGCCGGAGGGGCCGACTTTTCCGATGCCGAACAGGGCGGTGCCAAGCAGCGTGAAGTTCGGATCGGCCATGGTCGTGTTCCCCTCGGTTAGGACGGTCAGGATGTGCGAGGGCGCTCCGAGCGGCGGAGGCCCCGGTCAGTGTTCAAAGTCTGGAATTCTCAGGCGCTGGGAACGGGTCCGTTCCGCTTATGCCGCCGGGTTCCTGCGTAACAAGAGCGCAGGCTTCAAAGTAAAACTGGACGGGTTGCGAGATGGGTGTTTTAAAAAAGCCGGCTTCATTTCACTTATTCTCTGATATTTGTAGAGAATTATGCCAAATTCACGACTCTCGGCTGCATGGCGCACACCAAAAGTGGTGGTTTTGGACGATAGTGAAGAAGCCGCAGCAATCACATGGACAAAAGGTGACGTGGATCTGACCGGTTTCTGACCGGTTCGGCGGAAGGGGCCGCGACGGCGGCCCCGCAGGCTCATGCCCTTAAAGCGGATTGCAATCCGCTTTGGACCGCGCCGGCGGTCCCGGTCGCACATGCGACCGGAGCCCGTCGGCGAATGAGGCGATATGAGTCTAAAGCGAACGGAAGTTCGCTTTAAAGGGCGGGCGCGGCGGGAACCCGGTGATCCGCCACGATGCGGAGGCGGGCGGCGAGCCGGGCGATGACCGGATCCCAATCGCCGGGGCGCTCCTGCCGGAACAGGCGCATGGTCGGGTACCAGGGCGTGTCGTCGCGGCCGATCAGCCAGCGCCAGCAGGCGTCGAAGCGCGACAGCACCCAGACCGGTTTTCCCAGACCGCCGGCGAGATGGCACACCGACGTATCGACCGAGATGACGAGGTCGAGTTGCGTGATCAGGGCGCCGGTGTCGGCAAAGTCCGTGACCTCGTCCATCCAGTCGATCAGGTCCATGCCGGGCGGCGGCGTCCCGGCCTGGGCCGCCGGAGCGCCCTTCTGGAGGCTGATCCAGGCGATTCCCGGCACGGAGGCCAGCGGAGCGAGCGCCGCCAGCGGCAAGCTGCGCCGCCCGTCCACCGCGTTGGCGCTGAGGTGCGCGGCGTGCGAATCCCCGGCCCAGACCAGCCCAACCTTCAGTCGGCGCTCTCCGACCCGGTGTTCTCCCGCCAAGCGATCCCGCCAGCGCGCCTCGTCGGCCGGCGCCGCGCGCAGATAGGGGATGGCGGCCGGGATGGTGTCCAGCGTCGTCCCGAACAGGCGCGGCAGGCTCAACAGCGGGATCACGGCATCGCAGAGCGGCGGCGGTTCGTCCGACCGATGGACCGCGGAGACGCCGGGCATCAGGGAGACCAGCCGGACCAGCGACGGCTGCACCTGCGCCTCCACCCGCGCGCCGCGCGTCGCCAGCAACGGGGCGTAGCGGATGAAGTGCAGCGTGTCCCCCTGTCCCTGTTCCGCGGTCAGCAGGATGCGGCGGCCCGCCGGGTCGCTGCCGTCCCAGAGCGGAGCGTGATCCGGCGTCCTGGCGCCGCCCATGCGCCAGCGCGCCTCGTAGAGCCGCCAGCCGCGCGCCAGCTCGCCCATCGCCAGCAGGTTCAGCGACAGATTGAAGCGGCCCACCGCCCCGCCCGGGTCCAGCCGCGCGGCACGCCGGTTGTAATGGGCAGCGATCTCCGGGTGCTGCAGCGCGTGCAGGCCGAGCGCCAGATTGATCCAGGGCGTGGCCTCCCCCGGCGCCAGAAGCACGGCGCAACGGCCATGGGCGATCGCCGCGTCGAAGTCGCCCAGCATGGTGGCGACCACGCTGCGCATGGCGTAGGCGTTGGCGCTCTGCGGATCGATCCGGTGCAGCCGGCGGATCAGACGCAGCACCTCCGGAAAATGGCTGAGGCGGAAGGCGGTGCCGGCCAGCGCTCCGATCACCTCCGGGGAGGCCGGATCGAGCGCCAGAGCCCGCAGCAGAATGCCGACTCCCTCCTCCCGAGCCCGCGCATCGCCACGCACCCGGTCCCCGTCCGTCAAGGCCGTGCCGAAGGCGACCAGCGCCTCCGGGCGGGCCGGGGTCAGCCGGACGGAGCGGAGCATCGCCCGCAGCCGAACCTCGTCAAGCGATTCGGCGCCGGCCAGCCGGGCGAGCCAGTCCCAGCCGGCGGGAAAGGCCGGGTCCACCGCCAGCGCCCGCAAGGCCAGACGCAGGGCCGCCCGGGGACGGCGCTGCCCGGAGAAGAGGACCGACCGCGCGCAGAGCGCCTGGGGATAATCCGGGCGCAGCGTCAGGGCCCGGGCATTGATCACCGCCGCCGCGTCGTCCTGGCCGAGCGTGCGCAGCCCCTCACCCAGATTCATGTAACCGGCGGCGTGGTCGGGCGCCTGGACGACGGCGCGGCGGTGACGGCGGACCAGGGACAGCGCCCATCGGTCATCCTCCCATCGTTTTTCCGCCCATCGTTTGTCCGTCGATGGGACGGGAATGCCGGTCTTCGAATCGGCCGTATGGTTCGCCGGCATGGCTTGGTCCACCGTTGGGAAAGGAGGGGAGCGCTCAGTTCGGATCGAGAACGATGCCGTCGCGCAACGCGTAACCCACCCGCGGGATTGTGGTCACGGCGAGAGGAATGCCGGTGGAGAGCTCGACGGTGCGACGCAGGCGGCGAATCGCGGAGTCCAGGATCTGCCGGTCGCTGAATTCCGGATTGTGCCCGAGCGCGGCCAGCAGGTCGTCCCGCGGCGCGGCGTTGGGCGCGTGCAGGGCGAGCGCGGCCAGGAGTCTGGTTTGCTGATCGGCGAGACGGACGACCTGCAGGTCCGGGCCGACCAGCAGGTGGGAGCGCTGCTTCAGCAGCCAGACCGGTGCGGCGCCCTCGGACGCCGGGGCTTCCACGCTCTTCCCGGCGGCTTCCTGGCGGCGACGCCCCTTGACGGCGAGCCCGCGGATCGCGGCGATCAGCTCGTGCGTGTCCACGGGCTTGACGAAATAGATGTCAGCCCCCGCCTCGTACCCCGCCACCCGGTCGCTGGTGGTGCCGCGCGCGGTCAGCAGGATGGCTCCGACGCCCAGGGCGGTGACGTGTCCAAGCACCTCCAGCCCGCTTTCATCCGGCAGATTGACGTCGATCACCGCAACGTCCGGTCGCACCGACAAAGAACCTTTGTAGAAACTGAGCGCATCCGCAAAAGCACGGACATGAAAGCCGGCCCCATCGAGACAATCGGTAAGTGCGTCTCGGAAATCTTCATCGTCTTCCACGAGGAAAACCGAAACGCCATCGGGCTTCATAACCGTCCTTTACGCGGCTAGCACCTTGTGGAAGAAAGTGCGGAGGAAAGACGATACTGTCTCTACGGCATTGCTCGCGAAAGGGGCAATAGGAATTAAAACGAGACACGGGTCAACAACCGCCCGGGTGTGCCACGCCCGAGGACATGGAACGCACCGATACGGCACAATCCCGATGTGGCACAACTTCGACACGGTATGGCGGCCGGCACAGCAGGCGGTATAGAGGGCGGGGCCATGCATCTGGACGGCAACACACTTTTCGCCATGACCGGGGGGATGATCTTCCTGTCGGCTCTGGTGGCCACGCTTCTCTACAAGCTCAACACCTCGGTGCCCGGTCCGCGGGGCTGGGCGTGGGGCAACATCCTGGTGGGCGTCTTTTTCCTGCTGCGGATGCTTCCCGCCCCGGCACCGGAGTGGCTGAGCATCGCCGTCGCCAACGGCATTCTCCTGCTGGGCCAGGGCTTCACCTACATGGGGATGCGGCAGTTCGTCGGTCTGCCGCCCCTGCCGGCCGTTCCGTATCTGGCG
>NZ_CP022262.1:427500-495000 GCF_003119195.2 Azospirillum baldaniorum | reverse complement strand
GTCATCGGGCGAAACTGCTTGGTCAAGGCCTGCTCATGCTCCTGCTTCATCAGCCAGGGCAGGTTCTTGGCCTCCCAGTCGAGGTCGATGACCAGACCGGCCTTCTCCGCCCCCTTCAGCCGCTGGCGCCAGTCGCGGGCCATCGCCGCGCGCAACTCCTCCTCGCCACGGGACAGATCAAGCCAGACCGTGCGGTAGCCGGGGCCGAAGCGGCGGAAGCCGCAGCGGCGCAGCATCGCCTCGGCCTCCGGGCCGGCGGCCAGTTCGGGGAGCAGACTGGCGCGGTTCAGGGGGTTGTCGGGGCAGGCCCGGCGCAGCAGGCGGAAGACCGCCTCCTGGGTCGCCATGTCGGGCTCCACCCCATCGAGCCAGAGCGGGCCGCGGTGGATCTGGCGCTGGTGGAACAGGCGCAGCGTCCGCCGCTCCAGAAGCTGGACGATTCCAATGGACGCACCGTCCCGCCGGATCAGGCCGAGCCTCGGCACGAAGCCGTGGGTGCGGCCCATGGCGCCGGCGTAGGCGAAGCACTGCGGCAGGGTGGAACGGGGGATGCGGGCGAGGAGCGCGGCCCACTCCCCCACCGTTCCCTCGTTCCACAGGATGGTGACGGCGCCGTCGGACGAAGTCGGCATGGAGAGTGATCCGGGGTCAGGCGGGCGGCAGGGCCGAAGTGGCCTCTTCCACCTGGGCGAAGCTCGGCCGGTACTCGGGTTCCAGCACGTTTCGCGAGTATTCGACCGAGATGGCCGGTGCGTAGCCGGACAGATGAGCGATCAGACCGATCTTCATCGCCTGATAGTATTTCCCTTCGGCGTGGTAGATGTTCTTCAGGCCGCTGGCGATCGGCGCCAGGAAGCCGTAGGCGACGAGAATGCCGGTGAAGGTGCCGACCAGCGCGCCGCCGATCAGCTTGCCCAGAACCTCCGGCGGCTCGGTGATCGACCCCATGGTGTGGATCACGCCCAGCACCGCCGCCACAATGCCCAGCGCCGGCACGGCGTCGGCCACCGCCTGGATGGCGTCGGCGATCCGCTGGTGCTCGTGGTGCATGGTCTCGATGTCCTCGTCCATCAGGTCGACCAGCTCGTGCGGGTTGTCGGCCCCCAGCGACATCAGGCGCAGATAGGTGCAGAGGAAGGATATGGCGTGGTGGTCGCCGTAGAATTTTGGAAACTGCTGGAAAAGTGGTGAATCTTCCGGTTTCTCGATGTGCTGTTCGAGGGCGAGCAGCCCTTTGGTCTTCGCGATCTTGAAGACCTGATACATCATGGTGAGAAGTTCGAGGAAATCATCTTTCTTGTATTTTGGCCCTTTGAAGAGATGGCCGAGTTCCTTGCCTGTGTGTGTCACGACCGCTTTTGGATTGCCGATCAGGAACGCACCGGCGGCGGAGCCCAGGATGATCATGAACTCGAAGGGCATCCACAGCACGCCCAGGTGGCCACCACCCAGGACGTAGCCCCCGAAGACGCTGAACACCACGACGCCGAAGCCGATCATCACGAACATGTCTTCCGTCCTCCAGCGTCATTTTCCGTGCCTTGGCCGGTCCGCTCCGCGGAAGGCCGGTCAGGCGGGGGTGCTTGCGTTCTGCCGGCCCAGTGACGCAGCAATCCCTTGAGTTTTTGTAAATCTCCCGGCGTCGGACGCGATCCTAGCCGTGACAAAGGATCGTGTCACGAAAGGAGTACCCGAAAAGCGCACCGCCATGGCGGGGGGCGCAAAAGAAAAGGGACCGCCCGTGGGCGGTCCCTCTTCACACGCTCGGACGATCCGGCGCTGGCCCGATCAGCCGATCCGCCAAGTGTCCGGAGCCTCCTCCAGACGCTTGAGGAGCGCCACGCGCTGCTGCTCGATCTCGTCCGGCAGGTGGCTGCCGAAGCGGTTGAACAGCTCCTCCTGGTCCTTGGCCTCGGCCTCGGCTTCCTTCCGGTCGATGTCCATGATCTTCCGGAACTTGTCCTCGGCGAAATCGAGACCGGCCCAGTTCAGGTCCTGGTAACGCGGCATGTAGCCGAACGGGCTCTCCGCCGCATCCACCGCACGGCCGCGGACGCGGTCGACGATCCAGCGCAGGACGCGCATGTTGTCGCCGAAGCCCGGCCAGACGAACTTGCCGTTCTCGTCCTTGCGGAACCAGTTGACGCGGTAGATGCGCGGCAGGTTCTCCACCTTGCCTTCCATCGCCAGCCAATGGTTCCAGTAGTCGGCCATGTTGTAGCCGCAGAAGGGCAGCATGGCGAAGGGGTCGCGGCGGATGGCGGCCTGGCCGACGGCGGCGGCGGTCGCCTCCGAGCCCATGGTCGCCGCCCAATAGACGCCCTCGCGCCAGTTGTAGGCCTCGAACACCAGCGGGAAGGTCTTGGACAGGCGTCCGCCGAAGATGAAGGCGGAGATCGGCACGCCCGCCGGGTCTTCCCAAGCCGGATCGATCGACGGGCACTGCGCCGCCGGGGCGGTGAAGCGCGAGTTCGGGTGCGCGGCCGGACGGCCCGACGCCGGGGTCCAGTCGTTGCCCTGCCAGTCGATGAGGTGGGCCGGCGCCTCGTCGGTCAGGCCCTCCCACCACACGTCGCCGTCGTCGGTCAGAGCGACGTTGGTGAAGATGACGTTGGCGTTCAGCGTCTTCAGCGCGTTCGGGTTCGACTTGATGCTGGTGCCCGGGGCCACGCCGAAGAAGCCGGCCTCCGGGTTGATGGCGCGCAGCGTGCCGTCCGGCTGCGGCTTCACCCAGGCGATGTCGTCGCCGATGGTGCGGACCTTCCAGCCTTCGAACTCGGCCGGCGGGACCAGCATGGCGAAGTTGGTCTTGCCGCAGGCCGACGGGAAGGCGGCCGCGACGTAGGTCTTCTCGCCCTCCGGGCTTTCCACGCCGAGGATCAGCATGTGCTCGGCCAGCCAGCCCTGCTCGCGGCCCATCGAGGAGGCGATGCGCAGCGCGAAGCACTTCTTGCCGAGCAAGGCGTTGCCGCCGTAGCCCGAGCCGAAGGAGACGATCGAGTGATCGGCCGGGAAATGGACGATGTACTTGTGATCGGCGTTGCACGGCCATGCCACGTCCGGCTGACCGGGCTCCAGCGGCGCGCCGATGGAGTGCAGGCAGGGCACGAAGTCGCCGTCGCCCAGGATGTCCAGCACCTTCTGGCCCATGCGGGTCATCATGCGCATGTTGACCGCGACATAGGGGCTGTCGGAGATCTGCACGCCGATGTGGGCAATGTCGGAGCCCAGCGGCCCCATGCTGAAGGGCACCACATACATGGTGCGGCCCCGCATGCAGCCTTCGAACAGGCTGTCCAGCTTCGCCTTCATTTCCGCCGGGGCGACCCAGTTGTTGGTCGGGCCGGCATCCTCCTTGCGCTCGGAACAGATGTAGGTCCGGTCCTCGACGCGGGCGACGTCGCCCGGATCGGAACGGCAGAGGTAGGAGTTCGGGCGCTTGGCCTCGTTCAGCTTGATGAAGGTGCCCGATTCCACCATCTCGGCGCACAGGCGGTCGTATTCCTCCTGCGATCCGTCACACCAGTGCACCCGCTCGGGCTTGCACTTGTTCGCGATCTCCTCGACCCAGGCCAGGAGCTTCTTGTTCCGCGTGCGCGTTGTTCCGGTCATCCTTTGCCTCTCAACTCGTCTCCGGGTTCGCCGCCCCTGGTATCGGGGGCCGGCGCCCGAAGGTCTGGACGGCTGGCCTTTTCGGCCCTTATCGAAGCCGTCCTTGTTCGGTGGCGGTGTCGTTCCGCCGGCTCAAACCACCGCAGCCCGGCCCGCGGGCCGGACGACGGTCATCCCGACGCGCCCCCCGGGCGCGCCCGATGTCCTGATTGGCAAGAGAGGGGTGGCCCCAGGGCCACAAACCCAAAACGGCAACGGGTCGGTCCGTTATGGTCCACTGACGTTTTCTCCTGGTTGCGCTCTTTTTGCGCGCCGCTTTCCGCGGCGTCGTGGTTAGCCGTCACGATCGTCCGAATCCACTGAGCCGTCAGCCGCGCCGGGTGCGCTCCGGCGAGCCTGCCGGGCGAGGCCGGCGAGAGTGACCCTAGCGTCTTCGGGGTTTTCCACGCCGTGATCGAAATCAACCCGCGCCATTTCGCCGCTGCGGCGCAGATCGCAGCCGTCGGGGTCGATCCCGGTCATCGTCCAGGATCCGGCGCCGTCAGCGGACCGCCCGGCCAGAACCGTGGCGTACAGCCGCAAGGCGTCGGCGTGGTCGGCGTTCATGTGGCTCAGGATGGCCTTTTCGGCCTCGGCCAGCGCCATGGGAATGGCTGGCAGCATCAACTCGGCGCGGTCGAGCCACCGCACCCGGCCGAATCCGGCCACCAGATGGGCGCGCTCCACCGACACGGCGTAAAGGCTGAAATCGGCGAAGCCGGCGTAGAGCCCCGCACCGGGATGGCGCGCCAGGAAACGGGCCCGGTGGCGCGGCTCCTCCGAGCGCTCGGCCCGCCCGAGAACCGACAGCCTCGGCCCGGACAGCGGCTCCGCCAGCCCAGCGGTTCCATCGAACAGCAGGCCGACGCGCGGGTCCCGCGCGATGTTCTTCGTGTGGTCGGCAAGGGTGGAAAGAAGGAGAAGGGGCGTACCGTCCAGGTCGAAGGCCACCTGGACCAGCGAAGGATAGGGCCATCCACCCCGCCCATCATGCTGGCTGTCATCCCCGCGCAGAGCGGTGGACAGCGCCGCCAGACCGGCACCACGCATCAGGCGCCTTGCGGCGCCTCCCGTTTGGCCGCCAACGTCCGATGACGCCGCGGCACCCGACCCCGTTGGGGTCGGACGGATGGGGGACTCGTCGGAACTCATGCCCTGAAACGAATGCGTTCTCCCGCGCAGCACCGTTTCCCCGGCGCCGCATTGGTGCCATATTGGCCCAGACAAATAGGTTGGGAAAAGCGAAAAGTTGGCTTTTCATGCCTTTGCGCCGCCTCCTGGGCGTCGTGGAGCATTAGGAAAGTCCGCTTTTCGAAATAAGACGAAACCATTCTTCCGTAGTAAGCGACCGTGAGGGGCCGGTCATCCGCTGGAATTGGCCGCGGACGCCGGTCGCCGACACCGGCGGTTGCCGAAAACGGGGTGTGTGATTGGGAACGCGAACGACATGTCTCACACCGTAGCGTTGGTGGATGACGACCGGAACATCCTGACCTCCGTTGCCATGGCGCTGGAAGCGGAGGGGTTCGAGGTGCGCACCTACACCGACGGCGCCGAAGCGCTGCGCGGCCTGACCCAGCGCCCGCCGGACCTTGCCGTGCTGGACATCAAGATGCCGCGCATGGACGGGATGGAGCTGCTGCAGCGCCTGCGCCAGACCAGCCATCTGCCGGTCATCTTCCTGACCAGCAAGGACGACGAGGTCGACGAGCTGATGGGTCTGCGCATGGGCGCGGACGACTACATCAAGAAGCCCTTCTCGCAGCGCCTGCTGGTCGAGCGCATCCGCACCCTGCTGCGGCGCGAGGCGGCGACCCGCGACAAGACCGCGCCGGAACCCGGCGTGATGCTGACCCGCGGCCCGCTGGTCATGGACGGCGCCCGCCATTCCTGCACCTGGAAGGGCCAGCCCATCGACCTGACGGTGACGGAGTTCCTTCTGGTGAAGGCGCTGGCCCAGCGCCCCGGCCATGTGAAGAGCCGCGACCAGCTCATGGACGCCGCCTATGGCGAGAACGTCTATGTCGACGACCGCACCATCGACAGCCACATCAAGCGGCTCCGCAAGAAGTTCAAGGCCATTGATTCCGACTTTGCGCAGATCGAAACGCTCTATGGCGTCGGTTACCGATACAGGGAGTGAGGTCCGCGCGCCGGACCACGCCCCCTCCCCGCCCGTCAATACCGGAACCGCGCCGCGCGCCGCACCCCGGCGCCGGTTGCGCGGCGTGCCGTCGCCGCTGACCCTGCGGATTCTCGCCGTCAACGTGCTGGCGCTGCTGCTTCTGGTCGGCGCCCTGCTCTATCTCGGCCGCTACCAGGACCGGCTGGTCCAGGCGGAGCTGGACGCGCTGGAGACGGAGGCCCGCATCTTCGCCTCCGCGCTCGGCGAGGGCGCCGTGCAGCGGGCCGCCGACGAGCCGGAACTGGGCCAGGAGAGCTACGAGCTATCGCCGGAGCTGGGGCGCCAGATGATCCGCCGGCTGGCGCTGGCGACCGAGACGCACACCCGGCTCTACGGCCCGAACGGGCGGCTGCTGTCGGACAGCCGCGTGCTGACCGGCTCGCCCGGCAAGATCGAGATCCAGGAACTGCCGCTGCCGCCCTCCGGCGATCCGGCGTCCCGCGCGGTCAACGAGTTCTACGCCCGCTTCATCGACGTGGTGCCGAGCCGGGAGAACCTGCCGCTCTACCGCGACCCTCCGGGCCACGCCGCCGAGTCGGCCCCTCCGCCGCCCAATGTGGAGCGCGCGCTGGCCGGCGAGAACAGCGCGACGGTGTGGCGGCTGGCCTCGCCCGTCGCCCGCTCCAACCTGCTGCTGACGGTCGCCGTTCCGGTCCAGCGCTACAAGGAGGTGCTGGGGGCGGTGCTGCTGTCGCGCAGCGGCACGGTGATCGACGAGGCCATCCGGTCGGTGCGCACCGACATCCTGCGCGTCTTCGCGGTGGCGCTTCTCGTCACGGTCCTGCTGTCGCTCTATCTGGCCGGCACCATCGCCCGGCCCATCCGCAAGCTGGCCCAGGCCGCCGACCGGCTGCGCACCGGCCATGGGCGCCACACGGAGATCCCCGACTTCACCCGCCGCGGCGACGAGATCGGGGAGCTGTCCGGCGTGCTGCGCGACATGACGGCGGCGCTGTGGGCGCGCATGGACGCCATCGAGCGCTTCGCAGCCGACGTCGCCCACGAGATCAAGAATCCGCTGACCTCGCTGCGCAGCGCGGTCGAGACGGTCAGCCGCATCCAGGATCCGGCCCGCCGCGACAAGCTGATGGCGATCATCGCCGACGACGTGCAGCGGCTGGACCGGCTGATCAGCGACATCTCCAACGCCTCGCGCCTGGACGCCGAGCTGTCGCGCGCCGCGCTGGAGCCGGTGGACATCGGTGCGATGCTCCGCACGCTCGCCGACATCCACCGCACCACCGAGGAGGAGGAGGACGGGACGGAGGCCGCGCCGAGTGTCGTCATCGAGCCGCCGCGGGGCGGGTCGATGACCGTGAAGGGGCTGGAGGGGCGGCTGACCCAGGTCTTCCAGAACCTGATCGCCAACGCCCTGTCCTTCTCGCCGCCCGGCGGGCAGGTCCAGCTGGCCACCCGACGCACCCCGGATGGCGCCGTGGAGGTGACGGTCAGCGACGACGGCCCCGGCATTCCGGAGGGCAAGGAGGAGGCGATCTTCGAACGCTTCTACACCGAGCGGCCGGCCGGCGAGAAGTTCGGCACCCACTCCGGCCTCGGCCTGTCGATCTCCAAGCAGATCGTCGAGGCCCACGGCGGCACCATCCGGGCCGCGAACCGTCTCGGCCGCGACGGGGAGACGATCGGCGCCGTCTTCACCGTGCGCCTGCCCCGCCCTTGAGGCATTTCCACATGGCGGATGCGGCATAGTTGCAATTTGAGAAAAGACGTATGGACAAAGTCGTGGGTGCGGCGGATGCTCGATTACGGTCATTCCCGCGCCTGCGACGGCTGGCCTTTCGACAACCGGACGTCACCAACCGGAAGAGGGCCATGTCCGACATCAAGCCCGACCTCACGCCGTTCGCACCGTGCCGGACCGACGAAGCCGCCGTGGCTCCGGTCGCCCCAGCCTCGGCCAGGGTGATCGACTTCCGCCGCTATCGGCTGGCCCGCCTCATCAACGACGCCAGCGTCCAGCAGGGCGAGCTGGCCCGGATGATGCGGGCATCAGCCAACGAACGGACGCAGCTGGCGGAAGCGCTCCAGGGCGCGCAACGGCATCTGGCGACCATCGCCGACAGCTACACCCATCTGCTGACCCGGCTGGCCCGCGAGAAGGATTTCCGCACGGCCTGCCAGGAGGCTGCGGAGCTGGACGATCTGGACGAGATGATCCGCCGGCGCGACGCGCTGGCCAGCGAACTGGCGGACATCCGCCGCACCGTCCGTCCGGCCCTGCGCATCGGCTTGACCGCGGGCTGCGACCGGCCGGCCTGAGGCCGGGACTCGCGCGGCGGTCGCCGCGGCTCGGCCGGGTTATTGGCCGGGAAATGGCGGTCGCACCCGCGCATTCGAGGCGTATCGGGCGGGAAAAGGATGCATTTTCGGCATCCCATTGACAGAACCAGCGGCACGCCTCACCTTCGCGGGATCATGGTAACGATTCACGGCACCTGCGTCCTGGTCGGCACATGGAATGACGGCCATGGAAACGGCGGCAGCGGCGGCATACGGGGCGGCGGCGACCGCGGCGAAACGCCCGTCGGCGTGCTGCTGCGGGGACCGTCGGGCAGCGGCAAGTCCGATCTGGCCTTGCGGATGATCGACGCGGGGGCGCTGCTGGTTGCCGATGACCAGGTGGAACTGCGCGTCGACCGGGACAGGCTGATGGCGACGGCCCCGGCGGCGCTGGCCGGCCTGCTGGAGGTGCGGGGCGTCGGCATCATGCCCCTGCCCGCCGCCGCAGAGGCGGAGGTCGGGCTGGTCGTCGATCTGGTGCCGCGCGACGTCGTGGAGCGTCTGCCCATGGAAGAGGCCGCGGATCTTCTCGACCGGGCCGTCCCGCGCCTCGCCCTCTGCCCCTTCGACGCCTCGACTCCGGCCAAGCTCAAGCTGGCCGCCGCCGCCGCGCGGGCCGGCTCGCTGGGAAAGGTTCCGAACCTGCCATGACCGACCGCCATTCCCTGGATAACTTGCTGACGGAACGGCCAATGGGCCCGGACGGCCAACTCGTGCTGGTCACCGGCATGTCCGGAGCCGGCATGTCCGTCGCGCTGAAGGCGCTGGAGGATCTGGGCTACGAGGCGGTGGACAACCTGCGCCTCTCGCTGGTCCCGGCGCTGCTGGAGCAGGCGGACCCGCGCAAGCGGCCGCTGGCCCTGGTCATCGACAGCCGCACCCGCGATTTCTCCGCCCATGCCATGCTGGAGGAGGTCGAGGCGCTGAAGGCCCACGCCGGGTTGGAGGTGCGGCTGGTCTTCCTCGACTGTGGGGACGAGACGCTGCAGCGCCGTTTCACCGAGACGCGCCGCCGCCACCCGCTGGCCATCGATCGCCCGGTTCCGGACGGCATCCAGCTGGAACGCACCATGCTGTTGCCGCTGAAGCAGCAGGCCGATGTGACCATCGACACCACGCAATTGTCGATCCACGACCTGCGCCGCATCCTGGCCGGCAACTTCCAGATCGACAGCCAGACCGCGCTCCAGGTCTTCGTCACCTCCTTCTCGTTCCGGATGGGGTTGCCTCGCGAGGCGGACCTCGTGTTCGACGTACGCTTCCTGACAAATCCCCATTATGATCCGGATCTGCGACCGCTGACCGGCCTGGACCCCCGCGTGGCGGCGCGGGTTGAGGGAGACCCGGATTTCGCCGAATTCTTCCGTCATCTGACGGACCTGTTGCAGCCGCTTCTGCCGCGCTACAACCAGGAGGGCAAGAGTTACCTGACCATCGCGGTCGGCTGCACCGGCGGCAAGCACCGGTCGGTGTTCGTCGCCGAACGGCTGGCCGCTTGGCTGGGCGGGCTGGGGCTGAAGGTCGGGATCAGCCATCGGGAGTTGGACCGGCAGGCCCCGCGCGCCGGCTGACCGCTGGAGGTCGGCCGCCGAAGGTCGACCGGCTAGCGGGTCGGATCGATCCGGATAAGGGATCGTTCATAAGTGCCGCAATAAGAATGTGGCTTCGGGGGAGGCTCCAGAATTGAAGGATGTCCCATGATCGGTATGGTTCTGGTAACCCACGGGCGCCTCGCGGAAGAGTTCATCGCCGCGCTGGAGCATGTGGTGGGTGAGCAGCAGCAGGTGCGGGCCGTGTGCATCGGCCCAGACGACGACATGGAGCAGCGCCGCCAGGACATTCTGAACTCCGTGGCCGACGTGGACGACGGGTCCGGCGTCGTCGTGCTGACCGACATGTTCGGCGGAACCCCGTCCAACCTCGCCATCTCCATCATGGACAAGGCGAAGGTCGAGGTGATCGCCGGTGTGAACCTGCCGATGCTGATCAAGCTGGCCAGCGTGCGCCGCCAGGAAACGCTGACCCACGCCGTGACCGCCGCGCGCGAGGCCGGTCAGAAGTACATCAACGTCGCTTCCTCGCTGCTGTCGGACGGGTGACCCGATGAGTTCTCCAGACGAGAAGGCGCCCGCACAAGGCGCCCCTGGTATCGACGGACAGAATCCGGAGAGGAATCCCGAAATCTGCCAGACCGTCACGATCAGCAACCAGCGCGGCCTGCACGCCCGCGCGGCGGCGAAATTCGTGAAGCTGGTCGCCACCTTCGATGCCGAAATCGAGGTGCGGCGCGGCGAGACGCAGGTGTCGGGCGAATCCATCATGGGCCTGATGATGCTGGCCGCCGGCCCCGGCACCTCGGTGGAGCTGTACGCCTACGGCCGCGAGGCCGAGGAGGCCATGGCCGCTCTCGTGGATCTGATCACCCGCAAGTTCGATGAAGACTGACGTTCCGGCCGCCGGCCAGGGACGGTCGTTGCGCGGGTTGGGCGTTTCGCCCGGCATTGCCATCGGCCCGGCCCATGTGGTGGAGAGCGGCGCCATCCGCGTTCCCGAATACACGCTCACCGCCGATCAGGTGGAGGCCGAGGCTGCGCGCTTCGCCGACGCCTGCGGCAAGGCGCGCCGCCAGATCCGCAAGCTGAAGGCCAAGGCACTGGTGCTGCCCGGCTCGGCGTCGGAGGAGATCGGCTTCCTTCTCGACGCCCATCTGGCGATGGTCACCAACTCCCGCCTGACGCGCGGCGTCGAGCGCCGCATCCAGCAGGAGCTGGTCAACGCCGAGGCCGCGGTCCAGGCGGAAATCGCCACCATCGCCCAGACCTTCGCGAGCATGGAGGACAGCTACCTCGCCGGGCGCATCGCCGACGTGCGCGAGGTTGGACGGCGGCTGATCCGCAACCTGATGCGGCACGAGTATCAGGCCTTCTCCATGCTGAATCCCGGCGCGGTGATCCTGGCCGAGGAGCTGACCCCGGCGGACACCGCCCTGCTCGACCCGCGCCGCGTCGCCGGATTCGCCACCGTGCTCGGCGGCGCCGAGGGGCACACGGCGATCATGGCCCGCTCGCTGGGCATTCCGGCGGTGCTGGGCGTCGGCGGGCTGCTGGCCGGCCTGAAGAACGGTATCACGGTCATCGTCGACGGGGTGCAGGGGCGCGTCATCATCGACCCCACCCCCGAGGTGCTGGAGGACTACCGGCAACGCCGCGCCGAACGCGAGCGCGAGCGCGAGCAGCTGAAGGGCCTGCGCAAGTTGCCGGCGGTCACCCGCGACAACACCGCGGTGACGCTCCAGGCCAATCTGGAACTGCCGCGCGACCTCGACCACGCGCTGGAGAACGGGGCGCAAGGGATCGGGCTGCTGCGCACCGAGTTCCTGTTCATGAACCGCGACCAGCTGCCGGACGAGGACGAGCAGTACACCGTCCTGCGCTCCATCGTGGAGGGCATGGGCGGGCGCACCGTCACCGCCCGCACCATGGATGTCGGCGGGGAGAAGCTGGCCGGCTGGATGGCCGGCCGCTACGGCGAGCCGGCGAACCCGGCGCTCGGCCTGCGCGCCGTCCGGCTGGGCCTGCGCGAGCCGAAGCTCCTGGAGACACAGCTCGCCGCCATGCTGCGGGCCGGCGTCCATGGGCCCCTGCGCATCCTGCTGCCGATGATCTGCTCGGTCGCCGAGGTGCAGCGCGTGCGCGAGATGATGGGCCAGGTGGCCCGCCGCCTGCGCCGCCGCGGCGTCCCCATCGCCGACCCGCTGCCGCCGGTGGGAGTGATGGTGGAGGTGCCGGGAGCGGCGCTGTCGGCGGACGCGCTGGCCTACGCCGCCGACTTCTTCTCCATCGGCACCAACGACCTGACCCAGTACACGCTGGCCATCGACCGCGGCGACGAACAGGTCGCCTCGCTCTACGACCCGCTGCACCCGGCGGTGCTGCGCCTGATCCAGTTCACCATCGAGGCGGCGCTGCGCGCCCGCATCCCGGTGTCGGTCTGCGGCGAGATCGCCGGCGATTCGCGCTACACGGCGCTGCTGCTCGGGCTCGGCGTGCGCGACCTGTCGATGGTCCCGCCGGCCATCCCCCTGGTGAAGCGGCGCATCCGCAAGCTGGACCTTCAGGAAGCCACGCGCCGCGCCCGCGTCATTATGGACCAGAGCGACAGTGGGCGCATCGCCGCCCTGCTGGACGACTTCAACGCCGTCGGCTGAGACACCGCTCGAAGGTAAAACGGCGTCCGCGCAACTCCATCTTGGCCGCGGACGCCATTCTCACCGCCCGATCATAGGCTTCAGCCAGGGCCAAGAGATGAACAGTTCGGTGAAGTAGCCCTGGGTGAGAATGCCGCGGCCGACCTTGTGGATGCGGGCCGGAAGCGCGCCGAGTTCCCCCTTGCGGGCGATCACGAAGATGGACCGGCGGAAGCTCGCGGCCGGAAAGGGCAGAACCCGCAGGCGCCCCAGATGCTGGCGGCTTTTCACCAGCGCGGTCGGTGGAAGCAGGCTCCACCCCATCTCCTCCGCCACCATGGCCATCATCGTGTCGACGGCGTCGAACGCGAAGCTGCGCGGAATCTCCAGGCCCAGGCGGCGCAGATGCTGGTCCACCATACGGCCGAGGCTGCTGTCCGCCGTGTTGCGGATCAGCGGCAACGCCTGCGAAAGCGCGCGCAGCCCGGCCTCGTCGGCGACCTCCGGCGCGTTGCGCGGCACCAGCAGCACGAAGGGCTCGGTGACCAGCCGGGCGCTGTCCACCTGATCCATGTCGTCGAAGGACTCGTTTGTGAAGATGACATCCAGGCGCCGGGCCATGAACTGCTCCCGCAGCTGCCGGCTCAGACCCGCTGCGATGCTGAAGGAGGGCACGCCGTCGCGCAATTGCTGAAGCAGCCGCGGCATGAACGGGGCGGCCAGCGTGTCGATGCAACCGAGCCGCAGTTCCGGCACGAAAGGCGCATCCTTGCCGCCGATCACCGCCGGCAGTTGGCGGGCATCGTTCAGGATGCGCTTGCTCCAGTGCCAGAGCCGGTGACCGGCGGCGGTCAGCGCCATCGGGCGGATGCTCCGGTCGAACAGCTGGGTGGCGAAGGCGGTTTCCAGTTGACGCACCACGTGCGACACGGCCGACTGGGTCAGGCCCAGTTGACCGGCGGCTCGGGTCATGTTGCCCAGCTCCGCCACGGTCACGAACACTTCGAGGGCGTCGAGGTCAAAGTCGCGATGGCGCATGGGGCGGGCGGGCTTCGTCTTCTGGCGGTCGTGGGGCAGGTCCCGATGGAGACCCGGGCGGTGGCGCATTATGAACGCAGTTCATCCCCACCATGAAAGTCATTTCTTGACGTGACGGGGCGGAACAGTCGTGGGCAGCCTCACGGGGTCGTCATCCCTTGCGAGCGTCCCATCATGACCACCCCTCCCCTCCCCTCCATCACCGCCGGCCAGTCCACGATTCAGCCTGCGACCCAGCCCGCCGCCCGACTCATCGGCCATTGGCTGGCCGGCCTGGAGCGCGACGGCATTCCCGACGACGTGGCCGCGGCGGCCCGCGCCTGCATCATCGACACGCTGGGCGTGGCTCTGGCCGGAGTGGGCACCGACACCGCCCGCCTGGCGCGGGAGGACGCGCTGGACATCCATGCCCCCGGCCCGTCCACCCTGCTGGGAGGCGGACGCCTCAACGCCGAAGGGGCCACCTTCGCGAACACCGCCGCCGCCCATGCGCTGGATTTCGACGACAACTCCTATGCCGGATTCGTCCATGGGTCGGCCGTGGTGGTGCCGACCGCTCTGGCCGCGGTGGAGGCGGCCGGAGGCACCGGAGCCGATCTGCTGACCGCCGTGGTTGCCGGTGCGGAGGCGGAATACGCGCTGGCCATCGCCCTCGGCAACGGGGTGTATGAGGCCGGCTGGTGGACCACCGCGCTGTTCGGCGTGGTCGGCGCCGCAGCCGCGGCGGCCAAGGCCTTCAAGCTGGACGGCGACCGGGCCGCCGACGCCATTGCTTTTGCGCTCTGCGGAGCCGGCGGCATGCGGGCCTGCTTCGGCACGGGCGCCAAGCCGCTGCTGGCCGCGCAGGCCGCCGCCAACGGGCTGCGCGCGGCGCGTCTGGCCAAGCGTGGCGGGGCCGTGCCGCACGGCGTGGTGGAGGACCCGCGGGGCTTTGCCCGGCTGGTGGCGCAGGGCCGGTTCGATCCCACGGCGCTGGCGGCCCTGGGCCGGCGGTGGCACCTGCTGGACCCGGGCATCGACACCAAGGCCTATCCGGTCTGCCTCTCCTCGCACGCGGCGGCCGACGCGGTGCGCGACCTGATGATGGAACACCGGCTGGCTCCGTCGGACATCACGGCGGCGCGCTGCGTCGTACCGCCCGTGGTGGCTGCCAACCTCACCTACGACCGCCCGGCCACTCCCGGCGAAGCCCGCTTCAGCCTGCCCTTCGCGGTGGCCTGCGTGATGCTGCACGGCGACCTGACTCTGGATCACCTGACCGCGGCGACGCTGGCCGACCCGCGTCTGCGCGCGGCCATGGAGCGTGTGAGCCTGCGGCCCGATCCCGGTTGGAACGCCGATCCCGAGCGGGCCCGGCTGGCCCCGGAAGGCGCCGATGTGACGGTGGAAACCGCGACCGGACGGGTGTTCCGCCGCTTCTGCGCCTCGGCCCGCGGCACTGTCGCCCGGCCCCTGTCGGCGCAGGAACATACCGGGAAGTTCCATGACTGTGCCGGACGCGCCATGAGACCGGAGGCAGCGGCGCGGCTCCATCGGAAGTTGCTGGATATCGATACTCTGCCTCAGCTGGACGGGCTTCTGAACGGCTCGATCGGCTGACATGCGGGCCGACAGCATACGCTTGCATTCATGGTCCCTGCAAAATTCATTCATGGTGCTGGCGGGGCGTCCACAATCCAGCCTAATTTTTGAGCAAGATTGTCAGTCCAACGAACGGAATTTTACGAGCAAATTCCGGGCTTCAGCGGTGATTGAAAATCAGGCACACGGCCCACAACGCATGATTTGCCTATTATTAAGGCGCATCTTGCTCCGCCGGGCGGCATGGTCTTGGCCTTTCCGCCCATGACGGGTCTGTGAGAGCGTCGAGGCAACAGGAACCAAGGTCCACAACGGACCCCGCAAGCAGAGAGGCTTCATCATGGTGAAACGGTTGGTGGCACGGGCTGTGCTCTCGGCTTTCCTCCTCTCCGGCACGGCGCTGTCCGCGCAGGCCGCCGGCACGCTCAAGGTGGCGGTGGATTCGAACCTGAACACCCTCGACCCCGCCAAGATGAAGGGCGGCCAGGAGTATGTGGCCGCCTACCTCCTCTTCAACGGCCTGACGGCGATCGCCGCCGACATGACGCTGAAGCCGGACCTCGCCGAGCGCTGGGAGCACAGCGCCGACCTCAAGACCTGGACCTTCTTCCTGAAGAAGGGCGTGAAGTTCCACAGCGGCCGCGAGATGGACGCCGAGGACGTGCTCGCCACCATCACCCGCATCCAGGACAAGGCGACCGGCTCCACCGCCCGCGTGAATTTCGAGATCGTGGAGTCGATGAAGGCTGTGGATTCCCACACGGTGGAATTCACGCTGAAGTCCCCCTACTCCGGCTTCGCCGAGCTGTTCGGCGAGCGTCAGGCCCGCATCGTGCCGCGCGACGGCCTCGACACGCTGGCTTCCAACCCCGTCGGCACCGGCCCCTTCCAGTTCGTCTCCTTCGCGCCCGGCGACCGCATGGTGGTGAAGCGCAACCCGACCTATTTCGAGGCCGGCCTGCCGAAGCTGGACGAGGTGGTGATCCGCATCCTGCCCGAGACGGCCAGCCAAGTGGCGGCGCTGACCACGGGTGAGCTGGACCTCGCCTGGAACCTGCCGCCGGAGGCGGTGGACAAGGTCAAGGCGACGTCCAACCTGAAGGCCGAAGCCGTGCCGACCTCCACCTGGGACGGCGTCATCATGAACGGCACGACCAAGCCGTTCGACGACGTGCGCGTGCGCCGCGCCGTGGCGACGGCGCTGGACAAGCAGGCGATCACCCAGATCGCCCTGTTCGGCTACGGCACGCCGACCCATTCGCCGATCCCGCCGAGCCATCCCTACTTCAACAAGGACTTGGCCATCGCCAAGGGCGACCCGGCCGCCGCGAAGAAGATGCTGGCCGAGGCCGGCTATCCCAACGGCTTCGAGGTCACGCTCTACACCCCGGCCGGCCGCGCCACCCGCGAGCGTCTGGGCCTCGCGGTCCGCGAGTTGCTGAAGCCGGCGGGCATCACCGTCAACGTGCAGCGCGTGCCCTTCGACGTCTTCCTGAAGGACATCGAGGGCAAGGCGGGCTTCTACATCGACGGCTTCTTCAGCCGCCCGACGATCGATACCTCGGTCTACCCCTGGTACCACTCGCGCGGGTCGTGGAACGCCGCGCTGTGGAACTACTCCAACCCGGCGATGGACAAGCTGCTCGACGGCGCCCGTCAGGCGTCCAGCGAGGAGGAGGCCAAGAAGCTCTATGGCGAGGTGCAGGCGCTGGCCGTCCAGGACGCTCCCGGCGTCATCCCCTACGTCATCAACCACGTCAACGGCGTGAGCGCGCGGGTGCAGGGCTTCACCTCCCACCCGATGATGTTCCTCGACCTGCGCAACGTTTCGGTCGGCCAGTAGAGCCGTCGACGGCGTCGGGAGCGCCCGCCGCGCTCCCGACGGCCCCGGGCCAAGGGAAGCTCTCTCCATGCTCCTCTACACACTCACCCGGCTGGCCTATCTGGCGATGGTGCTGGTCGTCATGTCGATCCTCGTCTTCCTGGTGACGCAGGCCATGCCGGGCGACGTCGCGTCGATGATCGCCGGGCAGTTCGCCTCGAAGGAGGTGATCGACGCCATCACGGTCAAGCTCGGTCTCGACCAGCCCCTGATCGTGCAGTACGGCCGCTGGGCCGCCGGCATCCTGCAGGGCGATCTCGGCCGCTCGCTGGTCCTGGAGCAGCCGGTGGCACCCATCCTGATGGAGGCGCTGAGCCGGTCCCTGGTCCTGGCGGTGGTGGCCCTGGCGGTGGTGACGGTGATCGGCATCGGCGCCGGCGTCCTGGCCGCGGTGCGCCGCGGGCGCATGGCCGACCAGATGGTCTCGGGCGTGTCCTATCTCGGCATCGCCGTTCCCGACTTCTTCTGGGCCATCGTCCTGGTTCTGATCTTCGGCAGCTACCTGAAATGGTTGCCGACCGGCGGCTACGCGCCGCTCGCCGACGGCTTCGTGCCCTGGGCGTCGCATCTGGTCCTGCCGGTCGTCACGCTGGTGCTGATGCTGATCGCCCGCATCGCGCGGCTGACCCGCTCCAGCATGATCGACGTCCTGCAGACCAACTACGTGAAATACGCCCGCGCCAAGGGCCTGCCGGAGAAGGTGGTGATCGTCCGCCACGCCCTGCGCAACGCGCTGCTGCCGACCATCACCGTGCTGGCCATCGATTTCGGCCTGATCCTCGGCGGCGTCGTGGTCATCGAGACGGTCTTCTCCTTCCCCGGCATGGGCCGGCTGCTGCTGTTCGCCATCCAGCGCCACGACCTGCCGCTGATCCAGGCGACCATCCTGATCATCTCGACGGCCTACTGCCTGGCGAACCTGGCGGCCGACCTCCTCTACGCGTTCGTCAACCCGAAGATCCGCCATGGCATGGGGAACGCCTGACATGACCGCCGCGAGCCAAACCCCTGCCGCCCCGCCCCGCTCCGCTCCGAAGCGCTGGCCCACCTCGCTCGTCCTCGGGCTCGCGCTGCTGGCGCCGCTGCTGGTGGTCGCCGTGGCCGGCCCCTGGCTGGCCCCCTACCCCTACGACGAGATGAACATCATGAGCCGGCTCCAGCCGCCGGGGCCGGACTTCTGGTTCGGCACCGACGAATACGGCCGCGACGTGTTCAGCCGCACCCTCGTCGGCACGACCAACTCGCTGGTCATGGGCGTCGCGGCCACCGCCATCAGCCTGCTCGTCGGCGTGCCGCTGGGGCTGGTCGCCGGCTACGGCCGCGGCCGGACCGACGAGATCATCATGCGCTGCATGGACGTGCTGATGTCCTTCCCGCCCATCCTGCTGGGCATCCTCGTCCTGGCCGTCACGCCGCCGGCCCTGTGGAAGGCGGTCGTCGCCATCGGCATCGTCTATGTGCCGCAGGTGGTCCGCCTGACCCGCGCCATCACCCTGGAGCTGATGCAGGAGGAGTTCATCACCGCCGCCCGGCTGCGCGGCGAGAGCACCGCCTACATCCTGTTCCACGAGATCCTGCCGAACATCTGGCCGCCGCTGGCGGTCGAGTCCAGCCTGCGCGTCGTCTTCGCCATCCTGCTGGGCGCCGCCCTCAGCTTCATCGGCATGGGCGCCCAGCCGCCCTCCTCCGACTGGGGCCTGATGATCAGCGAGGCCCGGCCCTTCGTCGAGCAAGCGCCGTGGATCGCGCTGTGCCCCGGCCTCGCCATGGGCATCACCGTGATCGGCATCAACCTGCTGGGCGATGGACTGCGCGCCGTGCTGGACCCCCGCAACACGGGAGGACACTGACCCCATGACCGCTCTCGTGCCCCTTTCCGCCGCGTCTCCCGATCCGACCCCGGCCTCCGCGACCGCCGTTTCCGCCCTGCTGGAGGTGCGCAACCTCACCATCAACTACGCCAGCCCGCGCGGCACGCTGCGCGCCGCCAGCGACGTCAGCTTCGCGATCCGGCCAGGCGAGGTCATGGGGCTGGTGGGCGAGTCCGGCTCGGGCAAGAGCACCGTCGCCATGGCCATCCTCGACCTGCTGGGCGAGGCCGGGCGCATCGACGGCGGCGAGATCCTGTTCGAGGGGACCGACCTGCGCCGCCTGTCCGCCGCGCACCGCCGGAGCTTGCGCGGCGACCGCATCGCCGCGGTCTTCCAGGACCCCTTCACCTCGCTGAACCCGGCGCTGACCGTCGGGCGGCAGATCGCCGAGCCGCTGGTCCAGCACAAGGGCTTCACTCCCCGGCAGGCAGCACCGCGGGTGGAGGAGCTGCTGGCCGAGGTCGGCATCCGCGAGCCGCGGCGCATCGCGCAGTCCTACCCACACCAGCTGTCGGGCGGCATGCAGCAGCGCGTGCTGATCGCCACCGCGCTCGGCTGCGACCCCAAGCTGCTGATCCTCGACGAGCCGACGACGGCGCTCGACGTCACAGTCGAGGCGCGGATCATCGAGCTGCTCGCCGGCCTGTGCGAGAGCCACCATCTGAGCGCCCTGTTCGTCTCGCACAACCTCGGCATCGTCAACCGCATCTGCAATTCGGTCTGCGTCCTCTACGGCAGCGAGGTCGTGGAGACCGGGCGCACCCGCGACGTGCTGGCCCGGCCGGTCCATCCCTACACCAAGGGTCTGGTGGCGGCGCTGCCGCGCATCACCACCGACCGCCGGCACCGCCTGTCCTCGATCCCCGGCACGGTCAGCAAGCTGTCGGGCGCCTCCGAATCCTGCGTCTTCGCGCCCCGCTGTCCGTTCGCCGAGGAGACCTGCCGCCGCCTGCCCCAGGCGCTGCGCGGGGACGCCGCCGGCAACAGCGTGCGCTGCTGGAAGGCCGAGGCCCTGGCCGGCACCCCGTGGCCGGAAGAGTCGACCGCGTCCCGGCCGCAGGCAGCGCCGCCGGCCCGCACCGCCCCGCTGGTGCAGGTCGATGCGCTGCGTAAGGTCTTCGGCGAGCGCCGCTCGATCCTACCGTGGCTTCGCCGCGACGGCACGGTGGCGGTCGACGACGTCTCCTTCACCATCCAGCGCGGCGAGGTGCTGGGCGTGGTCGGCGAGAGCGGCAGCGGCAAGAGCACGATCGGCCGCTCTCTGCTGGCGCTGATCGAGCCGACCGCCGGCACGGTGCTGTTCGACGGCGCCGACTTCGTCAAGCAGGCCAAGGAAGGCAACCGCGACCTGCGCCGCCGCGCCCAGCTGGTCTTCCAGAATTCCGCCGCCTCGCTCAACCCGCGCAAGACGGTGGGAGCGGCCATGGAGCGCCCGCTCGTCCTCGCCGGCCGCCAGGGCGAGGCGGAGCGCCGGGAGATGATCGCGGCCCTGCTGACCCGCGTCGGCCTGCCCGCCGCCTACGCCGACCGCTACCCGCACGAGCTGAGCGGCGGCGAGCGCCAGCGCGTGAACATCGCCCGCGCCCTGGCCACCGATCCGGAGTTCGTCGTCTGCGACGAGGCGGTGTCGGCGCTCGACGTCTCGGTGCAGGCGAACATCCTCAACCTGCTGGCCGACCTGCGGGACGAGCTGGGGCTGTCCTACCTGTTCATCACCCACGACATCGCCGTGGTGTCGCACATCGCCGACCGCGTGCTGGTCGTCTACGGCGGCACCATCTGCGAGGAGGGACCGATCGGCCGGGTCCTGCGCCCGCCCTACCACCCCTACACCGAGGCGCTGCTGTCGGCGGTGCCGCGGCTGAGCGGGGCGGAGGACGGGCCGGAGCCCGAGCGCATCCTGCTGGAGGACTCCACGGCACCGCCCGGCGGCGGGGGCTGCGCCTTCCGCGGCCGCTGCCCGCGCAAGCTCGGCGCCATCTGCGACGAGCGCGCGCCGCCGGTGCAGACGGCAACCGACGGCCACCGCATCGCCTGCCACATCCCGCTGGCCGAGCTGGCGGAACGGGCGTCGGTCTTCCCCGAACTGGCGGCCCTGCACTGATCGCCCCGCACTGACCGCCTGACCCGCAGCCACCCCTTTCCGGGCGGCGTGACGGCCGGGAGCTTTTTCGGCTCCCCGGACACGCCCTCCCCATGCCCGGCGCACCCGTTCACCCAAGAGAGAACCGACCCATGACCACCCACACCCGCATCCGCAAGTTCAACACCAAGAAGACCTATCCCGAGCAGGCGCTGGACAACGACCTCTGCCAGACGGTCGTGGCCCGCGGTGCGATGGTCTTCGTGCGCGGCCAGATCGGCCAGAACCTCGACACCAGCGAGAGCGTGGCCATCGGCGACGCCGCCGGCCAGACCGAGCAGGCCATGAGCAACATCAAGATGCTGCTGGACGAGGCCGGCGCGAAGATGGAGCACATCTGCAAGATCACCGTCTACATCACCGACCCGCGCTACCGCGAGCCGGTCTACCGCACCATCGGCAAGTGGCTGAAGGGCGTCCATCCCGTCTCCACCGGCATCGTCGTCAGCGCCCTGGCGCGGCCGGAGTGGGTGGTCGAGGTCGACGCCATCGCCGTGATCCCCGACGCCCCCTGATCCCTTCCCGCATCCCACAGAAGAAACCTGGAACGCCCGCCATGAGCAGCACCCTGACCAACCCGCCGCGCCGCGAACTGCAGAGCTTCCTCGACTTCCCCATCTGCACGGATCTCGACCAGCTCGACGGCCACATCGGCATCCTCGGCATCCCCTACGGCGATCCCTACTCGATCGACGAGGTGACCAACGACCAGACCAACGCCCCGACCTGGGTCCGCCGCTACACCGAGCGGGCGCTGCGCCAGCTGGAGCGCTGGGACTTCGACATCGGCGGTCCGCTGCTCGGCGGGAAGGACATCAAGGTCGTGGACTGCGGCGACGTGAAGGCGAACCCGCGCGACCTCGACCTGCATTACCGCAACGCCGAGGCGGTGGTGCGGGCGATGCTCGCCAAGGGCATGCTCCCCATCATCATCGGCGGTGACCACGGCATCCCGATCCCGGTGCTGCGCGCCTACGACGACCAGGGCCCGATCACGCTCGTGCACATCGACGCGCACCTCGACTGGCGCGACCATGTGAACGGCGCCCGCGGCGGCTATTCCAGCCCGATCCGCCGCGCCGCGGAGATGGACCATGTCGGCCAGATCTTCCAGATCGGCCTGCGCTCCGCCGGCAGCGCCCGGCCGGAGGAGGTCGAAGCGGCCCAGGCCTACGGCGCCGTGCTGATCCCCGACGTGGAGTTGCAGGACGTCGGCATGAAGGCGGTGCTCGACCGCATTCCCGACGGCGGGCGCTACTACCTGACCATCGACGCCGACGGCATGGACCCGACCATCATGCCGGCCGTCAACGGCCCGGCGCCGGGCGGCGTGACCTATCCCCAGATCCGCACGCTGATCCACGGTCTGGTGAAGAAGGGCCGCGTGGTCGGCATGGACATCGTGGAGATCACGCCCAAGAAGGACGTGAACGGCATCACCGCCATCACCGCCGGCCGCATCATCTGCAACCTGATCGGCAAGACCATCCAGGCCGGCTACTTCGACGCCAAGTGAACGGACCGGCCTGACCGAGGAACGGGGGAGGCCGGCCGCCGGCCGCCTCCGTCCCGACGGCACCGCCGGCTTGTGAAAGCCAGGGCTGAAAGACCAAGGAAGAAGGACCATGACCGCCATGGGTGCGACGCTGGACATTCTGGAGCGGCTGGTGGCCTTTCCCACGGTCAGCCGCGACAGCAACCTCGACCTCATTCTCTGGGCGAAGGAGCGGCTTGAGGCGGCCGGCGCCACCACGCGGCTGGTGCCGAGCGAGGACGGGCGCAAGGCCAATCTCTTCGCCAGCGTCGGCCCGGCCGACCGTCCGGGTGTCCTGCTGTCCGGCCACACCGATGTGGTTCCGGTGGACGGGCAGGCCTGGACCAGCGACCCCTTCCGCCTGACCCGCCGGGCCGGGAATCTCTATGGGCGGGGAACCGCCGACATGAAGGGCTTCGTCGCCGCCGCGATGGCCCTGGCCCAGCGGGCCTCCGGGCGGACGCTCAGCCAGCCCCTTCATCTTGCGCTGTCCTACGACGAGGAAGTCGGCTGCCTGGGCGTGCGCCGCCTGATCGACATGATGGCCGCCCTGCCGGTCCGCCCGCGCTTCTGCATCGTCGGTGAACCCACCCTGATGCAGGTGGTCACGGCCCACAAGGGCAAGACGGCGCTGCGCATCGACTGCCGCGGGGTCGAATGCCATTCCAGCTTGGCGCCGCAAGGGATGAACGCCATTCATATGGCCTGCGACATGCTTACGGGACTGCGCCGGCTGCAGGAGCGGGTGCAGACCGAAGGCTCGCGCGACGCCGATTACGACGTGCCGTGGACCACCATCCACGCCGGTGTCATCCAGGGCGGCAGCGCGCTGAACATCGTGCCCAACCATTGCCGCCTCGATATGGAAATCCGCCACCTGCCGCAGGACCCGGTGGAGCCTCTGCTCGACGCGGTGCGGGCGGAGGCGGCGGCCATCGAAACGCGCGCGCGAAGCGCCTTTCCCGCCGCCGCCGTCGAGATCGCCGAATTGTCCAGCTATCCGTCGCTCGACACCGACGGGGACTCGGAGGTGGTGTCCTTTGTCAAGGCGCTCACCGGAGGAAACAGCCTGGGCAAGATTTCCTTCGGCACCGAAGGCGGCCTGTTCCAGCAGCGCTTGTCGCTTCCCACCGTCGTCTGCGGCCCCGGCAGCATCGGCGAGGCCCACAAGCCGGACGAGTTCATCGCGGAGGAGCAGCTGGCGGCTTGCGACCGCATGCTGGATCTTCTGCTGACCCGCCTGGCCTGACGAGCCGACGTTTTCCGCGCGGCCTCCGGTCAGGGGCCGCGCGTCAGCGTGACCGGGGTCGCGTTGGGCGGCCAGAGCGTGTCCGGGTCGACGCCCATCCAGCGGCACAAGGCGTGCCACGTGCCGGCGTGCGCCACGATCAAGGGGGACTGCCCATCCGCCGGAATCGGCAACCCGCTCAACGCCGCGGTGACACGGGCCTGGAAGGCGGCGAGGCTTTCACCCCCCGGCACCTCCTCGCGCAGGAGATCCCCCGGCACGGCGCCCCCTTCCAGGTCACCCCAGCGCCGCTCCTCCAGACCGGGGACAACGGCCACCGGAAGGCCCAGCGCCGCGCCGATGATGCCGGCGGTTTCCAGCGCGCGCCGCTGCGGGCTGGAATAAATGGCCGCGACCGGACTGCCCTGAGCGGTCAGCGCCGCCGCCGCCGCGTGGGCCTGCGCCCGCCCGCGGTCGGTCAGCGACACGTCGCGCGACCCGGCCAGCCAACCGCCAAGGTTGCTTTCCGTCTCGCCATGCCGACAGAAAACGACCCGATCCAGCGTGGGACGGCTCATGCCGGGGAACCCTCGGACAGCGCCCCCGTCAGGTCGCCGAAGCGCTCCAGGATGCCGTCGTGGGGAAGGCTGTCGAGCGGCACCCGCGCGTAGCCGTAGCGCAGCACCAGCACCCCCGCCACCCCGGCGGCGCGGGCGGCGGCCACGTCATGCTCGTTGTCGCCGACGAACACCGTTTCCTCGGGCCGGACATCCATCAGGGCGAGCAGGCCGAGCACCGGCTCCGGCGAGGGCTTGCGGCTGGGGAAGCTGTCGCCGCCGACCACCGCCGTGAAGCGGTCCGCGATGCCCAGGTCGGCGAGCAGCCGCCGGGTCGCCGCCATCGGCTTGTTGGTGCAAACACCCAGCTTCAGCCCGGCCGCGGACAGCGCCGTCAGCGTCTCCGCGACGCCGGGATAGAGCGCGCTGTGAGCGCTGGGGTCGGCCTCGTAGATCGCCAGGAAGCGGCGGGTGTGGGCCGCCGTCTCCTCCGCTCCGGGCAGGCCGCCGGTGGCGGTCAGGACCCGCTCCACCAGCTTGGCCACCCCGTCGCCGATGAAGGAGCGCACCGCCGGCAGATCGACCGGCGGGCGGCCCAGCTCGGCGAGCAGGGCGTTGGAGGCGTGCATCAGGTCGGCGGCGCTGTCCACCAGCGTGCCGTCGAGATCGAAGGCGACAGCACGCAAGAACGTGCGGTTGAGAAGGCTGGTCACCGGAGTGCGACTCCTATCGGCGCAGGAAGCGGGCCTTGTCGGCCGCGAGGTCGAGGGTGATCGGGGTGTCGGTCGGCAGCAGCGCGTCACCGGCTTGGTGCGGGGCGTCAACCTGCACCTGCTGCCCCCCGATGTCCACCGCGTAGCGGATCGAGGCGCCCAGGAACTCGCGATGCCGCACCACGCCCATCAGCCGGACATGGCCCGCGCGCGGCGGCCCGCCGTCCTGGCGGATAAAGAGATTTTGCGGGCGGAACATCAGCTTGCCCGCGGCCCCCGGCTCCACGCCATGCGGCAGCGGGATCGGCACGCCGCCGCCCATGACGAAGGCCGTCCCGCCGTCCACGGCGCGCACCTGCCCTTCCAGCACGTTGGCGGTGCCGAGGAAGCCGGCGACGAACAGGTTGGCCGGGTGGTCGTACAGTTCCTGCGGGGTGCCCACCTGCTGGACGATGCCGTCCTCCATCACCGCGATGCGGTCGCAGATGGTGTTGGCCTCCTCCTGGTCGTGGGTGACGAAGATGGTGGTCAGCCCCAGCTTGCGCTGAAGGCTCAGCAGCTCCTGGCGCATCTGCACGCGCAGCTTGGCGTCGAGGTTCGACAGCGGCTCGTCCAGCAGCAGCACCTTCGGCTCGATCACGATCGTGCGGGCAAGCGCGACGCGCTGCTGCTGGCCGCCGGAGAGCTGCGACGGGCGGCGGTCGGCCAGATGCTTCAGCCCGACGAGGTCGAGCGCCGCGTCCACCCGCCGCTCGATCTCGGCGCGCGGCACGCGCCGCTCCTCCAGCCCGAAGGCGACGTTGCGGCGCACCGTCATGTGCGGCCACAGCGCGTAGCTCTGGAACACCATGCCGACGTCGCGCTTGTGCGCCGGCAGGCCCGAGATGTCGCGCCCGCCGATCGTCACCGCCCCGCGCTGCGCCGTGTTGAAGCCGGCGATCAGCCGCAGCAGCGTGGTCTTGCCGCAGCCCGACGGGCCGAGGAAGGCGAAGAACTCCCCTGGCTTGATGTCGAGATGGATGTCCTTCAGCACGCGGTGGCTGCCGTAGGACAGGTCCACGCCATCGATGCGGACGCCGACGCTCTCCATTCCGGCGGCCAGGGAGGTGGGGGAGAATTGATGGTTCATGGTGGCGGTTCCCCTCAATGGTCCTGGCCGCGCTCGCGCCGGCCCCGCTCGATGATGACGTGCGACAGGTAGGTTCCCAGCCCGACGATGACGACGGCGAAGACGCCCAGCGCCGCCCCGGGACCGCGCCCGGCCGCCGACTGCATGTAGACGTAGAGGCCGTAGGCCAGCGGCGCGTCGCTCTGCGAATGGACGAGCATGATGGTCGCCGACAGCTCGACCGCCGCGGTGGCGAAGCTGGTGACGAAGCCGGCCAGGATGCCGCCGGACATCAGCGGCACGACCACGCGGCTGATGGTGCGCAGCTTGGTGGCGCCCAGATTCTCGGCCGCCTCCTCCAGCGAGTTGCTGACCTGCTGCAGGGCCGCGGTGCAGGCGCGCAGCGCGTAGGGCAGGCGGCGGATCGCCAGCGCGAAGACCAGGATCAGCCAGAAGCCGGACAGCGGCTGCCCGGTGAAGGGCATGGGCACGTCGTAGAAGCTGCGCAGATAGCCGATGCCCAGCACCACGCCCGGCACCGCCAGCGCCGCCATGGCGATGTAGTCCAGCCATTGCCGGCCCGGCAGCTTGCTACGCAGCACCAGATAGGCGATGGCCGTGCCGATCACCACGTCGAGCAATGCCGCCAGCGAGGCGTAGAGCAGCGTGTTGGTGATGTACTGGCCGCTCTCCAGGAAGACGGTCCCGTAATGCTTCATCGTGAAGGCGTCGGGGAACGGGCTGAAGGACCAGATCGTCGCGAAGGACAGCAGCGTCAGGCCGATGTGCGGCGCCAGCACCAGCACCAGGATCAGCAGAACGACGGCGTAGGCCGCCACCAGCTCCAGCGGCTTCATGCGCCGCCGCGCCAGACCGCCGCCGCCGCGCTGGACGGTCGCGTAGTCCTTGCCCTTCATCGCCAGCGCCGACACCCAGAGGGCGAGCAGCGAGCAGACGATCAGCACCACCGAGATCACGTAGCCCATCGGGTCGGCGATACCGATGGAGGAGATGCGCAGGTAGGCCTGCGGCGCCAGCATGTCGTTGACGTTCAGCAGCAGCGGCGTGCCGAGGTCGTCGAACACCTTGATGAAGACCAGCGACGCGCCGGCGACGTAGCCCGGCATGGCCAGCGGGAAGACGATGCGGCGGAACAGCCGGAAGCCGTGGCAGCCGAGGTTCTGCGCCGATTCCTCCATCGCCCGGTCGATGTTCTTCAGGCTGGCCGACAGGTTGATGAGGATGAACGGGAAATAGTGGATGCTCTGCACGAAGATGACGCCGTTCAGCCCCTCCATGAACGGGATGGAGATGCCGAAATGGTCGCGCAGCAGCAGGTTGACCGTGCCGTTGCGCCCGAACAGGAGCTGCATCGCCACCGCACCGATGAAGGGCGGCATGATCAGCGGGATGATGCCCAGGCTCTGGATCAGCACGGCGCCGCGGAACTCGAAGCGCGTCGTCAAGTAGGCCAGCGGCAGGGCCAGCGCGCTCGCCACCACCACCGACATGGCGGAGACGTAGAAGGAGTTCCAGAACGACCGCATGAACAGGTCGTTCCGGAAGAAGTCGACGAAGTTGATCAGGGTGAAGGACCCGGTCGTCTTGTCCTGGAAGGCGACGAAGATGACCTGGACGACCGGCACGACGAGGAACAGCAGCAGGAACAGCGCGATCAGCACAGCCGCCACCGCCGGCCCCGGCCGCACGCGCGCGATGCTTTCGCGCGTGAGCGCAAGAGACGTCATGGTTCAGCCCAATGGTATCGGGGGAGAAGGCGAGGCGGGGCGCCCGCGCGGGGCGCCCCTCCCGTCACGCTCGGGTCAGCGGGCCAGCGCCAGGGCCTCTTCGGCCTTCTTGCGGGCGGCGGCGTAGTTGTCCTTGGCGAAGGCGGCCCACTTCTGCTCGACCTGGGCCTGACGCTCCGGCACGGCGTCGGTGGCGCTCTTGCGCTCCACCGTGAAGGCGCCGGAGAGCTGCGGGTCGGCGGCCTCCTGGGCGGTCACCGGCATGGCGGCGACGAGGTCGCGCGCCTCGGCCAGCAGCGCCTTGGCCTTGTCGTTGGGCTTCTTGGCCAGCGCGGCGTCGGCCTGATGGATGGCGCGGGTCGCCGCCTTCAGCCCGTCGAGCTGGAAGGTGATGAGCTGGTCGAACAGCGCGTCCACCACGTTGTAGCGGGCCTGCGACACCTCGACGTCGAAGTTCACCTGCGAGCCCAGCGAGGTGTCCTTGAACGGGTTCGGGTAATCGGCCGGGGCCTTGGCGTAGGTCGCCGGGTTGACCGGCAGGCGGCGGATGGCCGGCTGCAACAGGACCTCCTGGCCCTGCGGCGACAGGATGAAGTCGACGAAGGTCTCGGCGGCGGCCTTGTTGGGGGCGTTCTTCACGATGCCGATGTTGGCCGGCACGATGGTGGTGACCGTCGGATAGACGAACTCCACCGGGAAGCCCGAGGCCTGGGACGACAGCGCGAAGAAGTCGATCACGATGCCGATGCCGAAGCTGCCGGAGTTCACGCCGTCCGGCACGCCGAAGCTGCGCTCGGTGATGGTGCGGTAGTTGCCGGCGATCTCCTTGTTGGTCCGCCAGCCCTTCTCCCAGCCCTCGCCCTGGAGGATGGTCTCGATGGTCAGGTGCGTGGTGCCGGAGCGCGACGGGGCGGAGATGGCGACGTGGTCGTAATAGACCGGCTTGGCGAGGTCCGACCACTCCTTGGGGGCCGGCAGCTCGTTGGCCTTCATGTAGCGGCTGTTCCACATGATGCCATAGCCCGAGGCGGCGAAGCCGGCGTACATGCCCTCGGGATCGTTGATCGGGTAGGCGCCGACCTTCTCCGGGATGCCCTCGACCTTCGGCTTGTAGGCCTGCAGCAGGTTGGCGCCCTTCAGAACCTCGAAGGCGTCGGGAGCGGAGGCCCAGAACAGGTCGGTGCCGTTGTTCGACGCCGTTTCCTGGAGATACTTCACGCCCGCGTTGGTGTTGCGGTTCAGAACCTCCAGCGTGACCTTCGGATAGGCCTTCTGGAAGGCCTGCTGGAAGGCGCTGGTCAGGTCCTTCGGGAAGGAGGTGACGACGACCAGCTTGCCCGACGGGTCCTGGGCGAAGGCGGCGGTGCTGGAAGCAAGCAGGACGGCCAGGGCGGCCGCGACGCCATGCAGCGTGCGAGACATAGGTATGGTTCCTCCCAGTGTTTTTCTGCGTGCTCTTTCAGCAATCCGCGTGCCAGACCGTTCGCAGGCGAATTTACTGGAGTGGCGCCCGGAGGATGGGTAAAGCCGGTAACATCGGGCGGTTGCGATGGGTAACGGCGGGAACAGGGCGGTCCGGCCGCAGGACCTCGTCACCTTGGATCGGAGATCAGCTCCGCACGGCGGCAAAGCCCGGCAACGAAGAAGGCGACGCCGCGGCCAAAAGCGTTACCCCCTTTCAAAGCATCCAGCCTCTCCTTGAATGGGTCTGTGCGGCGCATCGGTGACCTAACAAAATATTTAAAACAAAAACCAACGGCAAAGACCCCGCAAACCGCTGATAACAAACAATAGAATTCGCACATCCATTTAAAACACAATCGTATTCCCAAAAATATTGTCATTTATGGAGCAGATTTGCGCACCTTGACCTCCGATCTCCATTGCTATTTCACTTGACGACCTTTCCCATCACGGTGCGCGCACAAAATAAACTTTTGAAGGAACCCCCATGTCATGGCTCCACTCGATCGTCAATCAATCCCCAGAAATTGCGTTATTTCTCTCCCTGGCCGGCGGCTATTGGATCGGTAAATTTCAATTTGGCAAATTTCAGCTTGGCGGCGTCGCCGGATCATTGCTGGTCGCCGTGGTGATCAGCCAGATCGGCGTGTCCATCGACAACGGCGTCAAAGCGGTTCTGTTCGCTTTGTTCATTTATGCGGTCGGCTTTGAAAGCGGGCCGAAGTTTTTCCAATCGCTCGGCCGGCAGTCGATCCGCGAAATCATCCTGGCGGCGGTGCTGGCGATCAGCGGTCTGGTCACCGTCGTGATCATGGCCCGCTTGACCGGTCTCGACAAAGGCTTGGCGGCGGGCATCGCGTCCGGCGGGCTGACCCAGTCGGCGATCATCGGCACCGCCAGTTCCGCCATCGGCAAACTCGGGCTGCCGGCGGAGGAGGTGCAGCGCCTCCAGGGCAACGTCGCGGTCGGCTACGCCGTCACCTACATCTTCGGGTCGTTCGGCGCCATCCTGGTCTGCGTCAACCTGCTGCCTTGGATCATGAAGCGCGGCATCCGCGACGACGCCATCAAGGCGGAAACCGCGATGCTGGCCGGCGCCCATTTTCTGGCGCGGGGTGAGGAATACGCCATGCCGCCCCTGGTCGGGCGCCTGTACCGGATCGAGCGGGCGGCCGGGCGGACGGTGGCGCAGATCGAGGCGGACTCCGCCGACGGTCCGGTCAGCGTGGAGCGGGTGAAGCGCAACAACGCGTTGATCGGGATGCAGCCGGACCTGCGGCTGGAGGCCGGGGACGTCGTGCTGCTGGTCGGGAGGCGGTCCGGGGTCGTCGGCCTCGCCGACACGCTCGGCCCGGAGCTTCAGTCCTCGCAGGGCATGGACCTCATCATGCTGGTGCGCGACGTCGCCATCGCCAACCCCGCCTTCGTGCACCGCACCGTCGCCGAGATCCGCAAGCTGTCCTCCGCCAACCTGTACCACGGCGTCTATGTGACCGGCCTCAAGCGGAGCGACCGGCCGCTGCCGCTCGCCCCCGACACGGTGATCGAGGCCGGCGACGTCGTCACGCTCTACGGCACCGCCGAGGACGTGCAGCGCGTCGCCGCGTCGGTGGGGACGGAGGTCATCGCGAGCGACAAGACCGACTTCATCTACCATGGACTGGGGCTGGCGCTGGGCCTGCTCGTCGGTCTGGCCGTCATCCGCATCGGCGACATCCCGCTGACGCTGGGCAGCGGCGGCGGCGCCCTGCTGGCCGGGCTGCTGTTCGGCTGGTACCGCACCCGCAACCTCGCCATCGGCAACATGCCGACACCGGCCTCCACGCTTCTGCGCGACCTCGGTCTGGCCGGTTTCGTCGCCGTGGTCGGCCTGCAATCGGGCCGGCAGGCCGTCAGCACCGTGGTCGAAAGCGGGTTGAGCATCTTCCTGGTCGGCGTGGTGGTGACGCTGGTGCCGATGATCATCACCCTGTTCGTCGGCCGCTACCTGCTGCGCTACGACAACGCGGCCATCTTCGCCGGCGCGCTCGCCGGATCGCGGAGCGCCAACCCCGCCTTCGGCGAGGTGCTCGACAAGGCGGGCAACTCGATCCCGACCGTTCCCTTCGCCATCACCTACGCGCTGGCGAACGTCTTCCTCACCCTGCTGGGGCCGCTGGTGGTGGCCTTCGTGTGATCCAGATGAGGAGATCCCCTGATGGACTCGATCGATTACAGCCGATACGCGAAGCTCAGTCCCTTCGAACTGAAGGACGAACTGATCAAGCTCGCCTCCGGCCGCGAGAACCGGCTGATGCTCAACGCGGGGCGCGGCAACCCGAACTTCCTGGCGACCCTGCCGCGGCGGGCCTTCTTCCGGCTGGGCCTGTTCGCCGTCGCCGAGGCCGAGCTGTCCTTCTCCTACATGCCGAACGGCGTCGGCGGCCTGCCGCGGCTCGAGGGCATCGAGGGCCGGTTCGAGCGCTACGTCTCGGAGCACCGCGACCAGGAGGGGGTGGTGTTTCTCGGCCGCGCGCTGAGCTACGTGCGCGACCAGCTCGGCCTCTCGGGCTCCGGCTTCCTGCACGAGATGGTGGAGGGGGTGCTGGGGGCGAACTACCCGGTGCCGCCGCGCATGCTGGCGATCAGCGAGGATGTCGTCCGGCACTATCTGGTGAAGGAGATGGTCGGCGGCTTCCTGCCGCCCGGCAGTGTCGATCTGTTCGCGGTCGAGGGCGGTACCGCGGCGATGACCTACATCTTCAATTCGATGAAGCAGAACGGGCTGGTCGAGCGGGGCGACAAGGTCGCCATCGGCCTGCCGGTCTTCACCCCCTACATCGAAATCCCGGAGCTCGACGAGTACGGGTTGACGGAGGTCGCCATCAACGCCGACCCGGCCAAGGGCTGGCAGTACCCGGACGCCGAGCTGGACAAGCTGAAGGACCCGGCGGTCAAGGTGTTTTTCTGCGTCAACCCCAGCAACCCGCCCTCGGTCAAGATGGACGACCGCAGCCTCGACCGCATCGCCGCCATCGTGAAGAACGAGCGGAAGGACCTGATCATCCTGACCGACGATGTCTACGGCACCTTCGCCGACAATTTCCGGTCGCTGTTCGCCGTCTGCCCCGAAAACACCATGCTGGTCTATTCCTTCTCGAAGTATTTCGGGGCGACGGGATGGCGGCTGGGCGTCATCGCCACCCACAAGACGAACGTCTGCGACCAGCGGATCGCCGCCCTGCCGGAGGAGCGCAAGGCGGCGCTCGACCGCCGCTACGGCTCGCTGGTCCCGGACGTGCGCGGCCTGCGCTTCATCGACCGGCTGGTCGCCGACAGCCGCACCGTGGCGCTGAACCACACCGCCGGGCTGTCCACGCCGCAGCAGGTGCAGATGGTGCTGTTCTCGCTGTTCGCCCTGATGGACGAGCAGGACGGCTACAAGGCCGAGCTGAAGAAGGTCATCCGCCGGCGCGAGGCCGCCCTGTACCGCGAGCTGGGCCTGCCGACGCTGTCCGACCCGAACGCGGTGGATTACTACACGCTCCTCGACCTGGAGGACATCGCGCTGAAGCTCTACGGCCCGGACTACGCGGCCTGGGTGAAGGCGAACTTCGTTCCGAACGATCTGCTGTTCCGCATCGCCGCGGAGACCGGCATTGTCCTGCTGCCGGGCAAGGGCTTCGGCACCCTGCAACCGGCCGCCCGCGTCTCGCTGGCCAATCTGAACGAGTACGAATACGCGGCGATCGGGCGCTCGCTGCGCGGAATGGCCGACCAGTCCCACGAGGAGTTCACGAGGCAGCGGCAGGGCGGGGACGCGCCGGACGGCGTGACCAAGCCCAACTGACGCTTCTCCACCCTCATTCCTCGGTGAAGTCGCCGCGGTGCAGGCCGTGGTGGCGCATCTTCAGGTACAGGGTCTTGCGGGTGATGCCCAGCTTGTCCGCCGTCTCGCCGACCCGCCCGCCGCAGCGGGCCAGCGCATCCTCGACGAGCTGCTTCTCGACACGATCCATCTGCTCGGCCAGGGGTTCGATTCCACCGCCCCCTGCCCCACTCACCGGTCCGCCCGCCAGACCGTCGCCCAGGCCCAGGGCCATGCGCTCGGCGACGTTGCGCAGCTCGCGGACGTTGCCCGGCCAGCCATGGGCGGCCAGACGGGCCAGCGCCGCCCCGTCCACCGGCGGCGCCGGGCGGCGGGCGCGGGCCGCGGCGGCGTCGAGGAAATGGCGCAGCAGCAGCGGCACGTCTTCCCGCCGCTCGCGCAGGGGCGGAAGCGGAACGGTGACCACGTTCAGGCGGTAGTAGAGATCCTCGCGGAACTTGCCCTCCCCGGCCAGCCGCAGCAGATCAACCTTGGTGGCGGCGACCACGCGCAGGTCGAGCGGGATCGGCCGGTTGCCGCCGACCCGCTCGATCACCCGCTCCTGCAGCACGCGCAGCAGCTTGACCTGGAGGTGCATCGGCATGCTCTCGATCTCGTCGAGGAACAGCGTGCCGCCGTCGGCGTGCTCCAGCTTGCCGATGCGCCGCCCCTGCGCGCCGGTGAAGGCGCCGGGCTCGTGGCCGAACAGCTCGCTCTCGATGATGGTGTCGGGCAGCGCGCCGCAATTCAGCGCGACGAAGTTGCCGGCCCGCCGCCGCCCGGCGTCGTGCAGGCTGCGGGCGATCAGCTCCTTGCCGGTTCCGGTCTCGCCGAACAGCAGGACGTCCACCTCGGCGTCGGCCAGCCCGGCCACGGCGGCGCGCAGCCGCTCGATGGCGGCGGAGCGGCCGATGATGCGCGCCTCCAGCGAGCCGCCGCCGGCGAGCTGCGCCCGCAGGCTGCGGTTCTCCAGCACCAGCCGCCGGTGCTCCAGCGCGCGGCGCACCACCTCCACGAGATGGCCGGGCTCGGCCGGCTTCTCGATGAAGTCGTAGGCGCCGCCGCGCACCGCGCGCATCGCCATGGCGATGTCGCCGTGCCCGGTCACCAGCACCACCGGCACCTCCGGGTCGGCGGCGCGCACCCGCTCCAGCAGCGCGAAGCCGTCCATCCCGGGCATGCGCACGTCGGTCACGACCACGCCCGGCCAGGACGGGCCGAGCCGGTCCAGGGCGTCTTCGGGCCGGGTCGTCGCCTCCACCGCGAAGCCTTCCAGCTCCAGCGTCTGGCGGCTGGCGTCCAGCACCTCGTGGTCGTCGTCGATCAGAAGAACGGTCATGCGATGTCGCTCAGGCACGGGTCAGGGTCAGCAGGAAGACGGTTCCGCCGGGGCCGCTCTCGGCCACCGACAGGGCACCGCCGAAGTCCCGCACGATGTTGTAGGAGATCGAGAGGCCGAGGCCCAGCCCGGCGCCCACCGGCTTGGTCGTGAAGAAGGGATCGAACACCTGCCCGGCCACCGCGTCGGGGATGCCGGGACCGTTGTCGCGCACCGTGACGCGGACAGTCCCCTCCGCCGCCTCGGCGGCGATGGCGATGCGGCGCTGCGGAGCGTCGGCCACGGCGTCCAGCGCGTTGCTCAGCAGGTTGACCAGCACCTGCTCCAGCCGCACCTCCTCAGCGCGGACGCGCAGCGGTTCGCCGGGCCGGTCCTCCGGCAGGTCCACGGTCAGCTCCACGGACTCCTCGCGCAGCCGGTCGCCGAACAGGGCAAGGGCGCCCTGCACCACCGGAGCCAGTTCCACCGCGCCCAGCCGGGTGTCGGGACGGCGGGCGAAGCGCTTCAGATGGTTGGTGATGTTGGCCATGCGGGCGGTCAGGTCGGCGATCTTGCCGAGGTTGCCCTCCGCCTCCGCGACCCGCCCGAGCGCGATCAGCTTGCGCCCGTTGTGGGCGTAGGAGCGGATGGCCGACAACGGCTGGTTCAACTCGTGCCCCACCCCGGCGGCGAGCTGGCCCAGCGCTGCCAGCTTGCCGGCCTGCACCAGCTCCGCCTGGGTGTCGCGCAGGTCGCGCTCGGCGCGCTGGTGTTCGGCGATGGCCTGCTCCAGCCGCGCGTTGGTGGTGCGCAGGTCGCCTGTGCGCTCCGCCACCGTGCGTTCCAGGAGCTGCTGCGCCTCTACGCGTTCGGTCATGTCGGTCAGGGTGACGATGAAACGCTGCTGCTGGCGCCGCCGGAAGGGCCGGATGCCCACCTGGACCGGCACCGGGCGACCGCTCGGCCGCCGCCCGGCGGTCAGGATGGACAGCGACGGCGTCGCCTCCTCCGGGGCTTCGCGGGCCTCGCGGAAAAAATCCTCCACGCGCCGCGCGCCGGCGGAGTCCAGCCGGTCCGCCAGACGCCCGTCCGCGACACCGCCCGGCCCGGCGATCAGCGCGGCGGCCAGCGGGTTGACGAACTCGATCACCCCGTCGGCGTCGGTGGTCGCCAGCCCGGCCTGGGCGTTGTCGATGATGGCCTGGGCGTTGGCCTCCTCCACCGCGATGGCGGTGTCGCGGAAGACCAGCAGGGCCGCGGCCATCTGTGACAGCTCGTCGTTGCCGCCCAGCGGGATGTCCGCCTTCAGGTTGCCGGCGGCGATCTCGTGCGCCGCGCTGCCCAGCCGCGTCAGGCGGGAGATGATGCTGCGGTTGACGTACAGCCAAGCCACCAGCACCGCCACCAGCAGGCTGACCAGCGCGCTCGCCAGCAGGGCCGACCGTCCCTCGGCGATGGCCTGGGCTGACCGCGCCGCGGCAGCGCGCGAGGTGGTTTCCACCGACTGCACCTGCTGGGCGATCAGGCCGTTCAGCCGGGCCACCAGCTTCCGGTTCTCGGCCAGCAGCCCTTGCCCCTGGTCGGCCGCGGCCAGCTCTGCGCGGCGCAGGTCCGGGATGCTGCCCTCGCCGCGGGTCAGCTCCAGCAGGCGGGCGACCACCTGCCCCAGCGACACGCCGTCCGCCCAGTCCTTCAGCGTGGCGAGGTCATGCTGCAGCCGGTCCGCGGTTTCCTCCAGGAAGCCCGCGTTGTCGTCCAACGCCTCGGTGGTGGCCAGCGTCGCGGCCCGCGCGATCAGGCCGACCGCGAGGTTGCCGTTCGCGCCGATCTGAAGCACCGCCTCGCTGCGCCGGCTTTCCTCGCGCAGCACGCGGACCGCCTCGGCGGAGCGGGTGCCGGTTTCCACGGAGCCCAGCGCGCTCTGGATGTTGAAACGGGCGTCGGCGACCAGCGGCTCGATCTCGTCGAGGAAGTCGGCGTGCAGCCAGCGCAGCCGCTCGATGCTTTCCTGGTTGCGGCGGGACAGCGCCAGCCGGTGCCGCACGGTCGCGTCGAGGTCGGTCAGGTTGTGGCCGAGCGCGTCCACCATCGGGCGCAACCCCGGGACCCCACGCTCCCCCTCCGCCGCGAGCAGGCGCAGCGCGGCGAGCCGGCGGCCCAGAGCGTCGCGGATGGCGCCCAGTTCCTGCTCCGTCCGGGCGTTGGCGAGGATCGGCGCGGTGGCGATGATGCTGCCACCCTCCTCCGCCAAGCGCGCGGCGAGGCCCAAAGCCGGCAGATGACTCTCCGCGAACTCGTCCAGCGTGCCTCCCAGCCGGTCGTAGGACAGCCAGCCCAGCCCGCAGGCGACCACCGACAGCGCTGCCACCGCGATGAAGGCCAGCAGCAGCCGCGCCCGGATGCCGAACCGCACGGGACCGGGAGCCTGCCCGGCGACGGCGTCCGCGCTCACGGCCAGACCCCTTCGCCGCCGGCCACGCGCAGGATGATCAGCGCGCGCTCCGCCAGGGCGAGCGCCTCGTCCAGCCGTTGCCGGGAGAAGGCACGCCACGCGGCTTCCTGTTCCGCCTGCCGGCTGGACACGGGAAGGCCGCGCGCCGGACGGCGCAGCACCGTGGAAAAGGCGGGGTCGGCGGCCTCCGCCGCGGAGACCGGGACCGCGGTGGCCGCCGCCCGCGCGGCGCGCAGCAGGTCCGCCGCGACCGGCTCGTGGTTTGCGGAACCGTAGAGCGCGTGAAGTCGCGCCTCCCCCTCATGGATCAGCTGCCAGACCCGGTTCAACGTCTTGACCCGGAAGGTCACCAGCTCGTCGAACAGCAGGTTCACCAGCTCGTATCGGGCGCCGGACAGGGCGCGGTCGAACAAGAACAGGTCGTCCCCCGTCTCCGTCCGGTAGGGGTCGGGATAGCCGGCGGGGGCTGCGGCGTAGGCGTCGGGCCGCACCGGCAGCCGCTGGATGTCCGGGCGGACGAGCAACGCCTGACCGGCGGGGGACAGCAGGAAATCGATGAAGGCGCGCGCCCCGTCCGGATTCGGCGCGCCGCGCAGCAGCGCCACGCTGGCGGGAAGGAACAGGCTGTCGGCGGGATAGGCGAAGCGCAGATCGTCCTCCTCCAACCCGGCGGACTGCCCGAGGAAATCGATGCTCAGCCCGACGCCGAAGCGTCCCTTGGCGATGCCGTCCGCCACGCCGTAGCTGCGCGCGGTCACGGTGGCGAGATTCCCGGCAATCTCCAGCCAGGTCGCCCATCCGCGTTCCCATCCCTGCATCTGCAGCACGGTTTCGACCATCAGATGCATGGTGCCGGAGCGCGACGGGGCTGTGATGCCGAGATGCCGGGCATAGATCGGATGACGAAGATCCTCCCACCGCTTCGGCGTCGGCAGGCCGTGACGGTCGAGATAGCGCTGGTTCCACAGCAGCCCGTAGCCCGACAGCGCGAAGCCGAGATAGGCCCCGTCCGGATCATTGATGGGCTGGTTCCCGATGGTCGGCGGTGCTCCCGTTGGCGGCGGAACGACCGGCTCCAGACGCTTGGCCGCCTTCAGCACCTCGAAGGCGTCGGGAGCGGACGCCCAGAAGACGTCGACGCCACCGTCGCTCCGCTCTTGCAGTTGGCTGATCGCCGCGGTGGTCTTCGTGTTGACGATGCGCAGGCGCCAATCCGGGTGGGTCGCCTCGAACGCTTCCCGCACAGGTTCGTAGAAGCCCGCGGGAAAGGATGTCAGCACGGTGACGGCGGCATCCGTGTCCTGCCCCACCGCGATACCCGGCGGCAGGAACGGGACCAGCAAGAGAGCGGCAACGAGGCGCCCGGCAAAAGCACGCAATCCAGTCATGACGGGGGACACTGTGCGGGGCGCCCTGTCCTTTTGTCCAACGGTTTGATCCGCCCCGCGCCGGCCATGTGCCAAAGGTGGCAGGGGCGGGTCTTCGCCGTCTCTGGCGCTTCCACGATGGCGGCATCAATGATCGAGCCACCCAGCACGAAGGAGGTGCGCTCCTTCAGATCCGCCTCGAAGCGTGAGAAAAGCCTTAAAGTCCAGCGCCGACAACACCTGCTTCGGATCGGAGAGGCGTTCCGGAGCCAGCCCCTGTCGCGTCGCGGGCTGCGCAGCGTGGGAAGCGGCTCGATGAAGGGCCTTGACCGGGAATGGCCTTGACCGGATCCGTGGCCTGGAAACGCGGAAGGCCGACCCCGTCTCCGGGGCCGGCCTTGCCGAGCCAGTAAAGTTGGTTGCGGGGGCAGGATTTGAACCTGCGACCTTCAGGTTATGAGTCTGATAGGCGCCACCCGGCAGAACCGCAGAAAATCGGGGATATCGTTACTTTTCAATATCCTACAATGCGACGTTCGGCGTCACATACTCTCTATTTGCGTCAGAGAACGGCATCGGCATACCATCTACGCCCGGACACAATGCGGACACGGCCCTTGCGCCCCGCCTTGGGATCGACGGAACACCGGTAACACGAGGTACACCGGAACATGGCGGAGAGGATTACCGACAAGCTGGTCAAGGCCCTGGAGCCACCGGAGACCGGAAACCGCATCACCTACGACTCCGAGGTCAAGGGCTTCGGAGTGCGCGTCACAGCGGCCGGGGCCAAGGCCTTTATCTTGAACTACCGCGTGGCTGGACGCGAGCGCCGTCTTACCATCGGCTCGTACCCGGACTGGTCCGCCGCCGCCGCCCGCGAAGAAGCCAAAGACCTGAAGCGGCGTGTCGATCAGGGACAAGACCCGCTGAGCAAGCGCATCGAGGAGCGCACGGCACCGACGGTTAATGACCTGTGGAAGGCGTACGAAGAGCATCACTTGCCGAACAAGCGCCCAAGGTCGGCAGCCGACGACCGCAGCATGTGGCAGACCTATATCCTGCCCCGACTCGGCTCGGAGAAGGTGGCCGACATCACCGCACAGGACGTGGACGCGCTGCACGCCTGGATCAGTCAAACCAAGCCGGTACGCGCCAACCGGGTCATTGAAGTCCTCAAGACGGCAATGTTTCTCGCCATCCGCTGGAAGTGGCGCAGCGACAACCCGGTATCGGGCGTGCGCCGTAACCACGAGGATAAACGGGAGCGCTACCTGAGTCCGAAGGAAATGGTCGCACTGAGCGAGGCGTTGGAGGCGCACTCCGAAAAGGCCTCCTGCGACGCCATCCGCTTGATGCTGCTGACCGGCGCCCGCAAGACCGAGGTGTTGGCGGCAAAGTGGTCGATGTTCGACTTGGACGAAGGGGTGTGGGTCAAACCGTCGGCACACACCAAACAGAAGAAGACGCACCGGGTGCCCCTATCCTCGGCAGCAGTCGAGCTTCTCCGCCGGATCAAAGCGGAGGGCGCTGACCCGGTTTTTGTCTTCCCCGGCCGCGTCGCAGGCAAGCCGCTGGGGGACATTAAGAGAACCTGGGCCGTCCTGTGTGCAAAAGCAGAACTCAAAAACGTCCGCATCCATGACCTTCGACACACCTTTGCCAGCGTGCTCGCCAGCAACAACCTGGGCCTGCCGATCATCGGTGCGCTCTTAGGCCATACCCAGGCGCAAACCACTCAACGTTACGCCCACCTGTTCGACGATCCATTGCGAGCGGCCGCTGAAGCGGCAGCCACGGTCGTCAATGGCAACCACCTTCGTAAAAAGTGATGATGGACGAGCACCCCTCAATGTCCCAAGACGAATTTTTTGAATTCGACCCCCATCGCGTCGAAGCCGCAATGCTGTTCCCGAACGACCTTGGCAAGCAGAGGGAGGTATGGATCTCGCGGAAGCGGTCGGTCATCGCATCGGAGGTGCTTAAGCGGGACAGCTGGCCTGTCACCCTTGGCCAAGCCGACTTCACGATCCTCTCCGAAGGAGCGCCATGGGATAGTCTCGCCGGATTGGTGGAAAAGCGCCGCGTGCTTGGGTGGATGGTTGCCATGGCATTCCACTATTTCCTGCGCACCACTGTTTGGAAACGGGGAAACACCCTGCGCGAGGACAAGGGCGCACTGGCGACAAAGAACAAGTTCCTGATGCACATTGAGACGCTCGCGAAGGGAAAGGTGGTCCCCGGCACGAATAAGCCCTGTCCGATGAGCGAGCAAAAATACGATGAGGCTCGGAAGCAGTTGTGGAATGCGGCTCACCTCTGGACCGCCGCTTTCGCTATCCAAGGGAACCTACCGTTCCCCGAACTCCCGAGGGAGCGTGCAGTCCAGATGATGGAACTGGCCGAAGGCTACCGTCTGATCGGAATTGAGATCGGGGTGTTCCAGCACCTTGCACCCGAAAAGGCATTCTCCCCTGACGCTATCGTCTTCGATGAGAGATTCAAACCGCAGCTTGCGATGTGTCTGGACACCCTCGGGAAGGACGAACTGAGCCATCTCGCCGGTTATGTCTCCAGGCAGACCATCTCTAAGAGTAAGCGTTCCAAAGCCCCTCGCTAAGCAGGCGAAGAAAATGGGCTTGGGGGTGACTCACCCTGTCGCAGTCACCCCCTGCCCGCTCGTAATGTCCTCTTGTGAGGCGCCACAAGGCGCCAGCAACAGCAAGAGGATGACATGCAGGCGACTTCCCCGCTGCTCACCACGGTCCCACTGGGCAGCTTCAGCCTCCCGGACACCGCCTTCCCGGAGTATCTCACTCCCGATGCCTTGGCTGCAATGCTGGGCATCTCTGAACGCACCCTCCAGCGCTGGCACGCAGCCCGCCGCGGTCCCGCCCGCTGCAAAGTCGGCAAGCTCATCCGCTACCGCATCGAAGCCGTTCGCGACTGGCTGGCCGCGAACGAGGAACGTCCGGTCGTGCGCCGCGCCGACCGTCGCGGCCACTGAGACCCCCTCCGCCATCTACCAGCATAGGAGCGAACTATGACCACGAAGCCCTTCGATTCCCACCGTCCGCTCAACCGAGCCATGCGCCGCGCACTCCGCCGTGGCGGGGTGTCGAACGACAACACCCTGAAGCGCTTCGTTGAGGCCACCGACGGCGGCGCGATCATCTCCAACGACGACCAGGTGCCCCTGCCGTACCAGCCGGGTAAGGTGTGCTGGTCGGTGGAGTTCGCTGGCGCGACGCTGAACTTCAACGCATCCCTGGGCGACATGCTCGATCTCGCGACCAAGGCTGAGCGACTCCCAGGTGGACGGCGATCCCCGGCACGCCGCCCGGCAGTTAATCCTCGAAACCATGATGGCAAACGAACACCTGCAGTGGGCAGGGGGGATGCTGGTGGCGGCGATGGCCGTGTGGCTTGCTCTCAACGGCCCCCAGGCCATCGTCCTCATGAGCGGCGAAGCCGACTTCGCCTCATTCACCATCGAACCGGGCGTCCGTCCCGGCGTGGACGTCACGTTCCGCTTCATCGCTGGCAAGGTTCCCCCTGTCGCCAACGACAACCGGAAGGAGACCCGCTAACGCAGAAAGCCACGACCGAAGCCGCGGGTTGATGCAGGCGGAGGCCCGAAGGCCGTGAATAGCTGGACACTCTTCACGTAGCACTCGGGCCTCCTCCGGTCAAGCCGACATCACCACCGGATACCAAGGAGGTTGTGCGATGAAGCACGACACGGAGACCCTTTTTGCCCGCGCCAACCAAGCGGCGCTTGGCTGCCTGCCGACGATCCTCGAACGCTGGCTGCCCAACGGCAAGCGCATCGGCCGCGAGTACGTGGCCCGCAATCCCCGCCGCAACGACCGCCGCGCCGGGTCGTTCAAGGTCAACCTCCATACGGGCCGTTGGGCCGACTTCGCCACGGGCGACAAGGGCGGCGACCCGGTCTCGCTGGCCAGCTACCTTTTCGGCATGTCGCAGGCCGATGCCGCTCGTCGCCTCGCCGAGATGCTGGGGGTGGGCCATGGCTGACGCCCGCTCGCTGACCACCGCCTTCGCCCCGCTCCCCACGACCGAAAAGACCATGATGCCCGTGCGGAAGTCCCCGTCCGTCGCCAAGCTGGTGGTGCCCGTGCCCGATGACGCCAAGCCCATCATCCGCTTCCACAAGGGCTTCGGGAAAGCAAAGCAGGTCTATCCCTGGTACAACAAGGATGGTTATGTCACCTTCTGCACCATGCGCTTCGAGCGCGTCGGCCAGGATGGCAAGACCGAAAAGGCCGTGCTCCCCGTCACGTACTGGGAGACCGCTCCCGGCACATGCGAATGGCGGTATCAGGCACCTCCTGCCGGTCGCCCGATGTACAATGAGTACGAACTCTTCAACCGTCGCGGCGCCACGAGGCTCATCTGCGAAGGTGAGAAGACCGCTGACGCCGCTGCCATTCTCTTCCCTGAGTACGTGGCAACGACGACGCTCGGGGGCAGCGGCGCACCGCATCTGTCCGACTTCTCCGCTATGTCCGGTTGCGCGGCCATCCTCGCCGCGGACCTGGATGAGCCCGGCGAAAAGTATGCCTGCAAGGTGGCTGAACTCGCCCTTCAGGCGGGCGCTACGGAGGTTCTGCGGCTGCGGTGCGACAAGCTCGCCCGCTTCATTGTCGAGAGCGGAGTGCCGGTCGAACGCGACGGTCCCATTCCCGAGGGTTGGGACCTTGCCGATGCCCTTGCCGAAGGCTGGACAGCCGAACTCATCGGCAAGCACTTTCCCGAGGGGTTGATCCAACCCTTCTCCGCAAATGACAACCGGCCCGAAGCGGCTGGCAAGTGCGCGGATGCCGCGAGCCTTCCGTTCATCGAAGCGGAAGACGGCCTGTACGCCATCCGGCGGGATCGGAATGGCAACGAGACCCTCCAGTGGCTCTGCTCCACGATCCGAACCCGCGGCTTGGCCCGGGACGCAGAGAGCCGCGGCTGGACCCTGGTTGTTGAGGTCTGCGACCCCGACGGACACTGGCACTCCTTGCAGATCACAAAGTCGGCGCTGGCGGGCGACGGCAAGCTCGTGATCGAGTCACTTCTCGATCGCGGCCTGTCCTTGTCGCCGGAGAGTGGCTCCAAGCGCGCGCTGCTGGATTACCTGACCACGGTGAAGCCTCAGGATCGCATCCTCTTTGCGGACCGTCCGGGCTGGATGCCGGGTCGCAATCTCTTCGTTCTCCCGGACCGCACCTATGGCCAGCCGGAAGGAGAAAGCGTCATCTACCGCGGACAGACAGCGATGCAGCCGACGCGTCGGATCATCGGCACCCTGGATCGCTGGAACGAACTGTCGGGCCTGGCCATCGGCAACAGCCGCCCGGTGCTCGCCTTGAGCGCCGCCTTCCTTGGTCCTCTCCTGCCGCTCGTCGGAGCAGAGGGGGGCGGCTTCCACTTCGTAGGCTCCTCCTCCATCGGCAAGAGCACCCTCCTTGCGATGGCAGCCGCGGTGTGGGGCTTCGACATCGGGTCCTGGCGGACGACGGACAACTCTCTGGAAGCCCGCGCGGCGGCCTTCAATCACCTGATGCTGACTCTCGACGAACTGGGGGAACTCAGTGCGAAGGTGGCCGGGCCGACCACCTACATGCTCGGGAACGGCGTCGGCAAAGGGCGCGCCGGGCAGACCGGCGACGCCCGCCCCGTCAAGCTCTGGCTCCTTGTCTTCCTCTCCACCGGAGAGGTCGGCATCGCGGACAAGATGCTCGAGGCCGGTGGTCGCGTGAAGGCCGGACAGGAGGTGCGCGTCGTCGACGTCCAAGCCAACGTGAAGGGCTTCGGCATCTACGAGACCGTGCATGGCCTGAACGGCGGGCGCGAACTGTCCGACCACATCAAGGCGGAGTGCCGTGCCGTTCAGGGTGTGGCCGGAGATCTGTTCCTTTCGGAGCTGGTGAAGAATCCCGTCGAGGTTGCCGAAGCCGTCAAGGCGGCCGCCGCTGACTTCGTCCGCGACAATTGCCCGAAGGGTGCCGACGGGCAGGTTCAGCGGGTAGCGCATCGGTTCGGGCTTGCCGCCGCCGCCGGGGAACTCGCCACGGCGTTCGGCGCCGTTCACTGGCCTGCGGGAGAAGCGACGCGCGGTGTGGCGGTGTGCTTCCACGACTGGCTCACGGCTCGCGGCGGCATCGGCGCTTCGGAACGTCTGCATGCGGTGCGCGCTATTCTCGCCTACATCGAGAGGCACGGCTCCTCCCGCTTCGATGAGTGGTCGAAGGTCACCTATGGCGGCCCGGAAACCGTAACCGACAAGGCGCATGACCGCATCGGCTGGCGCAAGCGGGACCAATCCGGTCACTGGGAGTATTTCGCCACCGCGGCTGGCTTCCACGAGATGTGCAGCGGCATGAACAGCGAGGTCGTTGCCGCTGCCTTGATCGAGAAAGGCATTCTGCAACCTGCAAAGGATGGCAAGAGCAGCGCGCTGGTGACAGTGCCGGGGCAGAAAAAGGCGCGCCTTTACCACATCATTCCGCCGCAGGCAGACGAGGTGGGCGATGAATGACCACTTTGCGAGGTTCCGCAAGCCCGCTGACCCGCTTGTGCAGTCGATGACCGACTCTCAGAACCGACCGGAAGCGAGGCCCCCCCGCATCGGTCCGGACGGCGCCCCTAGGATCGATACTGCCAATGACAATCGGGCCGAGCCCGGGCGGAACACGGGAACACGGAGAACACCGGGAACACACACTGCTGAGGATTGGCTGCACCTCTACGAGGAGCGCGCTGCCGTCCGCGAGTTCGACGGCGGCCTGCCCCGCCCAGAAGCCGAGCGGCTGACATACGAGGAGGTTCTCCTGGCATGGCACCGGGAGAGCCGCCCTTCGGACGGCAATGAGTGTGCCGCGTGTTCCGGTGTTCTCGCCGGACATACCGTCCGCCTTCCCGACGGCGCTTGGGTCCACACCGGATGCGTCGTCGAGTACGGACGGCTGTGGCGGAAGCGCGCCGCCGAAGCACTCCGGCTCGCGGGCATCCTCTCCCCGTCGAACACGCACCAGAATCCTAACCCCATGAAACAGGAGACCAGCATGGGCACCACCGCATCGACGAACGACATGGGCCATTCACCCGCCTGGCACCAAGGCCACGCTGACGGCCGTGCAGGGGACTGGAATGAAGCCCTCGCGGAGCGCGAGGACACGATGGACGACTACCGGAACGGCTGGGATGAAGGCCATACCTCGCGTCACCTGAATACATAGGCAGGCAAGGCCACGCTCTCCCAACGCGGACCAGCATTGGGGGAGCGTGCCCATCGGTGATCATCGTGCCGAGCACCTGCGGCGAAACTCGGCCTGCCGGAACACCTCCTATATCTCCAAACTGCCGTCTCGGGTCCAACCTCCAGGTCCAACATTCAGGAGCATACGGCCCCATGCCCTCCATACCGGCAGAAGGTCGATGATCGGCACCGGCGACAGCCTTGCCGATCCGGAATGCCACTCCCCGGTGCGGGCGATCCGCTCCTTCCGCCGGGCGGCCTGCCGGGTCCGCACACGAGCAACTTCCTCCCGCCAAGCATCCTCCCCGGCTGCGGCAACGGATGCGAAGAATGCTGCAAGTGGAGGATCGGACTCCAGTATCTCCCATTCAGTGGGCCTGCAGACGCCGAGCGGTTTTCCTGCGTTCTCCCGGAGCAGGGAGCGAACGGCCCGTGCCAACCGCCGTTCTCTGTCCCATTCCAGCCAAGTACGGACTACGTTGGCGATTCCGGTCTCGGGAGTGGTCATTGCTTCCTCACGGTTCCAGGGTGACAGCATCGGGGACTGGTCCGATGGACGGCGGCTCCCACGGTGATCCGACGTCAGCGTCGGAATCCCAAGACCGCACTCCTCCTTCTTGGAGGTCTGGACATGCTCGCGGTAAGGCGGTTCATCGGAAACGGGGGCTGTACGCCTGCTCTTCGGTGTTCTCCGTGTTCCTGGTGTTCTCGGTGTTCCCGTGTTCCGGCAAGCCGAGTTTCCGGCGCAGGTGCTCGGGCATGGGCTCGTCAGGCGGCTTGCTCCCTCCACCCGGATCACATTCCAGGCTGATGGCTTCGGGCGGGAAACCCTGACGGAGTGCCTCGAGACGGGCACGGTGTTGGAATGCCTCGCTGCCACCATGGAAGTGGATCGTCGACCAGCCACGAGCCTTTCCAGCGGCCACCATAGCGGCAATCTGCGCGTCGGTCGGCTCGCCCGTGCCGTGAATCTCGAGACGGTCGCCGAAGTCCCGGAGGCAGGCGCCATCCACGTCCACCCACAGGCAGTTCCATTGGCGGACAGGTGCATAACCGAGTCGGCGCCAATAATCTTCCAGCGCCTCCCAGTCGGCTTCTGCGGCATACGCCGGACCCGCGGCTCCGATGACGATCTTCTTCATGGGTGATTTCCTCCTGGTGGTGCGCGCCTCGTCCACGGCGGGCACGTCGTCCGAGCCGATGTCGGCGAGTTTGGCCCGGACGACGGCAGCCTTGAGGCCCAGCCGCCGGGCGATGGAATGAGGGGTTCCGGCTTCGTCCACGGCCAGCAAACCCCGCCGTCCCTTTGCCAACGAAAGCCCTCTCGCCTCCAAAGCTGCACGGAAGGCGGTCCCCGTATTCGACTCCAGCCAAGCCGCACGCATGCGAGCCGCTACGTCCTCGACAGCGATCCCCGTCCGCTCCGCCGCCTGCCAGTCGGCATGAGTGGCCTTGGCGATCGGGCGCCGTGCTCCCGGTGTTCTGATGTGCGCACCCATCACCGGTCGATGGCCGAACCTCTCCTCCAGGGCGCGGGAGCATTCTTCATGGATGCGATAGTTCTGGCCGTCGCTGACCGCTTTCAGCGTCAGGGGATCGACGCGTCCCCACACCACATGAACGTGGTCGCGTTCGTGTTTGCGGTGGAACACGACGGCACGAGGACGCCCAGCCAAGCCGAGGCGGTGCTCCAGTTCCCCGACCGCTTCCATCCAACGGGCGCGCGTCATCATGGCGGCTTCGTCGCGGGCAACATTGATGCTGGCGTGGTAAACGGATTTGCGGGTTCGGGACCCAAGCGACACAGCGCGCATCTCCGCCAAGGCGGCATGGAGGCCGCCGGCCGTCACCCCTGCGATCTCCGCCACCTCCACCGTCTCGTTCTCCGCGGCCAACAGGTGGGCAGCCAAACGGCGGATATCGGAAGCGGACTGCCCACGCGAAGACCCCTTAATCACCATGGATGCCCTCCAGCACACGCCGGACTTGGCAGGCGGCATCGGCGATCTCCGCAGCGGCACGACGCAGGACGGCCTCCTCCGGCAGGCGCTTGGTCAAGTTCGCGATCCTTGCGATCTGGTTGACGTTGCTGCCGATCTTGCCCAACTCACCGAGCACAGCCGCCAAGGCCCGGGTGTCGGCCTTGGGTAGGCGGCGCGCGGGATTCCGCCTCGGAGGCGGAGGAGCGGGCACCTTCGTCTTTGCGAGGTGCAGGGCAGCAGCGCGGCACCAGTCCTGGCGCGAGCGCGGCGTTCGCATCGCGGCGGCCGCCGCGTCCACGTGGGCGGCCTCCGTGTCCGTCAGCCGGAAGCTGACAACGTGCAGTCGTCTTTCAGGCCCGTCCGGCATGGGGAGCTTCCTCCGCATTCAGCAGGACAAGCACCGGCATGTAGGGGGTGTTGTTCTCGACAGCATGCGCGAGTTCGCGAAGCCAGAACGCCATCACCGGGCGCGGCGCCTCGCAAACATGGAGACCGATCCGGAGACCATGGAGGACGTGGGCAGCCGTCAAGGCAAGGCCATCGGCGGGCAGTCCGGCAGCGCTCGCTTCTGCAAGCTGGCGCTCCATGTCATCGAAAAGCCAGCAGCACCATGCATCCGTAGTGTCCATCTCACCTCTCCTTCGGGGTCCACGGGGGCGGCAGCCCCCTGGCAAGCAGTCGTCGGTAGACGACATGGCTTGCTTATCCTTCCTCACTTGTATTCGAAGATAGATGCAGGCACTTGCCAGCGGAGCCCAGAAAATTTCACCCTACAGAGCAGACGCACAAAATTAGTTACCAGAGCCCATCAATTACTCGTGTAGACGCGTGATTATGTATGTTTACGAGCGCACTGAAGCAGTTTGGCTTACACCTAGGCCAACGTTTGCTGAAACGTTTTTGGGCAACCTGTATCGATTTGCATCGCATCGCGTTAGATTACGCAAAGTGGAGGGATGCTATGGTGTTCCCGTTCAATTAGGAACACTCGGCACTCACGTGCATCTTGAGTTCGGACAGCGCGACCGGCGGCTTGCCTGGGCGGTCTGGGATCTGCTGCTATCCAACCACACCAAGGAACCCGGCTGGTGTCGTCGGAAGACCATCGACACCATCAAGGGGGACGACGAGCTCACGGACAATTTCCGTTCAGTCGCGGTCGCTGGGGCCGACGCCTGGGTCGATGAGGTGGCCCGGATTCGCCGTCACCAGTACCAGCGCCGTCGGCATCAGGAACGAGGGCTCGGACGGCGCATCGAAGGGTCGGCGGAGCTCTGCGCCGCCGCCATCACCGAATTGCTGCCGACATGGAGAGCGTGGGGCAGGATGCTAATCGATGCGGGCGCGGCGCCGCAGATGGAGGGCTGAAGGCGGTGTTCTGCGTGTGCCGTGTTCCGGAGGCTGAGAACACTGGAACACCCACAGAATGGTGGGCGCCGTCCAAAGGCCGCGGCACCGCTACGCCTGCCGGTCAGCCGGAATGTAGGGAATCATCCCCTTTTCGTAGGCGATGACCTGCACCTCACGCGGCATGTCGCGCAAATCGACCAGCAGCCCGTTCACCTCGGCCATCCAGATGTACGGGTTCGACTCGGCGAGCCGCGGCAGCGTCCAGTCGGGGTGGAACTGGTGTAGGTCGAACAGGTCCATGATCGTCCGGGCCTTGACGCTGACGGTGCTCTCGCCGACGCCGAACGCGCTCGCCACTTCGGCCAGGGTCATCGACGGCGGTGTGGACGGGTCCAACAAGAAGTTCACCCGACCGAGCGCCCAGATGATGCCGCTGGCCCACGTCACCGGCTTGCCGGACGCTTCCGGCATAGGGCCGCCGTCATCCGACGAGCAAGTTCCTTGTACTCGGTATCGAGGTGACGGTCACAGAAACCATCCGTGATGCCGACGATTCCTTCGAACCGCGCCTGCATCGCCTTCGGCACCGCCATTGACCGGCTCGCCTTCGTCATCGTTCTGTCCTCATGCCGGTGGCCGCTTTCGAGCAATCCTATGCGCACCAAGACACATGTCCATCAGCATGGTGGCGGCACCCTAATCTTCGGTAGCGCTCAACAAGGGTGTTCCCTCTGTTCCCGGTGTGCCGGTGTGCTGATGAGAGAACACCGGAACACTCGGAACACCAGGAACACCGGCAGGAAGAGCGGTCAGGCTGCCACGGCGCTCACCATTACGCGCGTGATCGTCGCCGGGTCTACGTCCATGATGCGGGCCGCCTCCGCCCGTGTCCAGGTACCGGCGGTCACATTCTGGACGACGGCCTGCCGCTGGACCGCCGACAGCTTCGGACGCCGCCCCAGGCAACTTCCCCGACGTTTGGCGGCAGCCAGCCCGTCGCGGGTCCTCTGGCGCAGGATGGCGCGCTCGTACTCGGCAAACGCGGCCAGCATGGTGGTCAGCATCCTGCCCGCCGGGCTCACCGTCTCGATGCCTTCGGTGAGCGACCGGAAACCGGCGCCCGTCTCGCCAATGCGTTCCAGGATTGTCAGCGTGTCCCGGACGGAGCGGGATAGCCGGTCGAGGCGGACTACCAGGACCTCATCGCCAGGGCGGAGCGAGCGAAGGAGTTCGTGCAGGACGGGCCGGTCCCAACGGCCACCAGACTCCTTCTCCTCATAGATGCGTTCGACCCCGGCGGCCGTCAGCGCGGCGCGCTGGGCATCAAGGTGCTGATCGTCGGTGCTGACCCGGCAGTAACCCAGCTTCATGTCGCTTCTCCTTGCAGAAAGGCTCACGCCCCTCAGCAATTGTGCGACAGGGTTTTGCAAGGCACGGACCCGCACGCCATCGTCGGCCCGGCGGCCTTGCGGAATCCGTCGATTCCACAAGGCCGCCAAGTAGGTTCTTCACCAGCGTTCCCAGACCCTAGGTCGGCCTGCGCCGTTAGCACCTCGGTCACTGCGGCCCTGGCCTGCATGCTCCCTGTTCGACGCGACCCACACTCCGCTGGCGAGCGAGATTGACAAAGGCTTCAAAGAGACCCAAGGCGCCTCCTGGAATGCTTCCCCAACCATAAAAGACGAGTATGGGGATATACCTCGGATTGTCCGAACGCTGATTGACGCCACCCCGGTGACGGTATAGAAACTTTACCGAATCAGTTGCTGTTCCGGTCGTGAGGAGTAATGGACGAAGGGCGGACGAACCTGAGGTGGGGCATTAAGCGGCGGTTGGAATTCATCGAATTCCGGCTGTTCTGGGAAGGCCACGTCAACCGCAGTGACATCGTAAACGCCTTCGGCGTGTCGATACCGCAGGCGTCCACCGACCTCAACCGCTACCTGGACATCGCTCCAGCCAACATGGCCTACGACAAGAGTGCCAAAGCCTACGTGCGTGGGCCTGACTTCTCGCCCCGTTTCCTCTCTCCCGATGCCGACCGTTACCTCGCCCAGCTTCGTTCCGTGTCGGATGGCATCCTCGATCAGGGGGAAACCTGGATCGGCCAGCTTCCCGGCTTGGGGGCGACGCCCGCCTTGGTGCGCTCCGTCAATCCCAAGGTGCTGCGCGCTGTGATCGCCGCCATCCGGCGCGGGGAGGCCCTGGAAATCCTGTACCAGTCGATGAGCCAGCCTGAGCCGCGGTGGCGTTGGATCGCCCCCCACGCCATCGGCTTCGACGGCTTCCGCTGGCATGCCCGCGCTCATTCCGAAGGCGATGACACCTTCAAGGATTTTGTCCTGTCCCGCATCCTGGAGACCAGGGCCATCCGACCAGCGACCGCCGATGGCAACGCCGACCTGGACTGGATTGAGGACGTGGTCCTGGAGATCGCCCCCCATCCTGGCTTGTCACCGTCGCAGCAAAGGACCATCGCGCTCGATTACGGTATGACCGAGGGCAAGTCCAAAGTGCGGGTACGCCGGGCGCTGCTGTACTACGCTCTGAAGCGGCTGGGGCTGGATACCGCCCCCGACGCCCGACGCCCACAGGACCAGCATATCGTGCTGATCAACCGGGACGAGGTGGACAGCCTCACCCACAAGCGGGAGGAAAGCGTCTGATGGCCCGCCTGGAAGACCTGACCCCCAACGCCTCGGTGCGTGGCATCCTGCCCAACGGGCTGGTGACGGTGGTCAATGTCCAGTGGCACGGCTCCGCCGCCGTGGAACTGACCTACAAGACGCCGGAAGGTAAGGTCGCCAACGAATTGCTCTACCGCCACGACGAGGAGCGGATCGAGGTGGCGACGGCAGGCAGGCCATGGTCGTTCGACGGCGATGGCGGCCTCTTCCGGCTGGTCTCCGAGGCACAACGCATTCGCTTGGCCCATCTGTTCGACCCGGTGCTGGCCGTCCACACCTCGGTGGTGGAGCCGCTGCCGCACCAGATCACCGCCGTCTATGAATCCATGTTGCCGCGCCAGCCTCTGCGCTTCCTGTTGGCCGACGACCCCGGCGCGGGCAAGACCATCATGGCCGGGCTGCTGATGAAGGAACTGATCGTGCGCGGTGACCTCCAGCGTTGTCTGGTGGTCTGCCCCGGCAGCCTGGCCGAGCAATGGCAGGACGAGCTTTATCGGCGCTTTCAGCTTCCATTCGAGATTCTGACCAACGACAAGCTGGAGGCGGCCCGCACCGGCAACTGGTTCCTGGAGAACAACCTCGTCATTGCCCGCTTGGACAAGCTCTCGCGCGACGAGGACGTGCAGCAGAAGCTGCAAGCGCCCGACTGTCGCTGGGACCTTGTGGTATGCGACGAGGCCCACAAGCTGTCCGCCACGTTCTTCGGGGGCGAGGTTAAGTACACCAAGCGCTACCGCCTGGGGCAGATGCTGTCCTCGCTGACCCGGCACTTCCTGCTGATGACGGCCACCCCGCACAACGGCAAGGAGGAGGACTTCCAGCTATTCATGGCGCTCCTGGACGGCGACCGCTTCGAGGGCCGCTTCCGAGACGGCACCCACACCGCCGACGTGTCCGACTTGATGCGCCGGATGGTCAAGGAAAGGCTGCTGAAATTCGACGGCAAGCCGTTGTTCCCCGAACGCATCGCCTACACCGTGCCCTACAAGCTGTCCGACTCCGAAGCCCGGCTGTATCGAGAGGTCAGCGATTACGTCCGGGAGGAGTTCAACCGCGCCGATGCGCTGCAAAACGACAAGCGGGCGGGCACCGTCGGCTTCGCGCTGACCATCCTGCAACGTCGCCTCGCCTCCTCGCCGGAAGCCATCTACCAGTCGCTTCGCCGCCGCCGCGAGCGGTTGGAAAGCCGCCTGCGCGAGATGGAAATCCTTCAGCGCGGGGCCGAAATCGGGGCCATGCTGTCCACCGGGCGGATGCTCGACGCCGACGACGTGGAGGATCTGGACGACGCCCCCGACAACGAGGTGCAGGCCGCCGAGGAAGAAATCCTCGATCAGGCCACCGCCGCCCGCAGCATCGGCGAACTCAAGATCGAGATCGACACCCTGAAGCGGCTGGAGGCTCTGGCGCTGTCCATCCGCCGCAGCGGCGAGGACAAGAAGTGGCGCGAACTGGCGAGCCTGTTGTCCGAGATCTTCACCCCCGCGCTCATCGCCAACGGCTTCGCAGAGGACGCCGAACCCTATGACGCGGGCGTCCCGGCCATTCCCAAGCCTTCCCCGTCTCCACGCCAGAAGTTGGTGCTATTCACCGAGCACCGTGACACGCTGAACTACCTCGAAGGCCGCATCACCACCCTGCTGGGCCGGAAGGAGGCTGTGGTGGCGATCCACGGCGGCCTGGGCCGCGAGGAGCGCAAGAAGGCCGAGGAAGCCTTCAAGCACGATCCCGAGGTGAAGGTGCTGCTCGCCACTGACGCGGCGGGTGAGGGCATCAATCTCCAGCGCGCCCACCTCATGGTCAACTATGACCTGCCCTGGAACCCCAACCGGCTGGAACAACGCTTCGGGCGCATTCACCGCATCGGCCAGACCGAGGTCTGCCACCTGTGGAACTTGGTCGCCGAGGAAACGCGCGAGGGCGATGTCTACAGCAAGCTGCTGGAGAAGCTGGAGCAGGCCCGCCGCGCCCTGGGCGGCCAAGTGTTCGACGTGTTGGGCAAACTCCAGTTCGACGGCAGGCCCCTTCGGGAACTGCTTATCGACGCCATCCGCTATGGCGAACAGCCCGAGGTGCGCGCTCGCCTGGATCAGGTCATCGACGACGCCGTCAACCGCGAGCACCTGTGCGGCTTGCTGGAGGATGGGGCACTGGTCCAGGACAGCATGGACGTAAGCCGGGTCAACCGCATCCGCGAGGAGATGGAGCGGGCCGAGGCCCGACGCCTGCAACCCCACTACATCGAGTCCTTCTTCATGGAGGCGTTCCGTCGTCTGGGCGGCGCCACCAAGCAGCGCGAGCCGCGCCGCTACGAGATCACCCACGTCCCGGCCCCCATCCGCAACCGCGACCGGCTGATCGGCATCGGCGAACCGGTGTTGCCGCGCTACGAGCGTATCGCCTTCGAAAAGGAACTGGTGGCCCCCATGGGGCAGCCCCTGGCTGCCTTCGTCTGCCCCGGCCACCCTCTGCTGGATTCAGTCATCGACCTCACCCTGGAACGTCACCGCGACCTGTTGCGGCGGGGAACCATCCTGGTCGACGAACGCGACTTTGGCACCCGGCCCCGCCTCTTGTTCACCCTGGAACACGCCATCCAGGACGGCGCAGTGACGAGGGGCGGCGAGCGGCGCGTTGTCTCCAAACGCATGCTGTACGTGGAGATCGACGAGGCCGGGACCACCCGTCCCCTGCGCCATGCTCCCTACCTGGACTTCCGTCCGCTGAAGGACGGGGAGCCGAATGCGGACGCCATCCTGGCCCGCCCCGAATGCGCCTGGATCGGACCCGGCCTAGAGGCCCAGGCCATCGGCCACGCCGTCGGCACCGTGGTGCCCGAGCATCTGGCAGAGGTGAAGGACCGCAAGCTGGCCCTGCTGACCAAGACCGAGGCGGCGGTGAAGGACCGCCTGACCAAGGAGATCACGTACTGGGATCACCGCGCCGAGCAACTGAAGCTGCAGGAACAGGCGGGCAAGACCAACGCCAACCTCAATTCCGGTGAGGCCAGGAAGCGCGCCGACGCGCTTCAGGCCCGGCTGGAAAAGCGCCTGGACGAGATAAAGCAGGAACGCCAGATGTCGCCCCTGCCCCCCGTGGTGTTGGGCGGCCTGCTGGTGGTACCGATTGGGCTGTTGAACGCCATCACCGGCAAGACCATGCACCAGCCATCGCAGCCGGTAGACACCATGGCCGCCGCCGCGCGAGCACGCGACATCATCATGGAGATCGAGCGCGGTTTGGGCTTCGAGCCGACCGACCGCGAATTCGAGAAGCTGGGTTACGACATCGAAAGCCGGGTGCCCGGAACCGGACGCCTGCGATTCATCGAGGTCAAGGGCCGCGTCACCGGGGCCAATACCATTACGGTGACCCGTAACGAAATCCTCACCTCGCTGAACAAGCCCGACGACTTCATCCTGGCGGTGGTCGAGTTCGACGGTCCCGGCCACCGTGTCCACTACATCCGCCAGCCGTTCAGCCGTGAGCCGGATTTCGGCGTCACCAGCGTGAACTACAGCTTTGCCGAATTGATTGCGAAAGCGGGTAAGCCGTCATGAAACTATCCAGGATCGAGATCACCAACTTTCGCTGTTTCGAGAGCCTGACGGTATCGCTTCAGCCCGACGTGAATGTCCTGGTCGGCGTGAACGCGGCAGGCAAGACCACCATCCTGGATGCTATCGCGATCGCGCTCTATGACGTCGTGGCGGCGAATGGCGGCGGCGGCAAACGGCAGCGGCAGGCTCAGCAGACGGCCCTTCGCCCGTCGGACATCCACATCGCGCCTGGAGCGTCGGATCAGATGTCGGGGCGGAAGGATCATGTTCTTTTCCGAGCCTGGGCGACCGACTTTTACCCGGTTACCGGCTTCATGACGGCCGAGCGGTTGGAGGGCCATCCTGCTCTCGTGTGGCAGGATTACATCCGGTATGCGCCACCAAATGATTTCAATTATTCATCGGGTGGTTCGGACGATCTCAACAGCTACTTTAAAGCGCTTTGGGATGCGGCACGAAAAGAGGCAAAGGCGCTGATTGCCTTCCCTGTTGTTGCGTATTACAGGGCAACCCGCCGGATATCTGAAATGCCCCCCCTTGGTGACATCTTCAAACTCAGGCTGGAGCGGCAACTGGCGTTCAAGGACGCTATGGACGCTGGCGCGAGCTATCAGTCCATGTGCCAGTGGTTCTACTTGCGTGAAAACCAGGAACTACGTGAAAAGCTGAGGACTCAAGAGGTACAGGATTTCCAGTACCCTGATCTAAAGGCCATTCGTCAAGCGATCTCCAAGACTTTGGAAAATGTGAAACGGGTATTCTTTGGTGAAAACCCCCCGAGTCTAATGGTGGAATTTGAAAATGGCAGTGGTGCCCCACGGTCCATGGCTTTGACACAGCTCAGCGACGGATATCGGAACCTTCTGGGGGTTGTCCTGGATTTCTCACGACGGCTCGCCCTGGCTCATCCGAACTGGGACAATCCGCTAGAGGCACCTGGCATTCTGCTGATCGACGAAATTGATCTGCATCTGCATCCCAAATGGCAGCAGCGGATCATTCCAAGCCTACAGGATGTCTTCCCCAACACGCAGATTATTGTGACGACTCACAGCCCACAGGTATTGACCACGGTGCGTCGCCGGAACATCACTATCATCAAAGACCAGCAGCTCCACATGCCTCACGGCAGCACCTACGGCGCCGAGAGCCAGCAGGTCATGCGCCAAGTCATGGGAGCGGATGGACGCCCGCCGGACAACCCGAACGCAGAGGCGATCTACGAACTTTTTGCCTTGATCAATCGAGGAGAGTTGGAAGCTGCGGGCGAAAAATGCCAGGAACTGATGTCTCTGATCGGACCGGATGATCCGGCTCTCATCGAAGCCGAAACCACGATCAAGAACCGGCTTTGGGAAAAGGAGCTGGGACTGTGAAGCATTGCCGGAAATCAACCCCGGAGCCACCCAAGCTGACCGAGTTCCGTGCGGCCAATCCGCAGGCAAAGTGGGACGAGCTTCGCGATCATGCCTGCTATGGTGACGTTCGCGACGCGACGCGGCGCGATCAAGGTGGTCTGTGCGCCTATTGCGAACTGTCACTGACCGACGACAATGAGCAAATCGCCCACTTCCATCCCAAAAGCGACCATGCCGGAACCGTTAACTGGGCCCTGACGTGGGAGAACCTCTGGTTGGCTTGCAAGGGCGGAACGCAGACACATCACAACGATCCGGCCTGTTACCGCCCCCCGCTGCCCGACAATAGGAGTTGCGACGAGAACAAGAAAGACGACATCGTCGATGGGCATGTTCTCTCTCCGGAAGAGGTGCCCCTATTTCCGCGCATCTTCCGATTTGAGCAAAGCCCAAATGAAATCAGAATTGTGCCCGACGAAAACGGGTGCGAACAGGCGGGAATACCAATCGAGAAGGTTCAGAGGACTATCGACGTCTTCAATCTGAATTGCCAGCGGTTGGCAGAGGCACGGCTGTCCGTCTATCGCCCGATTGAGTCGACGCTCAAGAAGCTGCGGGAATCCTCGTTCTCAACGGAACAGAAGGTTGAAAAACAGCGGCAGTTTGCGGCTCGTCATTTGACCATAGACGCAGGGCATCGCTGGCCGCGCTTCTTCACCCTTCTCCGTTGGCAGTTTGGTATGGTCGCCGAAACGCATCTGAACTCCCTTCCGTATCAAGGTTAGTATCATGCCGGTCAGAACCCGCAAGAAGCTCATCGAAGTCGCCCTGCCTCTGGAGGCCATCAACCAGGAGAGCGCGCGGGAGAAGTCGATTCGGCATGGGCATCCCAGCACACTGCATCTGTGGTGGGCACGGCGGCCCTTGGCGGCGGCGCGGGCGGTGATCTTCGCGCAGATAGTGGATGACCCGTCGTCGTGGCCGGACCTGTTCCCCACGACCAATGCGCAGCAGAAGGAACGTGACCGGCTGTTCGAGATTATCAAGGCGTTGGTGAAATGGGAGAACACGACCAACGAGGCGGTGCTGGAACAGGCCCGCGCGGAAATCTGGCAAAGCTGGCGGCGGACCTGCGCCGAGAACGCCGACCATCCGCGCGCAAGGGAATTGTTCGACCGCCATGTGCTGCCCGGCTTCCACGACCCCTTCGCGGGCGGCGGCGCACTGCCGCTGGAGGCGCAGCGGCTGGGGCTGGAGTCGTACGCCACCGACCTCAACCCGGTGGCGGTGCTGATCAATAAGGCAATGATCGAAATCCCACCCAAATTCGCTGGGCTGCCGCCGGTCAACCCGCGATCCCGCGAGGAGTTGGCGCGCGGCGGCACATGGAACGGCAAGGGGGCGCAAGGGCTGGCTGAGGACGTGCGCCATTACGGCCAATGGATGCGGGACGAGGCGGAAAAGCGCATCGGCCACCTGTATCCCAAGATCGAGATTACGGCGGAGGTGGCCGCCGAGCGGCCCGACTTGGCGCGGATGGTGGGCCGCCGGTTGACCGTCATCGCTTGGCTGTGGGCGCGCACGGTGAAAAGCCCGAACCCCGCCTTCCGTGACGTGGATGTGCCGCTGGCTTCCACCTTCATACTGTCCACCAAAACGGGCAAGGATGCCTTCGTCGAGCCGGTAATCGAGAGCGGCGGCTATCGCTTCGCCGTCAAGGTCGGCAAGCCGAGGGACGCCGAGGCGGCGAAGAACGGCACCAAGCTGGGGCGGGGGGCCAATTTCCAATGTGTGATGTCGGGTTCGCCGATTACGCCCGACTACATCAAGGGGGAAGGCCAAGCCGGTCGGATGGGGGCGCGGCTGATGGCGATTGTCGCCGAAGGAGACCGGGGCCGCATCTATCTGTCGCCCACCGTTGAAATGGAGAACTTGGCGACCAAAGCGGTACCCGATTGGAAGCCGGAAACCAGTTTGCCGAATGATCCCCGCAACTTCTGGACCGTTCAGTACGGCCTGACCACCTACGGCGACCTGTTCACCCCGCGCCAACTGGTGGCGCTGACGACGTTTTCGGATTTGGTACAGGAGGCGCGGGAGCGGATTAAGTCTGACGCCATGACCGCCGGACGCCTCGACGACAGCAAGCCCCTCGCCGATGGCGGCGCAGGAGCCACCGCCTATGCTGACGCTGTAGCTGTATACTGCGGATTCTCCGTAAGTAAGGCCACTGATCGCAACTCATCTTTGTGCGTCTGGGAAAGCCGAATGGACCGTATGCGCGGAACGTTTGGCAGACAGGCACTGCCGATGACTTGGGATTATGTTGAAACCAATCCCTTTTCAGGTGCAGGCGGAGATTTTTACGGCACAACGCACTCATTGTGCGAAGTGCTAGACAAATTTATAGATTGCGCTGGCGGAAAGGCAACGCAGAGCGACGCGCAAACCCAAACGACTAGCAATGCCCGCGTTATATCCACAGACCCACCCTACTACGACAACATCGGTTACGCCGACTTGTCCGACTTCTTCTATGTCTGGCTGCGCCGCACCCTGCGTCCGGTCTTCCCCGACCTGTTCTCCACCCTGGCAGTGCCCAAGGCCGAGGAACTTGTGGCGACCCCCTATCGCCATGGCGGCAAGGAGGCGGCTGAGACCTTCTTCCTGACCGGGATGACGGCAGCTATGCACCGTTTGGCTGAACAAGCCCATCCCGCCTTTCCGGTCACCATCTATTACGCCTTCAAGCAGTCGGAAACCGCCAGCGACGCCGGAACTGCGAGTACAGGCTGGGAAACCTTCCTGGATGCTGTCATCCGCGCCGGATTCGCCGTCAGCGGCACTTGGCCCATGCGGTCCGAATTGGCAACTCGAAACATTGGACGCGGCACCAACGCCTTAGCGTCCTCTATCATCCTGGTCTGCCGTCAGCGGCCCGAAAGCGCTCCCACCGCCACCAAGCGCGAGTTCCGCAACGTACTGAAGGCCGAACTTCCCGCTGCCCTCGCGCATCTCCAGCGTGGCAACATTGCGCCGGTGGACTTGGCGCAATCGGCTATCGGCCCAGGGATGGCGGTCTATACCCGCTATTCCAAGGTGCTGGACGCCGAGGGCAAGCCGGTGTCGGTGCGCGACGCCCTGGCCCTAATCAACGAGGTGCTGGACGAGGCCCTAGCCGAGCAGGAGGGCGATTTCGACTCCGACACCCGCTGGGCGCTGACTTGGTTCGAGCACGTGGGCTTCAACGACGGCGCTTATGGCGACGCGGAAACCCTGTCCAAAGCCAAGAACACCAGTGTCCGTGGTCTTGAAGAAACGAAAATCCTGTTGTCTAAGGGCAGCAAGGTGCGGCTGTTCCGTCCGGCCGATCTGCCCTACGACTGGGACCCGGCCGAGGACACACGCCTGACGGTCTGGGAGATGGTCCACCACTTGATCCGTGTGCTGGAAGCCGACGGCGAGGCGGCGGCGGCCCGACTCGTGGCTGTCCTCGGCTCAAAGGCCGAGGTCGCCCGCGAACTCGCCTACCGTCTCTATACCCTGTGTGAACGCAAGAAGCGGGCGGCGGAAGCCATGTCCTACAACGGCCTAGTGCAAAGCTGGCCGGAAATCCTGCGCCTGTCGCGTGAGGTGCAACCCGAGACGCCCGCCCAGGGCGCGCTGCTGTAAGGAGGAGCCATGCCCACCCGCCTCTTCCCCGACGATGCCGCCCTGGCTTCGGTCTGCCGCCGCCACCGCATCCGGCGACTGGCCCTGTTCGGCTCGATGCTCAAGGGCAGCAATCGACACGACAGCGATGTGGACCTGCTGGTGGAATTCGAGCCGGAGGCCAAGCCCGGCCTGCTGACGATGGCGCGGATCGAGATCGAACTGTCGCCGCTGGTGGGCGGGCGCAAGGTCGATCTGCGCACCGCCCAGGACTTGAGCCGCTACTTCCGCGACGAGGTGGTGCGGATGGCCGAGGTTCAATATGAAGCCCGATGACCTCTTTCGCATCCGCCACATGATCGAGGCGGGGGAAAGCGCCCTGCGCTTCATCACCGGTCGCCAGCGCGCTGACCTGGACGGCGACGAGATGCTGCGCTTCGCCCTGGTGCGCGCCGTCGAAATCGTCGGCGAGGCGGCATCCAGAATTTCACCCGACACGCGGGCCGGAGCACCGACGGTGCCCTGGTCCGCTATCGTCGCCATGCGCAACCGGCTGATCCACGCCTATTTCGACATCGACCACGACATCCTGTGGAAGACGGTGACCGAGGAAATCCCCGACCTTCTTCCGCTGCTGCGCTCCCTTCTGCCCACGGACTGACCATCATGGCGATGACCAACCAGGACCGCCTTGCCAAGGCACTCGACCTCCTCAAGGCCGGATTGGGGCCGTTCGTCGAACGCGAGATCGAGGCTGCGCTGAAGCGCAACATCCAGGTTCCGGCGGTGCGCGCCTTCGCCGATGATCCGCTCGCCCGCAACAGGCCGATCACCCAGTGGGATGCCGCGCTGCTGCTGAAGCTGATGTGGGAAGCCTGGAACGAGGTGTTCCGCAACACCCTCGGCCCCGCCGAGCGGGGACTGGTGGGTGAGATCCGCGGCCATCGCAACAAATGGGCGCACCAGGAGCCCTTCTCCGGCGACGACACCGACCGCGCGCTCGACTCCATCGCCCGCCTGCTGACCGCTGTTTCCGCCTCCCAGGCGGACGAAGTGGGCAGGATGAAGATGGAACTGCGCCGCCTGATCTTCGAGGAGCAGGCCCGATCCGAGCGGCGCAAGGGCGCGGGCACCGCCATTGAAAGCCAGGTCACCGGCAGCCTGACCCCGTGGCGCGAGGTGGTGGCTCCGCACAAGGATGTCGCCAGCGGGCGCTACCAGCAGGCGGAATTCGCCGCCGACCTGTGGCAGGTGCATCTGGGCGAAGGCTCGGACGAATACAGGAACCCGGCGGAGTTCTTCCGCCGCACCTATCTGACCGAAAGCCTGAAGACCTTGCTGAAGGGCGCAGCGCTGCGGCTGTCCGGGCAGGGCGGCGACCCGGTGGTGCAGTTGCAGACCAATTTCGGCGGCGGCAAAACCCACTCCATGCTGGCGCTCTACCATCTGGTGTCCGGCACTCCGCCGGGCGACCTGCTGGGCGTAGATGCCATCCTGGCCGAGGCCGAAATCACCAAGCTGCCGGAGAAGGTCGCACGGGTGGTGCTGGTGGGGAACAAGATTTCCCCCGGCAATCCTAGCGTGAAGCCCGACGGCACTGTGGTGCGGACGCTGTGGGGCGAACTGGCTTGGCAGCTTGGCGGTGCCAGGGCGTTCGCGCGGGTACGGGCCGACGACGAGCGCGCCACCAGCCCCGGCGACGTGTTGCGCGAGTTGATGAACGAGTTCGGCCCCAGCCTGATCCTGATCGACGAGTGGGTAGCCTATGCCCGCCAGCTTCACGACGATCCCGATTTGCCGGGCGGCAGCTTCGAGACCCATTTCACCTTCGCTCAGGCCCTTACAGAAGCCGCCAAGCTCGCCAAGCACTGCCTGCTGGTGATCAGCCTTCCGGCCTCGGACACGGCCATCTCGCCTCACGCCGTTGGCGACGACGAGGAAGTGGGCGGCGAACGGGGCCGCGCCGCACTCGCCCGTCTGCGCAACGTCATCGGCCGCGTGGAATCATCATGGGCACCGGCCAGCACCGAGGAAGGCTTCGAGATCGTCCGTCGCCGCCTGTTCGAGCCGCTGCTTGAGAGGTCCCAGTTCGTGTCTCGCGATACAGTGGCGCGGAAGTTCCACGATCTGTATCAGGGGCAGCATCAGGAGTTCCCGCCGGAGTGCCGGGACTCCGACTACGAGAACCGCCTCCGGGCCGCCTATCCCATCCACCCCGAGGTGTTCGACCGCCTCTACACCGACTGGTCCACCCAGCCCAAGTTCCAGCGCACGCGCGGCGTGCTGCGCCTGATGGCGGCGGTGATCCATAGCCTGTGGGAGAAGGGCGACCGCAATCCCATGATCATGCCGGGCAACCTGCCCATCGACGATCCCCGCGTCCGAGACGAACTGACCCGCTACCTGTCCGACACCTGGAAGCCGATCATCGAGAAGGACGTGGACGGCCCCAGCGCGCTGCCGCTGCGCATCGACGGCGACGTGCCCAACCTGGGCAAGTTCGCCGCCACCCGCCGGGTGGCCCGTACCCTCTATCTGGGGTCGGCCCCCACCTCCACGGCTGCCAACCGCGGCATCGAAGACCGCCGGATCAAGCTGGGCTGCGTCATGCCGGGCGAAGCGCCGTCGCTGTTCGGCGATGCGCTGCGGCGGCTCGCTACGGCGGCCACCTACTTGTACCAGGACGGCGCCCGCTACTGGTATTCGACCCAGCCCACCGTCACCAAGATGGCCGAGGACCGGGCCGAGCAGTTGAAGCGCTACCCCGACCAAGTGGTGGCCGAGATCGAGAGGCGATTGCGGATCGACTTGAAATCCATAGGCGACTTCTGTCGGGTCCACCCCCTGCCACAATCCGGCGCCGACGTTCCCGACGACGTGGACGCACGGCTGGTGGTGCTGTCGACGGAGTTCCCCTACAGCAAGGACGCGGGCAACAAGGCCGAGGCGGCGGCCAAGGCCATTCTGGAATCGCGCGGCAACTCGCCGCGGCTGTTCCGGAACAGCCTCACCTTCCTAGCCGTCGATCAGACCCGCTTGCAGGATCTGGACGAGGCGATGCGCCGCTACGTGGCCTGGGCCTCGATCCTGGACGAGAAGCTGGAACTGAACCTGGACCCCCATCAGGTGCGCCAAGCCGAGACCCAGATGAAAACGGCGGACAGTACTGTGGCTGCGCGGATGCCGGAAGCCTATCAGTGGCTGCTGGTGCCGGTGCAGACCTCCCCCCAGGCTGCCGTGGAATGGCAGGCGCTGCGCCTGTCCGGTCAGGACGCGCTGGCCGTGCGGGCATCCAAGAAGCTGCGCAACGAGGAGCTTCTGGTGCCGTCGCTGGCGGGAACCCGGCTGCGCATGGAACTGGACCGCATTCCCCTGTGGCGCGGCGATCATGTCAGCATCCGGCAACTGGCCGAGGATTTCGCCCGCTACGTCTATCTGCCGCGCCTGAAGGATTCCTCGGTGCTGACCGCTGCTGTCCAAGATGGTCTCGGCCTGCTGCTGTGGAGTCAGGATTCCTTCGCCTACGCCGACAGCTATGACGAGACGGCGAAAAGGTACCGCGGCCTGCGCTGCGGCAAGCAGCTTACCCTGTCCCCTGACAACCTGGACGGCTTGTTGGTCAAGGCCGAGGTGGCCCAGGCCCAGCAAGCGGCGGAAGCCGCAGCCATTCCTCAGGCGGGCACGACCGGCGGCACACCGGGAGAGCCGTCAGCCAGCAGCACGCCGACCGGGGCTGCTGGTGGGGACGGGAACCCCTCCGGCTCCGCCGTACCGCGTCCGCTCCGCCGCTTCCACGGCACCGTCTCGCTCAATGCCATGCGGGCTGGCCGGGATGCCGGTGAAATCGCCAACGAGATCATCGCCCACTTGGTCGGCGTCGTCGGTAGCGAGGTGACGGTGACCCTGGAGATTGAAGCCCGCCTGCCCGACGGCGCCTCCGACCACTTGGTGCGGACAGTGACGGAAAACTGCCGAACGCTGAAGTTTGCCAGCCAAGGGTTCGAGGAGGAGTAATCTCCCGCGCGGTTATTGATGTGACGACGATAGCCGATTCGCGGCTATCGTCTACGCCGACGAACTAGCGAGGCATGCAGGCACTGGGAGCGAGCGGCACGTCAAGCACCTCACCCCGTCCCGTGCCGCCGGTGTTCCAGTGTTCCAGTGTTCCCGAACACGCTTGCTTGGAGACGGCAGGAGCACCATAGCTTTCGCGGCTGAAACAAGGAGCACCGTATGCCGCCGAAGGTGGAGGATTTCGCCGAGAAGGAGACCAGCCCGAAGCTGGCCGATAAGGCGTTCGACAAAGCCGTCGGACCGGCTACCGGGTTGCAGACCGGTCCAGCCGGAGCGCTACACCATGGAGCGCTCCGGGCTGGTGATGACGATCCGCGGCTACCTCGGCGAGCGCCTCGCCTCCGTCAACGTGTTCAAGGCCGCTGCCGAGCGGATGAAAGAAGGGGAGCGGCGCTGGACATACCTGTTCGAGGACGGCAGCACGCGGACCATTGTCTCCCTGCACCCCGGCGAGCCGCTCGCCTGACGCCAGTGTCGTGCAGGCCGTGTTCGCGGTGTTCTGGGTGTTCCGGTGTTCCGGCCCCCCTCCCCCGCCGAAAAAGAGCACCGACCCTCTCTCGGCTGCACCGGCCACCACCTTCGATACGGACACCTTGCGGACACAGAATTCAGGCACCAAACCGCCAGACACGAAAAAGCCAGCAACCCCTTGGGATTGCTGGCTGATTTGGTTGCGGGGGCAGGATTTGAACCTGCGACCTTCAGGTTATGAGCCTGACGAGCTACCGGGCTGCTCCACCCCGCGGGTGTTGGGCTGCTGGGAACCGGCAGTGCGACGACGATTGTCAAGTGTGCTGGAAGCCTTCTGCGTCCACGTCCGTTTTGGTTTGGCGTGTGCCGTGGTGACCTGGCGGCGACCTACTCTCCCACGTCTTAAGACGCAGTACCATCGGCGCTGAGGCGTTTCACGGCCGAGTTCGGAATGGGATCGGGTGTTGGGAGCCCCGCCATGACCACCAGGTCACCAAGGCACACGCGAACCATCCGGACAGGGACGGCAGAGGTTTTGTTTGATCGAGGACGTTTTGCAATCTTGTACTTGCGGTGTTGGCTCGTGCGTCCAGGGCTTGCCGCTGCGCGCGGGCATCCTGCTGGGAAGGATCAAGCCGATCGAGCGATTAGTAAGGCTCAGCTTCAGGCGTTGCCGCCCGTCCACATGCCTCCTATCGACGTGATGGTCTGTCACGGCTCTCAAGGGAGTTCTGGTTTAGAGGTGGGTTTCCCGCTTAGATGCTTTCAGCGGTTATCCCGTCCATACTTAGCTACCCGGCCATGCCACTGGCGTGACAACCGGTGCACCAGAGGTATGTCCATCCCGGTCCTCTCGTACTAGGGACAGATCCTCGCAAAACTCCGACACCCACGGCAGATAGGGACCGAACTGTCTCACGACGTTCTAAACCCAGCTCACGTACCACTTTAATCGGCGAACAGCCGAACCCTTGGGACCTGCTCCAGCCCCAGGATGTGATGAGCCGACATCGAGGTGCCAAACGACTCCGTCGATATGGACTCTTGGGAGTCATCAGCCTGTTATCCCCGGCGTACCTTTTATCCGTTGAGCGATGGCCCGTCCACATGGAACCACCGGATCACTATGGCCGACTTTCGTCTCTGCTCGACTTGTCTGTCTTGCAGTCAGGCGGGCTTATGCCATTGCACTCGTCGAGCGATTTCCGACCGCTCTGAGCCCACCATCGCGCGCCTCCGTTACACTTTGGGAGGCGACCGCCCCAGTCAAACTACCCGCCATGCAGGGTCCCGGCTCCGGATGAACGGAGCGCGGTTAGATGCCAGAGACCTCAAGGGTGGTATTTCAAGGATGGCTCCACCCGAGCTGGCGCCCGGGCTTCCTAGCCTCCCACCTATCCTACACATGAGATCCCTAGCACCACTGCAAAGCTGTAGTAAAGGTGCACGGGGTCTTTCCGTCTGACCGCGGGTACTCCGCATCTTCACGGAGAGTTCAATTTCGCTGAGTTGGTGTTGGAGACAGCGGGGAAGTCGTTACGCCATTCGTGCAGGTCGGAACTTACCCGACAAGGAATTTCGCTACCTTAGGACCGTTATAGTTACGGCCGCCGTTTACCGGGGCTTCAATTCGGAGCGTGAACCCCTCCTCTTAACCTTCCGGCACCGGGCAGGCGTCAGACCCTATACGTCGCCTTGTACGGCTTCGCAGAGCCCTGTGTTTTTAGTAAACAGTCGCCACCCCCTGGTCTGTGCCCCCCGCCATGGCTTGCGCCACAACGGGGCCCTCTTCTTCCGAAGTTACGAGGGCAATTTGCCGAGTTCCTTCAACACCATTCTCTCAAGCGCCTGGGTATGCTCTACCAGTCCACCTGTGTCGGTTTGGGGTACGGTCTGATGCGGGGGCTGTTTCCTGGAACGGGTCCCCAGCCGGGCCAATCCGATAAGGCCCGACACGCTTTCCCATTCGTCACACACCCGCTGGCCCACGAATATTAACGTGGTTCCCATCGACTACGCCTTTCGGCCTCGCCTTAGGGGCCGGCTCACCCTGCGTGGATTAACCTTGCGCAGGAACCCTTGGACTTTCGGCGACAGTGTTTCTCACACTGTTTGTCGCTACTCATGTCAGCATTCTCACTTCCGATACCTCCAGGCACCCTCGCGGGGACCCTTCGCAGGCTTACGGAACGCTCCGCTACCACGTGATCTAAAGATCACATCCGCAGCTTCGGTACACGGCTTGAGCCCCGATACATTTTCGGCGCAGGCCGGCTTAACTAGACCAGTGAGCTATTACGCTTTCTTTAAAGGATGGCTGCTTCTAAGCCAACCTCCTGGTTGTCATGGCCTTCCCACATCCTTTCCCACTTAGCCGTGATTTGGGGACCTTAGCTGGCGGTCTGGGCTGTTTCCCTCTCGACGATGGACCTTAGCACCCACCGTCTGTCTGCCGGGCTGTGCTCCACGGTATTCGGAGTTTGGTTAGGTTTGGTAAGCCGCGAGGCCCCCTAGCCCATCCAGTGCTCTACCCCCGTGGGCAATCGCCCGACGCGCTACCTAAATAGCTTTCGCGGAGAACCAGCTATTTCCCGGTTTGATTGGCCTTTCACCCCTAGCCACAGGTCATCTCCGACTTTTTCAACAGGCGTGAGTTCGGTCCTCCAGTGCGTGTTACCGCACCTTCAACCTGCCCATGGCTAGATCACCGGGTTTCGGGTCTACAGCAAGCAACTCAAGCGCCCTGTTCAGACTCGCTTTCGCTGCGCCTCCGGCTATCGCCTTAAGCTCGCTGCTTACTGTAAGTCGCTGACCCATTATACAAAAGGTACGCCGTCACGGCGCAAGGCCGCTCCGACTGCTTGTAGGCATCCGGTTTCAGGAACTGTTTCACTCCCCTCGTCGGGGTGCTTTTCACCTTTCCCTC